>NZ_JAECVV010000016.1:0-5297 GCF_016055145.1 Thermoactinomyces sp. CICC 23799
CGAGGATTTGCCGAAGCGCAAGAAGCCCTTCAACGAATGTTTGAAGAACGTTATTGTTAACCAAATATTGTAAATAAACAAAATAAGGGGATTTTCCCCTTCCACACAAGAGACTGAATATTCAGTCTCTTGTGTGAAGGAAACCGGTTCCCTATCCATTCCAAATCCATTTCAGAGATACCCTATCTATCTTACATTACACAAAATTCTTGACGGTACCATTGTAAACTTTGTATATTATGTATATAGTGTATATGTAATACATATACAGTTAAAAGAGGTTTTTTCTATGAAAATAATTATTAAAAACGGTTCCGAACAACCTTTATATCAACAAATAAAAGATCAAATTAAAGATGCCATTCTCCGTCAAGAATTAAAAGAAGGAGAAAAACTACCTTCCATTCGTTCATTAGCAAATAATTTGCATGTTAGTGTTCTTACAACGAAAAGAGTATATGAAGAGTTAGAGAAAGAAGGCTTTATTGTAACTATTGTAGGAAAGGGGTCATTTGTAGCGTCTGAAAACATGGAAATGTTATCGGAATTTAAAAGGCATCTGGTGGAAAAAAAACTCTCAGAAGTGTGGCAAATGGCTAAAACTCTTGGAATAAATAAAGAAGAACTTTACTCAATGATGGATATCATTTTTGAAGAGGATGATGAATGATGAAAGCCGTTTTAGAGGTAAATAACTTAAAAAAAGAGTTAGGTAGTTTCAGCTTAGAACAATTAACTTTTTCACTAAAGGAAGGCTGCATAACAGGATTTATCGGTGTAAATGGTTCTGGGAAAACAACAACAATTAAAACCATTCTTGGACTTTATCCAAAAGATGACGGTAGCATTAAATTTTTTGGCAAAGAGATAGAAAAAAATGAATACGAAATAAAAAATCGCATTGGTGTAGTTTTAGACGAAGGCTATTTTTATGAAGAGATGACATTGAAAGAAATGAAGAGTATTATTGCCCCGGCATATACGAATTGGGATGAATCTGTTTTCTTAAACTACATAAATCGTTTCAATTTAAAATTAGACCAGAAAATTGCCACTTTATCGAAAGGTATGCGTATGAAATTTGCTATTACTTTAGCTCTATCTCACCATGCGGATTTATTAATAATGGATGAACCAACAAGTGGGCTTGATCCATTAATTCGTAATGAGTTAATGGAAATACTTTTAGATTTCATGGAGGAAGAGGGGAAAAGTGTTTTCTTTTCTACTCATATTACATCTGATTTAGAGAAAGTAGCAGATATGCTTATTCTAATCGACAATGGCGAAATCGTATTCAATGAAAGTAAAGACGAACTATTAGAAAGACACGCTTTGATAAAAGGTGATAATAGTTTAATAAATGAACACTCGACTAAATTATTTTTAAGATTACGTCAAACACCATTTGGATTCCAAGGAATTACTAATAAAGTAGACCAAGTTTGTGAGCAAATGAAAGATATTATTATAGAAAGACCCACCATTGAAGATGTAATGTTGGCTTATGTAAAGGAGGGATAAAATTGTTACTTCATCTCGTTAAAAAAGATTTAATTTTGGCAAAAGAGTATCTATTGGTTATGCTTATTTTTGCAATTGTAGCACCTATATTTATCAATTCAAAATTAGGATTAAGTAACGGCAGCTTTATAAGTTTTCTTATTACTGTTTTATTTGTGGAATATATTTTGTTTAATATGATTTCGCTTCAAGAAGATAAATATAAAGGATCAGCTCTCCTTTGTATAACTCCACATACTCGAAATGGTGTTATTAAAGCAAAATACGTATTTATTCTCGTGATTTTTATTGCGTGCTTTCTTTTATATAATCTTGCTGCAGCGATTGGTGCATCATATGGATTAACACGGTTAAGTATTTATAGTGTAGGAGTAGCTCTTCTTATTATTTCTGTTTTTTTCAGTATATTAATTCCTGTTCAAACCAAATTTGGGTATGAAAAAACAAAATATATTTTTTTCATTATGATCTTTTTAACTCCGTTTACGCTGCCAACTATTATTGAATGGTATCAAAATAATAATATTTTCAATATTGACTTACCAATACCCCAATCTATAAAGGTTTGGATACCTTTTGTTATAGCCGTTTTGATGGCATCGATTTCAATGCTCATATCAATCCGAATCTTTTCAAAGAAAAACTTATAATCATACTCGTGGTGCTAGTTGAGTCTTAACGCTCAACTAGCCAAATTACCCGTAATCATAAACAGTTTCTGCTTCAGTCGCCGATTCAACTCCACGAGGACATGGATCATGTTATTTGAACCCATAGTGAACAAAAAAGATTCATTTTCAATCAACTAAATCGTACCAAGGAACGCAATCCGGCGGCTTTGAAACGGCTAGCCAATGGAGATCCGACAATACTACGCATGTAAAACGCATTGTCTCCAAAATACCTGTCAATGATTTGCAATGAATCCATCATCGATCGGTTTCCTCCCTTATGGAATGAAATGATTCAGATTAAAACTTCGGCAACGCCTCTACAGCATCCGCCAAATCACTATAGCTGTCTTTTAAGTATCGGGACGTTGTGGCGATATTACTGTGGCCGGCAAGCCGCCGCACTTTCTCAATGTCGTTGTTCGTCGCCTTTAACATCCACTTACAAAACGTATGCCGGAACATATGGGGCGTCAGTTTTTTATTCGGCAGGCTGTAGCTTTCAATCATTCGCTGAATGCCCCTTACGGAAAACTTCGGTGAGCGCTGGCTGTAAAAGACATATGGCGATTCGGCCACATGCGGTTTCTTTTTCGCCATTTCCGCGCGAAATTGCAACCAATCCTCGAGTTCCGCCAGTAAGATATTCGAGATCGGCACTGTTCTTACCTTCATCCCTTTTCCCACGATTCGAATTCGTTTCATCTCTAAATCTAAGTCCGTTAATTTTAAATTGGATAACTCTTCCACTCGCAATCCCGCATAGGTAAGCAAATACACCACCGCACGGTCCCGGCGATATTTCTCCTCGGGATCAACTCCCCGGCTTTGCACCGGTTTTTTCCGCATCCGATGCAATAAGTCCTCGAATTCTTCTTCCGTTAGCCACATAATTTTTTCGTTATCTTCATCGGCCGATTTTAAATCCTGGATATCTTTCATTGGGTTCTGTTCGAGCTTGTAATGTTCGACCGCCCACGCATAAAAGCTCCGCAGCGAATTGAGCCGGCGATTGATCGTGGAAATGGCCAACGGTTTCCCTTCCGCCGGATTCAACATTTGCTGGATCCATTTGCGAATATCGGCCGTTGTGACGTAATCACCTGGACGAATATGTAAATCGTTGAAGAAGATATTCAAGTCATTCGTGTAGGAGATGATCGTGTTCGGGGAAGCTCCCTTTTCTTGAAGATAAGTGACATACTCGTTGAGCATCTTTTTCACCCTTTCACTTATACGACGAGTTTAAAAGGATTCGAAGAGCAAATAATCACTTCGAAAAATAACATTATATGACGAGTATATCATAAAAAAGAATAGATTGTTAGACATATAATGTAAATTATGTGATTAGTTTAATCGCACAAAAAGTAGAATTAAAGATAAAGTGGGGAAATTATGTGGTAAATAAGAGTAAAAATAATATAAATTTATTTAATTATAAAAAATTATTGGTATAATCTATTATGTGACAGGGGTCGTCATAAAGTGATTTGTCTAAATAGTACCTATTATCGTTCTTTACTTTTTTAATCATTATCCGATTCCATAGTTAGAAAAGGAAGGGAGAACATGTATATTCCTTCACACTTCCAAATACAAGATGAAGATGTTATTTACGATATTATCGAAAACAATAGTTTTGCTACACTGTTTTCTCAACATAATGGAAATCCATTCGCAACCCACCTACCACTAACGTTTGATAAGAATAAAGAATACTTATATGGGCATTTTGCACGTCCTAATCCTCAATGGAATGATATAGAAAATCAGGATGTCTTAGCAATTTTTCATGGTCCACATTGCTATATCTCACCATCTTGGTACGAGACAAATATAGCAGTCCCTACATGGAATTATGTAGCTGTTCATGTATACGGAAGAGTAAAGATTGTAGACAATGAACAAGAATTAATGAATTCCCTGCGTGACATGGTATTGAAATATGAAGAACCAAATAGTTCATACAAATTAGATCAAGTGGATTCTAAATATTTAGAGAGTATGACTAAAGGAATTGTAGGATTCAAAATCAAAATTAATAAAATCGAAGGTAAGGCAAAGTTGAGTCAAAACCACTCAGTAGAACGGCAAAAACTTATTATTCAGCGATTAGAACAAATTACTAATGAAGATAACCAAAAAATTGCTTCTCTGATGAAAGAGAACCTTAGAAAAAAATCTTAAGTTTTTATCGTACCTATGAGAAACAAAAAACCGGATCAACACAAAACCCACTGATTTTTCAGCGGGTTTTATCATCGGTTCAGCACCTGACGACCAGGCATTTTTTCTTTTTGATCGGGCTTTTTCTCTTCTCCTGCCGATGCAATGAGCAGCTACCTAGAGTTGTTTCGCATGGCTGCGGAATGAGTCCGCTTGCACCGTGCTTCATTGAACAGACCGAGCGCCGGTCTTTGCAGGCTTCAGCCAGATTGCCATAGGCAAGGAGGCGGTCAGCCGAAAAGACCGGCGTGGCTTTTTCTGCAAAAGTAATAGACTATATTTTGGAATTTAGCTATCGATAACATAACAAAACAATATTAATGACCCGTGGTGCTAGTTGAGTCTTAACGCTCAACTAGCACCACGGGTTTAAAATATAAAGTTATGGTAATTTTTTGTTAAAAAGTTATAAATCTACATAGGAGGTATGATAAATGATATTTCAGAGAATAATATTACCTTCAATAACATTGCTATTGGTGATCTGTCACATAACTATTCTCTATTTTTGGGTTTTTGATTGGAAAAAACTAGTTGATAATTATGGTTTAACTATTTGGATTGGTTCAACTTTTTTAGGCATTTTAATCTATTTGACTTACCGAACTTTAAAATCTAAGACGAAAATATTTATAGTTGCCAAGAAGGGTTTCAATCCTCTAGAAGAGGTGTAACCATTTTGACGATGTAGGCATGTATTACGTTTTTGGTTTGCCTAGAGATTCAGTTTCAATCCTCTAGAAGAGGTGTAACCATTTTGACTGCATGCGTCTGAAACCCTTGACACGCTTGAGGTTCAATATCGTTTTTCGAGCACCTTCGTTTTTTAAAGAGCATTTAAGTTATTTTTTATGTATCAGCTCAAAACGAAGT
>NZ_JAECVV010000017.1:0-4880 GCF_016055145.1 Thermoactinomyces sp. CICC 23799
ATCCCGGAGGATGATTCTCCCGCTCGACTTGCATGTATTAGGCACGCCGCCAGCGTTCATCCTGAGCCAGGATCAAACTCTCCAAAAAAGTTTGATATGGACTCTCAAGAATTAACGAGTCATGTCTTCACTCTTCAGTTTTCAAGGAACAAGTCATGCAGCAATTTTTCGCGACAACGTTGAATATATTAACCCATCTTTGATCACTTGTCAACAAAAAATTAAATTTTTTTCTCTCTCTATTATAAATCACCCAAATGAACTTTATTCTCCCTGGGAAAGCCCTTGTACCGAAAGGCTTTCCGCTATGTCATTCAAATCCTTCACCACTTCATCCGAAAGAGGAATCCCCCGTTTTTTTCTTTGCAAATATCTTTGATATCTCCTTTCTCCCGGATAATAAACGCCATCACTGTTCGGGGAAGGCGGTGTATCTTTCAACATCTGCAAAAAAGCATCCATCCGTTTGCCATATTCCTTTAATGACATGAAATGCGGCACATGATACAGGATGAAATGGTGTCCCACACCGGCAAAGCCTGCCTCCTCTTCATAGATGCTGACCACATTTTTCCCGAAGGCAGCACCACTTAAGACCCCGCAGAACATCTCGATCGCACACGCCAGGGCGTATCCCTTGGCTCCCCCCCACCGGCAGCATGGCCCCTTTAAGTGCAGCCGAAGGATCCGTTGTATCCATTCCGTTTTCGTCAACGGCCCAGCCTTTGGGAATCGGTTTCTTTTCGCGGGCCGCCAAAATCACTTTTCCTCTTGCAACCATACTTGTGGCCAAGTCAACAATCAATGGAGGCCCGTCGTTCACTGGAAAACCGAAAGCAACCGGATTGGTCCCCAACCGCGGTTCCCTGCCTCCGGTTGGCACAATGCCCGGAGGGGTGTTGGTCATGGCGATCAACACCATATTCTCCTGCATGACTTGCTGGCAGTAAAAAGAACCCGTGCCGTTATGATTGCTGCGACGAATAAAGACACCGGCCATGCCCAGTTTTTTGGCAACAGGAATCGCCGCTTCCAGCGAGCGGAAAGAAACCACTTGCCCCAATCCGTTGTCTCCATCCACATTTAACACCGATCCGTGTTGAATGATCCGAAGACACGGGCGCACGGAAATCCTGCCTTCCATCAACCTGCGCACATAAACCGGCAGACGGCTGATGCCATGGCTGTCGATCCCTTCCAAGTTGGCTTGTATCAATGAATCCGTTATAATTTGCGCATCTCTTTTGGGAACACCGACCGCTTTGAACACGGTTTCGGCAAAACTCCGCAGATGGACATCGTTAAATTCCGGCAACGGATGACAAACCTCCTTTTAAAAGTATTCGCGTAAAGAAAAAGGCCTGCATTTTCACAGGCCTTCCTTCTTTTCTCCAGACTCGGAAAAGATTAACCCAAAAGGAATTTTCTTTTCACGGACAGAAGAATCATCCCGGACAGGATTGCTCCGAGTCCAAACATCATTCCGGTTCCGTATGATGTTGCGGTCTTGGGCAACTTTCCTCCTTGAGGCTGTTTGGAACCGTCGTTTTTATTGTCATCACCGGGCTGGTCACCACCGTTTCCGGGATTTTTCGGATCATCCTGGTTCCCGGGCTCATCGGGATGACCGGGATCATTCGGGTCATTCGGTTGGCCGTTTCCCGGATCATCGGGCGCCCCCGGTTGATCCGATCCGCAATCATGGTTAAACACCAGTTTCGCAATTAGGATCTTTCCGATGACTTCATTGTTTATGTTCAGTTTTACTTTTAAAACATACGTCCCTTTGGCTCCGTTCGGATTGGACTTGGGATCATATTTCACAAAAAAAGTTTGGTTGTCTTCTTTGACATTCAAAACGCCCTGGTCCACTTTCTTCCCGTTCACCAACCCTTGATCAGAAGCCGGATACCAGTAAATTTCATAAGGCACCACCACTTTTAACGGGGTGTCCGGAAGATCAACCAACTTAAAGACGCTTCCCACCTGCACTTTGAACTGAATCGAGGTGCAATTCCCCTTAAAAGGAAGCGGCTTTAAAACATTTGCTTCAACCAACGCTTTGAGTTTCGCTTGTATATCCGCATTGTCTGCCGCCGATGAAACGGCCGGATACAAGCTGACCACCAACAACGAAACCAACGACAAAACAACTTGAGCAAGTTTGATCCATTTCTTTGTCATTTTATGTACCCCCTTACGGGGAATTAGTTTTCCACATCTTTTTTCAATTTCCTTCTTAAAATTGGATAAAATTGATTCAATTTGTAATTGATGAAAAAATATACAAACAATCCGGAAACATCCTTTTTGGCAAAATAAAAAGCTGCAAGTTTTAAATCACTTGCAGCTTTTGCCTGGTTATCGGTTTGTTTGGAGCGGAAGACGGGATTCGAACCCGCGACCCTCGCCTTGGCAAGGCGATGCTCTACCCCTGAGCCACTTCCGCATATGGGGCGACCGGTGGGAATCGAACCCACGAATGCCGGAGCCACAATCCGGTGCGTTAACCACTTCGCCACGGCCGCCATCAAAAAAAATGGCGGAGCTGACGGGATTCGAACCCGCGATCTCCTGCGTGACAGGCAGGCATGTTAGGCCTCTACACCACAGCTCCGCATTTGGTGACCCGTAGGGGATTCGAACCCCTGCATGCCAGCGTGAAAGGCTGGTGTGTTAAACCACTTCACCAACGGACCGTTTCATGGAGCTCCCTACCAGGCTCGAACTGGTGACCTCTTCCTTACCATGGAAGCGCTCTGCCAACTGAGCTAAGGGAGCGGATGCTCTGGAGCGGGTGAAGGGAATCGAACCCTCGCATTCGGCTTGGAAGGCCGATGTTCTACCACTGAACTACACCCGCAACTGGTGCGGTCGGCGAGACTCGAACTCGCACGGCCAAAAGGCCACTACCCCCTCAAGATAGCGTGTCTGCCAATTCCACCACGACCGCAAATTGCTATGGAATTTAGAAAATCATCTCACGCTGATATAATTTAACACAGGTTCAAAAAAAACGCAACCCCTTTTTTAACAAAAAAAAGACGGGAATCCCGTCTTTTTCCTTGCTGCCATCATGCAGCTGAACCCTCTTTTTGCTGTCTTTTTTCTTCCCCTTTGGCAACAACCACCGCCACACAGGCATCCCCGGTGATGTTGGTCGCCGTACGGCTCATATCCAGCAAACGGTCCACACCGAGTACAATGGCAATCCCTTCAACCGGCAGCCCCACCGACTGCAACACCAAGGTCAACATAATCATTCCGGCTCCCGGAACAGCGGCCGTACCAATCGATGCAAGGGTTGCGGTTAGAATAATCATGAGCTGATCATCAATCCCCAACGGAATTCCATATAACTGGGCAATGAAAATGGCGGCAACCCCCTGCATGATAGCCGTTCCGTCCATGTTGATCGTGGCACCGAGCGGCAACACAAAGCTGCTGATTGATTTCGGGACTTTAAAGTCATTTTCCGCCACATCCATGGTCACCGGCAAGGTGGCGGCACTGCTGCTGGTCGTAAAGGCAACTTCCATCGCCCTCATCATGCGTTTGAAGAAAAAAACCGGATTCATCTTCGCAAATACAGCAAGCAGTGTACTGTACGTGATTCCCATATGCAACAACAATGCCAGTAACAGGGTGATCATGTAAGCTGCCATGGAACCGATCAATTCGATCCCGGACTCCCCGATTGCCCGGGCCATCAAGGCAAAAGCGGCATAAGGGGCAGTGGCCATCACAAAAGTAACCAGTTTCAACGTCACTTCATTTCCTTGTTCAATCACTTCTTTGATGCGATTGGCCTTGTCCCCCAATAATGCGATTCCAATCCCAAACAGCAAAGCGAAAAAGATGATTTGCAACATTTCGGATTCAGCCATGGCTTTCACCGGGTTTTCCGGGACAATGTTCACCAGGGTATCGATCATGCTCGGCGGCTTATCCACTTTCACTTCTTCCGCCGGCTGGTCAATTGTGACTCCGGTTCCCGGCTGGATGATATTTGCCAAAATAATGGCAAAAGTAATGGCAATTGCGGTTGTCAAAATATACAGGATAATCGTTTTCCCGCCGATGCGCCCCAGTTTTTTCGGATCGGCAATGCCGGCAGCTCCCGAAACCAGCGAGAAAAACACAAGCGGAACGACAACCATTTTAATTGCTTTAATAAATAAATTACTGACCGGGTCAAATAAATATTGATTCAAGACGACAAATGCAGATGGAAAATAAAGATTGAGAATAACACCAACAATCAGACCGAGCAAGATCCCGATCAAAATCTTTTTCGTCAAGGACATCTTCTTCATAGCCTCACACCTTTCAAAAATAATCCGATAATTCATAAAAAAATAATTTTAAATTAATCAGACAATACAGGCGACAAGGTAATAATGACAATTTTATTATATATTTTATAAAGAAATATCTCAACTAAAAATTATTATCCTAAAAAAACCAAAAGATTTTATTTATCATTGCAAATTATGGTTCCAACCCGGTCCCCTCTTGTGCATTGGAATGGGAACGGAAGATTTCACATTCGCGATCACCTTGCCTTTGATCCCTCTCCTCCGAAAAATCATCCCGTTTTCTTCATCCCGGCAAAGGCAAAAATACTTTTTAAATATTCATATTTTTTATCTTCAGATGAACCTTTTTGGCAATTTTTCTCAACGAGAGACACCAAATATGTAAAATTTAAATTTACAAATTTAAATTTTTAAAAAGACATCTTGAATGCGCATGAAACATAAAAACCACCTTCAGCAATTATGCTGAAGGTGGTTCGGGTGACAATTTGCCTGGCAACGACCTACTCTCCCAGGGGTCATCCCCAAGTACCATCGGCGCTGGAGGGCTTAACTTCCGTG
>NZ_JAECVV010000018.1:0-3165 GCF_016055145.1 Thermoactinomyces sp. CICC 23799
CTTGTCAAGTTGCAATCACCGGGAGAAGTAATCTCCAAGAGAGCCAGTAGGGTAAGCTACTAAGGGCACACGGTGGATGCCTTGGCGCCAGGAGCCGATGAAGGACGGGACGAACACCGATATGCCTCGGGGAGCTGTAAGTGAGCGTTGATCCGGGGATGTCCGAATGGGGGAACCCGCCAGCTTGAAGAGCTGGCACCGCCATCTGAATCCATAGGATGGACGGGGGCACACCAGGGGAACTGAAACATCTTAGTACCCTGAGGAAGAGAAAGCAAACGCGATTCCCTGAGTAGCGGCGAGCGAAACGGGAACAGCCCAAACCGGTTGGCTTTGCCAACCGGGGTTGTAGGACGTCTCATATGGAGTCACAAAGGTGACGGATAGATGAAGTGGTTCTGGAAAGACCCGCCAAAGAAGGTAACAGCCCTGTAATCGAAATCGGTCACCCTCCGAGACGGATCCTGAGTACCGCGGGACACGTGAAACCCCGTGGGAAGCAGGGAGGACCACCTCCCAAGGCTAAATACTCCCTGGCGACCGATAGTGAACCAGTACCGTGAGGGAAAGGTGAAAAGCACCCCGGGAGGGGAGTGAAAGAGAACCTGAAACCGTGTGCTTACAATCAGTCGGAGTCCTTTTAAAGGGATGACGGCGTGCCTTTTGTAGAATGAACCGGCGAGTGACGGTCCCGTGCGAGGTTAAGGTGAGAAGCCGGAGCCGCAGCGAAAGCGAGTCTGAACAGGGCGAATGAGTACGTGGCCGTCGACCCGAAACCGGGTGATCTACCCATGTCCAGGGTGAAGTTCCGGTAACACGGAATGGAGGCCCGAACCTGTTGGTGTTGAAAAACCATAGGATGAGGTGTGGGTAGGGGTGAAATGCCAATCGAACCCGGAGATAGCTGGTTCTCCCCGAAATAGCTTTAGGGCTAGCCTCGGAGAGGAGTCGTGGAGGTAGAGCACTGATTGGGCTAGGGGCCCCCACAGGGTTACCGAACTCAGTTAAACTCCGAATGCCACAGACTCGTCCTCCGGGAGTCAGACTACGAGTGCTAAGATCCGTGGTCGAGAGGGAAACAGCCCAGACCGCCAGCTAAGGTCCCAAAGTAACCGTTAAGTGGCAAAGGATGTGGAGTTGCCCAGACAACCAGGATGTTGGCTTAGAAGCAGCCATCATTCAAAGAGTGCGTAATAGCTCACTGGTCAAGTGACTCTGCGCCGAAAATGTAACGGGGCTAAACGGTTCACCGAAGCTGCGGATGTCCTTCGGACATGGTAGGGGAGCGTTCCAAACAGCAGCGAAGCTGCTTCGTGAGAAGTGGTGGAGCGTTTGGAAGTGAGAATGCCGGTATGAGTAGCGAAAAGAAGGGTGAGAATCCCTTCCACCGAAAGCCTAAGGTTTCCTGAGGAAGGTTCGTCCGCTCAGGGTTAGTCGGGACCTAAGCCGAGGCCGAAAGGCGTAGGCGATGGACAACAGGTTGAGATTCCTGTACCACCTTGTTCCGTTGACGACGGGGGGACGCAGGAGGGTAGAGAATCGCGCGACTGGTTGTGCGCGTCCAAGCAGTGAGGCTGAAGAGACAGGCAAATCCGTCTCTTCTTTAAGGCCAGGCTGTGATGGCGAGGGAAGTTTCAGTACCGAAGTTCTTGATCTCACACTGCCAAGAAAAGCCTCTAAGGAGGAACAAGGTGCCCGTACCGCAAACCGACACAGGTAGGCGAGGAGAGAATCCTAAGGTGCTCGGGAGAACTCTCGTTAAGGAACTCGGCAAAATGACCCCGTAACTTCGGGAGAAGGGGTGCCCCGTTAGGGTCTTCGGGCCCGAGGGGGCCGCAGTGAAGAGGCCCAGGCGACTGTTTAGCAAAAACACAGGTCTCTGCAAAGCCGCAAGGCGAAGTATAGGGGCTGACGCCTGCCCGGTGCTGGAAGGTTAAGGGGAAGAGTTAGCTCGCGCGAAGCTCTGAACCGAAGCCCCAGTAAACGGCGGCCGTAACTATAACGGTCCTAAGGTAGCGAAATTCCTTGTCGGGTAAGTTCCGACCCGCACGAAAGGCGTAACGATCTGGGCACTGTCTCAACGAGAGACCCGGTGAAATTGTACTACCAGTGAAGATGCTGGTTACCCGCGACAAGACGGAAAGACCCCGTGGAGCTTTACTGCAGCCTGATATTGAATCCGGGTACGGCTTGTACAGGATAGGTGGGAGTCTGCGAAGCCGGAGCGCCAGCTTCGGTGGAGACGCCGGTGGGATACCACTCTGGCCGTATCGGGGTTCTAACTCGCCGCCGTCATCCGGCGGGAGGACCGTGTCAGGTGGGCAGTTTGACTGGGGCGGTCGCCTCCTAAAAGGTAACGGAGGCGCTCCAAGGTTCCCTCAGCGCGGTTGGAAATCGCGCCCTCAGAGTGCAAAGGCAGAAGGGAGCTTGACTGCGAGACCTACAAGTCGAGCAGGGACGAAAGTCGGACTTAGTGATCCGGTGGTTCCGTGTGGATGGGCCATCGCTCAACGGATAAAAGCTACCCCGGGGATAACAGGCTTATCTCCCCCAAGAGTCCACATCGACGGGGAGGTTTGGCACCTCGATGTCGGCTCATCGCATCCTGGGGCTGAAGTAGGTCCCAAGGGTTGGGCTGTTCGCCCATTAAAGCGGTACGCGAGCTGGGTTCAGAACGTCGTGAGACAGTTCGGTCCCTATCTGTCGCGGGCGCAGGAAATTTGAGAGGAGCTGTCCTTAGTACGAGAGGACCGGGATGGACGCACCTCTGGTGTACCAGTTGTTCCGCCAGGAGCACCGCTGGGTAGCCAAGTGCGGAAGGGATAAGCGCTGAAAGCATCTAAGCGCGAAGCCCCCCTCAAGATGAGATTTCCCATTCCCTCGTGGAAGTAAGACCCCTTGCAGATGACAAGGTAGATCGGTCCGGGGTGTAAGCACAGCAATGTGTTCAGCTGACGGATACGAATCGGTCGAGGGCTTTCCCTACTACTTCTCATGATTGCATTGCTTCTTCCATCCTCATTTTCAGGGTGTGTCCATGACACCTTTGTCTGGTGACCATAGCGGAGGGGATCCACCCGTTCCCATCCCGAACACGGAAGTTAAGCCCTCCAGCGCCGATGGTACTTGGGGATGACCCCTGGGAGAGTAGGTCGTTGCCAGGCA
>NZ_JAECVV010000019.1:0-2184 GCF_016055145.1 Thermoactinomyces sp. CICC 23799
AGGGGATCCACCCGTTCCCATCCCGAACACGGAAGTTAAGCCCTCCAGCGCCGATGGTACTTGGGGATGACCCCTGGGAGAGTAGGTCGTTGCCAGGCACACAAGCCACCTCATTTGAGGTGGCTTTTTCATTTTGTCTTCGTTATTTCCATTTCCCCGGATTGATCCTCCTTTTCCATCCTTTCCTCATCGCCATCTGTTTTTGGGAGTTTCTGCCGGCCGCTGATAACCTTCTTACCCCGATTCACTTTGTGGTTGGAGATGATGTTATCCAAGGGGACTCCTTTTGGATACCTGGATTGCATTTTCAGAATAATGGAACCCGAGCGCTTGCATATTGTCCCGGCAATAAGTTTTGTTCCTCTGTACCCATCAGGTGCAGCAAACGATGTTACTTGATGGACTTGGCTTTAGGAATGGATAGAGGTGACCGATCGTTGGTGCGTTTTTGGTCAGGCAGGCGTTAAAGTATTTATATCTTTGAGAGCTCCGATATAATGGAATTAGGGGTTTATCTGAGCTGCGTCGTCCAGGGTTTTCGTTTCAATGTCCAAATATATCAAAAGCGATAGGTGGCGAAGTGGATGGATAAGACTGGTAATCAAAAAGGGGATTATGGCATAGATGCTCCCGGCGTCATTCGAAATTTGACGTTAAGCGGCATCGCTTTGCTTCTGCTCAGTATGGGGGCTTTTTTTGTGTTTGCCGGTGCTTGGCGATGGATCGGAACGATTCTTTTTCTTTTTGGTCTGATTTGTCTCATTGAAGCCGTTTATATGATATGGAGCAGCAAAATCGGGAAGTATTATGAACGGGAAAAGCTGCTTGACCTCGTCCCTTGGCGGGGGGATGAAAAAGTACTCGATATCGGATGCGGGAGAGGACTCGTTCTGAATGCTGCGGCCAAACGTCTCGACCGCGGTAAGGCAATCGGAATTGATATTTGGAATGAACGGGATCAATCGGGCAATCATCCTGATGTAACTTTGGAAAATGCCGAAAAAGAAGGAGTAAGAGAACGCGTCGAAGTTGTATCTGCTGATGCGCGGGATATTCCGTTTTCGGACAATGAATTTGATGTGATTGTTTCCAGTCTGGCTCTGCACAATATTTATGATAAAAAAGAACGTCGTAAGGCGCTCGGGGAAATATTCCGGGTGCTCAAGCCGGGAGGACATTTTGCGATTCTCGATTTCCGGCATGTTGATGAATATGCCGGAATTTTTAAAGAGTTGGGAGCGACAGGCGTTCAGATTGCCGGTCCCCATTATTTTATCTTTCCTCCTGTACGGATTGTGGTGGGTCGTAAACCGTAGAGGTTGTATGTGTCTTGCCGTAAATGGAGACCATAATGTTCAAAAGGGGACCAAGTGTCACAGAGGAATACAATTGGAATTTGGGATTGTCTGTTAATACACAAGCGGTTTGTTTTTCGAAGATCCGGTAAACAGGGTGGACGTTGCTTCAATTGCATAATCTGATCTTGTCGAAATCAAGGTATATGCACGGAAGTTGAAAATTGGTGGATGTTTTTTGACCCGGGGGTCTCGCTTCCATGTCCTGAAGAGACCGGGTGTTCCAATACTCGACTGCATTTCCTGCGTCCCTTCATGTGCTTCTCACTGGTTTTTCACTGTTGATAAATGCGCCGCCCGGATCTTTTTAGTCATGGGAAACCGTTAAACGGATGAGCCTTTTTCTTAACCTTTTGCTCTGAAAACCATCAAGGTGTTTTTTAATGCACAGAAATCGGAGAAAAGAAATTGATTGATTCGGTCGAACATGGAGAGCTTCAAACCGCTCGATGGAGAAGGAGGCATTCAAATCGGCTGTGTGACGGCTATTTTGTTTTTTGTTTCTGTCCAAGCTCACCTGTGCATAAAAGGATGGGAATATATGAAATCAAAATAAACCTTAAAAGAGGTGTTGACAACCAAATAAAAGGGTAGTATATTTATTTTCGTCGCTGCTACGACAACATCTTGCAAAAAGCGAGAAAAGAAAACAAAAAAAGTTGTTGACAAGAACGGCGGCGATGTGATAGAATATATAACGTCGTCGTGATAAAAAATGGAGACGATTGAGAGTGTTCCTTGAAAACTGAAGAGTGAAGACATGACTCGTTAATTCTTGAGAGTACACATCAAACTTTTTTGGAGAGTTTGATCCTGGCTCAGGATGAAC
>NZ_JAECVV010000001.1:0-441297 GCF_016055145.1 Thermoactinomyces sp. CICC 23799
AGGGGATCCACCCGTTCCCATCCCGAACACGGAAGTTAAGCCCTCCAGCGCCGATGGTACTTGGGGATGACCCCTGGGAGAGTAGGTCGTTGCCAGGCAAACAATCCCCCCTGATTTCAGACAGGGGGAATTGTTTTCAAATATCATGTCCCTGATCTTTCAGTTTTGTTCCTCGCGTGTATCCTGTTCCTTGATGGGAATGGGCTCAATCTTTTCACCGTCTTCCGAGGTGAGAGGGCAAAGAGGGGAGTTTTCTGAAAAAAAGTAAAGTAATTTTTGTCTTGACATGAAGACAGGGGCTGTGTATCATATTATTTGTCAGCACGATAAACAATACGAAATAAGTAAGTAACTTATTTTTGGATGACTTGACACGGAGAGATGTCCGAGTGGTCGAAGGAGCACGATTGGAAATCGTGTAGGCGGGCAAACCCCGCCTCGAGGGTTCGAATCCCTCTCTCTCCGCCATTTTATGAGGCTCGGTAGCTCAGTCGGTAGAGCAGAGGACTGAAAATCCTCGTGTCGGCGGTTCGATTCCGTCCCGAGCCACCACTGGCTGGTGTGGCTCAATTGGTAGAGCAACTGACTTGTAATCAGTAGGTTGGGGGTTCAAGTCCCTCCACCAGCACCATCGTAGGGGCGTAGTTTAATGGCAGAACAGAGGTCTCCAAAACCTCCAGTGTGGGTTCGATTCCTACCGCCCCTGCCATCTTCAACTTACGGTTGCAAGTTTGGATTCGATGGTTTGAATCACTTTTTCAGCCCGCTGAATCCATTTTTCATCGATGGGTTCATCTGCTGAAGGGACGGGTTTGGAGAATTGATTCACCAAAGAGCTGACAAGGCCGATATCTCCGGATTGGTCGTTTTTTGTCAGGAATTCATGTTTTATGATAAAAGGTTTACCGATTTTGACGATGGCGTCGCGTGATTCCAATTCTCCTTTGACCGTGTAAAGGGGAATGCGCAAATAGTAACGGTAACCTTGATCAGATTCCCAATCCAAAGGCTTGTCGAGATAGCCGTGGTCGTAATCATAACCACCGCCCAGATGAAAATCTTCAGGTTCCAATTGTTCTTGAAGAATTCCGTAGGGAATTTGCAAACCTTCAATTTTTGATGAAATGGTAATCACCATTGATTCCTCCTTTCAAAGTTATTGTTTGATGATCTGATTTATTTCATTCAACATGGCGGCATAGCCAAGTGGTAAGGCAGAGGTCTGCAAAACCTTTATCCCCGGTTCGAATCCGGGTGCCGCCTCCATGATGTTGTGCGGACGTGGCGGAATTGGCAGACGCGCAAGATTCAGGTTCTTGTGGTCATTTAGACCGTGGGGGTTCAAGTCCCTTCGTCCGCACCAGCTAAATATGTGCCCTTAGCTCAGCTGGATAGAGCGTCTGACTACGGATCAGAAGGTCGGGAGTTCGAATCTTCCAGGGCACGCCATAAAAAAGCAGCTAATTCAATTTGAATTAGCTGCTTTTTTATGATTCCATTTTGGTATTGATTTCAAAAAGAACGGCTCTTTCATCACAGGTTGGCTTTTACTTTTGCTGTGTGGATGCTTGTCTTTCTTTTCGAAAAGCAAGGCCTGCTTTTGAAACCGTTTGAAGTCTTGATCAGGTTTTTCTTTGCTTGAAATGGTCTGTTTATTTTGGCTCCGTCGTTGGCTTTCTTGGTTTTTCACATCAGATGAATCAGATTGGTTGAGCTGATTGGATTGTTTGTCATCTTCATCCTTGTGACGGGGGTTTAAATGAATCCATTTGAGATCGTTGTTGGTTTTCGGTTTTTTAATGATTGATTTTGTGGAGTCTTTGGACGGTTCAGGCTTGCAAGGAATCAAGTGATCAAGGAAACCTGGTTGATTCCATTCAAACTTTGGTGGCGGAAACTTCGGTTTTTGATCGTTGGATGGTACCGGATCATCCTTTTCGTAAACCGGCGTTTCTCCAACCGGATCGGCAATGGCCACAATATCCGACAAGTCATGATTTTTTGGTTCCTGTGTCGCCGGATCTTTCTTCGGAGAAGGGTTGGAAGCAGCCGGTGCCGGGTTGTTTAAATTGGTGTCAGGCTGAATGGATGTGTCCGCAGTTACCCCGTTGTTCTTTGTGGTGGCCGGCTGGTTGGACGGATCCGCTGATGCCAGCCGCCCGGATTCGTTGACTGCATGTTCTGAGATATTTGACTTTTTCTTCGACATCAATGGTTTTTCAAGCTCGGATGCTGTCGGATAGGTTCCTTCCATTCCGATCACATATGCGGAAAAAGTCATGATCAAGCAAGCAATGCCGGCACTGGTAAACACCAGGGCTTTTCGTTTGACTTGCAAGCCGAATTCGTCGATGGAAAAATCCTCTTTGCGTTCAGGTTTACCGCGATATGTATTTTTCACGCAATGAGTCCTCCTTTATGAAAACTCGTTTATATGCTACTCTATTTTCCAGTTTTTGAACAGTCGACCAAAGTTCTATTTTTATATAATATATAAAATGGTTTTTTTAGGTTAAATATAATTATTCAAGTAATTAAAAGGAAAGCGGAGGGCGGGGAGATTCCCCGTCCCCGAGCTTTTTATGGGCAAGTTTAAAACGTGTGATCGATAATGCCGCCGCCCAGACATTTTTCATCGCGATACAGCACGACCGATTGTCCGGGGGTTATCGCACGTTGCGGTTTTTCAAATTCGACATGCAGGCAACCGTCAGCTTGCGGATGGACAAGCACTTTTTGGTCTTGTTGGCGGTAACGGAATTTGGCAGTGCATTCAAACGGCCGGTCCGGCAAATTTCCTTCTCCCAGCCAGTTGACGTCGGTTGCCGACAAACCGTTGGAGTAGAGTGCTTCATGGTCATGCCCTTGGACCACATACAAAATATTTTTCTCCAAATCTTTTTTGGCAACGAACCAAGGCTCACCGGTTCCGGAACCGCCAATGCCCAATCCCTGGCGTTGTCCCAATGTGTAATACATCAGGCCGTGATGCTCGCCGATTTCCCGGCCGTCCAGCGTGCAAATTTTGCCTGGTTGTGCCGGCAAATACTGACTGAGGAATTCGCGGAAATTGCGTTCGCCAATAAAACAGATTCCGGTGCTGTCTTTCTTTTTGGCAGTGGCAAGTCCCGCTTTTTCAGCCAGTGCACGCACTTCTTTTTTTTGCATGTGGCCAATCGGGAAGATGGCTTGCATCAATTGTTGTTTCGGAACTGCATATAAAAAGTAAGTTTGGTCTTTATTGGGATCGGCACCGCGAACCAAATATTTGGTGCCATTTTCTTCTTTGATTTGTGCATAGTGTCCGGTGGCGATCAAGTCTGCTCCCAGTTGTTTGGCTTTTTTGAGGAAATCGCCAAACTTGATTTCCCGGTTACACATTACATCCGGATTGGGGGTGCGGCCTTTCCGGTATTCATCCAGGAAATATTGGAACACTTTTTGGTAATATTCTTTCTCGAAGTTAACCGAATAATAAGGGATACCGATTTGTGCGCACACCCTCCGCACATCTTCATAATCTTCCGTGGCGGTACAATGACCGAATTCATCGGTGTCATCCCAGTTTTTCATAAACAGGCCGATCACTTCATATCCTTGCTCTTTCAGTAACCAGGCCGTAACCGAAGAGTCCACGCCACCGGACATGCCAACGACAACTCGAGGTTTTCTGGTCATAATGAATCCGTCCCATGCTAAAAATTGATGTATAATGCTATTTTACCCAGTGATCTCATTATAACCAATCCAAACACATTGAACAAATTTTACAGAAGGAAATGATGTCGTGTGTTGTACAAGAAAAACAATCTTTTTCAAAAGAGAAGATTGAATCCGGCTCAAGTGCTTGCCATTGGTTTTATGGTGGCGATTTTGGCCGGGAGCCTTCTCCTTTCCTTGCCTATTGCCACCGAAAGCGGACAGCCGCTTCCATGGATCGATGCTTTGTTTACGGCAACCTCTGCCGTTTGTGTCACCGGACTGGTGGTGGTGGACACGGCGCAAACGTTCAGCACATTTGGCGAAATGGTGATTCTCCTGCTCATTCAGACCGGCGGATTGGGCATCATGACCCTCACTACTTTGTTTGCCATGATTCTGGGGAGAAAAATCGGCGTGCAGGAGCGGTTGGTCTTGCGGGAAGCATTCAATCAATTGGATTTGCAAGGCGTGGTCAACCTCGTTCTGAAAGTGTTTCTCATCACCCTGATTGTCGAGGGGGCCGGGTTTGTCGCTTTGAGTTTTTGTTTCGTCCCGGATTGGGGGATAAAGAAAGGATTGTATTATGCACTTTTTCATGCAGTCTCCGCTTTTAACCAGGGAGGTTTTGATCTGTTTGGGGAGACCCGGGCATTTGCCGGTTTGACAGCTTATGTGCACGATCCCTGGGTCAATCTGATTGTCGGCTTCCTCGTGATTTTGGGTGGCATCGGTTTTATCGTGATCCTGGAGCTGATCCATTATCCAAAGACAAAACGGCTCAGTTTACATACCAAATTGGTGTTGACCATGACCGGCCTGCTCCTTGGCATCGGAATGCTTGTCATTTTGTTTACGGAATGGAACAATCCCCAAACCATGCAATCTTTTTCTTTGCAGGAAAAGCTGCTGGCTTCTTTTTTCCATGCGGTCACACCCAGATCCGGAGGATTTCAAACCCTGGAGTTAAGCCACATGTATCCGGCCACATTGTTTTTCACCATCCTGCTGATGTTTGTGGGGGCGTCTCCCAGCTCCATCGGGGGAGGAATCAAAACCACCACGCTGGCCGTGATTTTGCTGGCCGTTTGGACCATGATGAGGGGACGTCAGGATGTGGTGGCTTACCGGCGCCGGATTCCCACGAGTCATGTGTATAAAGCGTTGACAATTACCGTGGCTTCCTTAACGTTGGTGATCATCGTCACCATGCTCTTGGCGATCACGGAACAAACCGACATCCTGTCTGCATTGTTCGAAGCGGTTTCCGCCGTGGGGACCGTGGGGTTGTCCACCGGGCTGACCCCCCATTTGAGCGAGGTGGGCAAAGTCATTCTCATTTTCAGCATGTTTGCCGGGCGCCTCGGCCCGATCACGCTGGCACTGGCCATTGCCCGCGACATTGATCCGCCTCCTTACCGGTATCCGGAAGAACGCCCTTTGATCGGATGAAATCTTTCCCGATATTGTCGAATGAAGGCAGGCTGTTCCTATTGCGAAATCAAAGTGCATCAAGTAAGCTAAAATCAAATTGGGATGTTTTTCTCTCAGGTTGGATATATATAGATCAATGAAGAGGATAGGATAAGGAGGGCTTATGCGTATCAGCAAAAGTCGAGTCCTGCTGGCCGGCTTCCTGTTGTTGACGGCCGGGATGTCAACCGGTTGCGCGTCAGTGATTCAAAAAATCCAACAAACCACAGGCAATGAAATCGAGAAAGTGGACAACTTAACGCTGCAACAACAGGAACAAGCCAAAGAAGAGAATCCGGACGAAGGGGAAAAGGACCGGAGCATTCCCAAAAGCCCGGCTCCCCATACCGAGTTGCAGGCGATATTGAATGATGACGGGCAAGGAAGATACGCCGGGAAAAATTATGAGCGGAATGAAGTGATCAACGCTTTGCAGCAAATGCCTAAAGGCTTGTCGGATGACAAAGCTTATGCTTATTTGCTGGGGTTGGTCGGCGAAAATTATAAAGAGGATGTCGAAGCGTTTGATGCACTCACCCGTCAATCCTATAAAGCCAAAAGTGAAGCATGGCGCAATGTGAAAGACCGCTGGCTGCAAGCGGAACAGGCAGCGAAGAAATCGAAGACGCCGGAAAACAAAAAAATGAACTATGTGGTTTTACTGGATACCAGCGGAAGCATGGGAGGAAAATTGGAAGAACAACCGAAGATGGATGCGGTGAAAAAATCACTGCAACAATTGGCCAAACGGCTTCCGCAAAATACGGTGGATTTCCAGTTGCGCATTTACGGACATGAAGGGAGTCCGGAGTTGAAGGACCGGGACCGGTCATGCAACAGCACCCAAAAAATTTATGCAGGTTCCAAGTATGATCAAAAGCAGCTGGAACAAGCTTTGAGCGGGGTTCAACCGACGGGCTACAATCCCTTGGCCCTGGCCTTGTTTAAATCCCAACCGGATATGAAAAAAGGGGCTCCCGGTCAGGTGGAAAACCACGTCATTTTAATCACGGACGGTTATGACAACTGTGACGGCAATCCGGAAAAAATGGCGCAAGCGCTGCATTTGTCCGACACCGCTGCCAATGTTCACGTGATCGGGTTGGATGTGGAAGCGAAAACCGAACAGCAACTGCGAAACATTGCCGATCAAACCGGCGGGGATTATGCCACCGTCAAAAATGAAAAGGAATTGGAAAAGGTTTTGGCATCCGAAACGGACCGCTTGAAAGAAAGCCGGCAACCGTGGGCGATCCGAGCCATCAATTCGGTGCAAAAAGCCCATCACTATGATGAAGAACGCCTGCAACAATATTATGCCGATATGCAAACCAAAGTGGACCGGGAATCGGATCGACTGAAAAAAGCCAACCACTTTATCAAAGATGATCAAAAAATCGACCAGCGAACCTTTCAACAAATCCGTTCCTGGATTGAACAAAGGAATGAACAGCTGCAAAATTATATGAGACAGCAATTCGATGAAGTGGGCAACAAACTGGATGAAGATTACCGCAAAGAAGTGTCCGGATTGCTTAAAGATTGGAAAGAAGCCGGAGGGGATCCGGATCAGATCGAGATGAAAACGGAGCAATTGATCAAAGAGGACTTGCAAGATCAAGTGAAACGCAATATGCAGATAAATACGGGAGAAAAGCCGCAACCCTGAAAAGGTGAAGGTGAAGAAGATGACAAAACCTGCTTTTGAGCTTCGCTATGACGAAGAGTTGGAATTGATGCGGCCGGTTTTGCACGTGGAATATGAAAGTTTGCCCCCGGAAAAGAAGCAGGAATTCGAATGGGCTTGCCAACAAGTGTGTGACAAAATTCCGGACCGTCTCCAACAACTTGAACAAACTTATATGGAGCTTTATGAAAAATTGAAGGATACAGAAGATGAAGAGCTCTTTTTTCAAACCAATGAGGAAATGAACGAGCTGTCCAAAAAAATCAGTGAGATCAATTTGCTTTACTTACAGATCGAAGGAACCTATTTGCACAGCAATGTTCATATGTGACGGCTCATCGGACCCGCTTTGAAGACACCTGCAAAGGGTGTCTTTTTTCGTGCATTTATATAATCTTTTCATTTGGGAAATAGATAAAACAGAGTTTATTTCTGTCGTCGGGACGATTCAGCCAGGTGAAAAGAAGATTCTTCCTTTGATTCAGCCATTTGCTTCTGTGTTAAAATAAATAATTGGGTCCTTCCAAATCCTCTAAAAGCCCGTGGTGCCCGTTGTTCCTTTTCTTCCGCACCGCCAAACCGCATTGGTTCTGCAAAGGGTGTTCTGTGTTTTGTGTTCCCAATGTAAAGTTTTTGTTAAGTTTTTTTAAACCGGAGATAAATAATTGGTTAAGTCTCAGGCTGTGGTATTTCAAAATTTCTTTTTTAAGAATATGATAATTTTTGGTTAAAAAATGGTTGATTGGGAGGAAACGATTGTGCTCTTTAACCGGTCAAAGGACAAGATTTTTTACCAAACCATGGTGGATGCCACCACCAACATCATCGAGGCCGTACAGCTGTTCCGCGAAAACGTGGAAACCTTGGAAGAAAAGGAACAATATGCGGAAAGATTGAAAGAACTGGAGCATAAGGGGGATGATTACACTCATCTGGTGATCCAGGAACTCAACAAGGCGTTTGTCACTCCTCTTGATCATGAAGACATCTTGAAATTGGTTTATTATCTGGATGATGTTTTGGACGGGATTGAAGCATGCGCCGCACGGTTTGTTTATATGCACGTCAACAAAACGACGCCTTACCTGATCCAGTATGGCGAAATCCTGGAAAAATCGGCGCGCCAGTTGCAGGAAGCATTTGTCGCACTGGAAAAACGGGATTTTGACACCATTCGCCGGATTTCCGTCGAAATCAATTCGTTGGAAAACGAAGGCGACAAATTGATGCGGGAAAGCATCAGTGCGTTGTTTGAAGAGTCGATTGACCCGATTGAATTAATCAAAATGAAAGAGATCTATCAAAAACTGGAAGGTGTCACGGATTCCTTTGAAGATGTGATGGACGTGATGGAAAGTGTGGTAATGAAGTATGCTTGATCCGTTTTGGTTATTGGTGGCAGTTGTGGTATTGGCATTGATCTTTGATTTTACTAACGGATGGCATGACACCGCCAACGCGATTGCGACGGTGGTGGGGACACGCACGTTATCCCCGTGGGCAGCCATTTTCATGGCCGCGGGATTAAACCTGGCCGGGGCCTTTTTTTCCACGGCGGTTGCCAAAGCGATCGGAAAAGATATTGTGGATCCGGAAAATGTGACATTGGTTTTGTTGATATCGGCTTTATTGGCAGTGATCATGTGGAATATCATCACCGTGTTGTTGGGACTTCCCACCAGTTCATCCCATGCCTTGATCGGCAGTTTGATCGGGGCGGTGATTGCATATAAAGGTTTTGGCGTTCTTAAAGTTCATGGAATTATTATGATTCTTGTTGCCATGTTGATTTCTCCCGTATTGGGAGCACTTTTCTCGGGAAGTCTGATCAAATTGATCCGGAAACTTTTCCAAAACATGCCCCGCTCCCGGGTGAAACGGATTTTTAAACCGTTGCAGATTGTTTCGTCTGCGTTTATGGCGTTCAGCCACGGAGCATCCGATGCGCAAAAAGCGATGGGGATCGTGGCCATGGCTTTGGTGGCGTACGGTTCATACAGTGATTTGACGGTTCCAAGCTGGGTCAAAGTGGCTGCCGGTTTGTCCATGGGTTTGGGAACCGCAATGGGCGGACAAAAAATCATTCATACCATCGGTTCCCGGTTGAGCCGTTTGGAAACGCCGCAAGGTTTTGCCGCCGAGACCGGGTCGGCTATCTTGTTGACGACGGTGGCAAAAATTGGGATTCCGGTCAGTACGACACATACCATTACGGGATCAATCATTGGCGTCGGTGCGGCGGAACGTGTCCGCAGCGTGCGTTGGAGTGTGGCCGGAAAAATCATTTATGCCTGGGTGCTGACCCTTCCGGGGACGGCTGTGATGGGCTTTCTCTTTTACCATGTCTTGAAATTTTTGGAAGGTTGATGAGGCTTGTGGCGACACAAGTCTTTTCTTTTTTATTAAAAAATAGGAACAATCTGAAACGGGGTGAAGCTTGCTTCATTTACTCTTTTTACCCAAACGTGGTATATTAATTAGAAATAAGTCATGCATCTAATAAATTCCATTAAAAGAGACTTATTCCATTTTAAGGAGGATATATTCACGTTTTGCTCCATCATCGCTGAATATACATAACGGAAAGGAGAAATGTCATGAACGTGAAACAGGAGGAGTCGGTTATGAACCAAGTGGCATGGCAGGAAGAAGTGTTAAAACGGAAAGATGAATTGTTATCAGAATTAAAAAACTTGTTGTCCATTGAAAGTGTTTTGGATGAATCCACGGCTTCCGCTCAGGCTCCGTTTGGGGAAAAAGTGGCGGAAGCACTTCATTATATGTTGGAATTGGGCAAAAAAGACGGCTTTCAAACCAAAAATGTGGACGGTTATGCCGGGCATATTGAATACGGCGACGGGGAGGACATCATCGGGGTTTTGTCCCATGTGGATGTGGTTCCGGCCGGAGATGGATGGACGAGTCCTCCGTTTCAACCCGAAATCCGCGATGGCAAATTATATGCCCGTGGTGCCCTGGATGACAAGGGCCCGACCATGGCGGCTTATTTTGCGCTGAAGATCATCAAGGATCTGGGGCTTAACCTGTCCAAAAGGATCCGGCTGATTGTGGGAGGGGATGAAGAGTCCCGCTGGCGCTGCATGTCTCATTATTTCGAGAAAGAAGAGATGCCGGTGATGGGATTCAGCCCGGATGCCGATTTTCCGATCATTGCGGCCGAAAAAGGTTTTTTGGATATCCAGGCGGTAAGATCCGGCCAAAAACCGGCGCACCAGGATGACGCATGGACGTTGGAACGGTTTGAATCCGGGCAACGCGTCAACATGGTTCCGGACGTGGCCACCGTCCGGCTGAGCGGAGACGGGGATGTCTTCGCATTGAAAGAAAAGGTTCAAGACTATCTGCTTACCCGCCAAATCCAGGGATACGCCGAAGAAAGCAATGAGGGTGTCACCATTGTGATGGAAGGGAAAGCCCATCATGGCATGGAACCGGACAAAGGGAAGAACGCAGCGCTGTTTATGGCCCGTTTCCTCGCGGAAGTTCCTTTGGATCCGGAAGGGGAGAATTATGTCCGCATGATCAATGATCTTTTTGTGGACAGTTTCTTTGGCGAGAAATTGGGTATCCAGGTGTCCGATGAATGGATGGGACCTCTTACCGTCAATGCCGGGGTTTTCCGCTTTGAAGCCGGGGAAAAACAATCAGTCCGCATCAATATCCGCTATCCCAAAAACGGCGATGCCGAACAGATTTTGCAAACGGCAGAGAAAAAATTGGCTGAATACGGTTTCCAAATTCCGGAGGCCGACCATAAGCCGGTTCATTTTGTGGATCCCGATCATCCCTTGATCCGGACGCTGACGAATGTTTATGAAGAACAAACCGGAGAAAAAGCGGAGATTCTCGCCATCGGCGGAGGAACGTATGCCAGGGTTCTGGACACCGGCGTTGCCTTTGGTCCGTTGTTTCCGGGCAGTGCCGAAACCGCTCACCAGCGTGATGAATATATCGATGTGGATGAATTGCTGAAGGCCACTGCGATTTATGCCCAAGCCATGTATGAATTGGCGAAATGAAAACATCCCCTCACCCGGGTTGTCAGCCTGGTGAGGGGATGTTTTATTGCGAGTGAAAATGGAACATCTGATAAATGAATGAATCAGGGGAAACATCCGCAGGCAGGGGACGTTCAATCATCACCGGAACTTGTTTCCGGAGCAACGTGCGATGGATCGCCTTAAATTGGCCGGCATCATAAAGCGGTGAATTGTAACTGTTCAGGTTGTAGGCTGTTCCATCCTTAAAATGGATGTGATATTGAAGGCGGAGTTTTTCTTTCATAAACGGAAGTTGTTCCGGCTTGTAGTCCAAAACCACGTGATTGATGTCCTGCCAGCGGTAAAAATGCATGTCTTCGATGCTGAAAAAGCGGCTGTAACCAAGACCTTGGGGAGTCACGAGCAAATAATTGTCAAAGCTTAAAATCACAAGCGGGCTGCTGACCAAATAGAAAAAAGCAAACACAAAGAAACGCCTTTTTAATCGGGCGGGATGGAACCGGTTTTTGAAAAAGGAAAAGATAAAACCGACAGAGATACATAAAAAGAAAAAGACAAACCCGTAGGCGACGGGAGTTCCCATTAAGTAAATCTGCTCCGGATCCCGGTAATTCATTTGTTGCAAAAAGACAAACAAAATCCAAAACAAAATGGCAATCAGCAAACCGGACAATAACTTCAAGCATCCTTTGAGATATTTTTGCAATGGAAACAGCCTCCACGTATTAAGGTTTGTTTCGCAAGAAGGTTCGCAAGTCCTCAAGAATTTCTTTTAAATGATCCACCAGTTGATGGACATCCGATTCGGTGGTTTCCCTGCCAAAGGTGATGCGAAGGCTTTGATAGGCTTGTTCTTCACTTTTGCCCATGGCCATCAGGACATGGGAAGGGGCATGTTTCCCTGCACTGCAAGCGGAACCGCTGGAAACATAAATTTGTTTGCGGTTGAGTTCCAACAAAACGGCTTGTCCTTCGACCCCGTGAAAGCTGAGATTCAGATTGTTGGGCAACCGGTTGCTTGGATGGCCGTTTAATTCCACCCGGCCGATTTCCTTTTGGATCCGCTTCAGGCACAGATCGCGCAACCGGGTCAACCGCTGCCGTTCTTGTTCCACTTCCCGGCTCATCAAATAAGCGGCCGCTCCGAGACCGATGATTCCGGGCGTGTTTTGGGTCGCAGGACGCAGGCCTCTTTCTTGGCCCCCGCCGAAGAGAACCGGTTCAATCCGGATTCCTTTTTTGATATACAGGGCGCCGATTCCTTTGGGACCGTAAATTTTATGTCCGCTGACGGAAAGCAGGTCCACGCCCAGTTCCTGAACGGAAAAGGGGATTTTGCCGTAAAATTGCACTGCATCGGTATGAAACAAAACCGGTGTGTGGCGAAGGAGCCGGCCGATTTCTTGGATCGGTTGAAGCGTTCCCACTTCATTGTTGGCGGCCATGACACTGACCAGAATGGTTTGCTCCGTCAGGGCTTCTTTGACTTGGTCCACAGAAATTTGGCCGTATGGATCGACCGGAAGGTACGTTACCTCAAACCCTTCTCTTTCCAATTGTTTGCATGTTTCCAGGATCGAAGGGTGCTCGATGGATGTCGTAATCACATGATTTCCCCGGTTCCGGTGTTTTCTGGCTGCTCCCAAGATGGCCAGGTTATTGGCTTCGGTGCCGCTTCCGGTAAAGATGATTTCCCGCGGGGATGAAGCGTCCAGCGAGTCAGCCACCTGTTTTCTTGCCCGCTCGATCGCATCCCGGCTTCGTTGTCCGAAATCATGGATGCTGCCGGCATTGGCATATTCTGTTTGGAAAAAAGGAAGAAGGATTTCCATCACTTCCGGCCGTACGGGACTGGTGGCCCCGTAATCCAAATAAATGGGTTTCATCGATTAAACCTCCGCATTTGTAAAGCTTTCTTCACCTATTATAGCGAAAAAAAAGTACAACAGACCTTTTTTCGTGAAGTGTTCAAAACATAAAAAGAAAAAATTTGCTATTGACATTCCTTTTGTTATTGAGAAAATGAATATGAACAAATTGTTAACGTTTTTTGAAAGGACCTTATCATGATGAGACAAGTCACGACCGATTACATTGTCGTAGGGAGCGGGATTGCCGGTTTAATGACAGCGCTTTTTTTGTCTGAAACCGGAGAAGTGAAGGTTTTGACCAAAGCATGTGAAGATGCGAGCAATTCTTACCGGGCCCAAGGCGGGATCGCCGCGGCCATCGGCGAAGCAGACTCTCCCAACCTGCATTGGCAGGACACGCTGCGGGCGGGAGTGGATTTGTGTGATGAGGATACCGTGCGTTTGATGGTGAAGATGGCTCCCGATACAATCCGGTTGCTGGCCGATTGGGGAACGCCTTTTGATAAAAAGGGGAATGCCTATTTGCTGGCCAAAGAAGGGGCCCACTCGGCTTCCCGGATTTTGCGGGTGCACGGGGATTCAACCGGAGCCGGGATTACTTCCACCTTACTGCGGCAAGCTGAGCGGCAGAAATCCATTCATATGCAAACGCATACAATGGTGGCCGATTTATTGGTGGAAAACGATACTTGCCGCGGGGTGATTGCGCTGGATACCGATCAGGAGCCGACGTGTTATCTGGCCCGGAAAGGGGTGGTGTTGGCGACGGGAGGATGCGGCCAAGTCTTCAAGTATACGACCAATGACTTGGTGACCACCGGTGACGGTTTTGCGATGGCGCATCGTGCCGGCGTGCAATTGACGGACATGGAGTTTATCCAGTTTCATCCGACGGCACTGGCTGTCGACCAAAATCCGATGTTTCTCATTTCGGAAGCCGTGCGGGGCGAAGGCGCCGTTTTGGTGACGGAGTCGGGAGACCGGTTCATGGAGCGGTATCACGAATTAAAAGATCTGGCTCCCCGGGATGTGGTGTCCAGGGCCATTTACACCGAAATGCAGCAAGGGAAACAAGTGTATTTGGATGCCAGACATTTGAAAGGGAAATTTGCCCGACGGTTTCCTGCCATTTACAAAGAATGCCGCAAAGCCGGGATCGATCCGGAGCGTGAATGGATTCCCGTCCGGCCGGCCGCGCACTTTATCATGGGAGGCATCAAAACCGATTCTTACGGACGGACTTCCCTCCCGCGGCTGTTTGCATGTGGGGAAGTGGCTTGCACGGGTGTTCACGGCGCCAACCGCCTGGCGAGCAATTCTTTGCTGGAAGGAACGGTTTTTGCGCAGCGGGTGGCGAAAAAGCTGTCATCTTACGAAGAGCAGTCCACAACGATGCAACTTCCTTCGCAATATCCTCGTTTGTGCCAAGATAAACAAACGGAAGAAAAAATCAAAAAGGAAATCCGGCAGGTCATGTGGGATCACGCAGGCATTGTCCGCACATCGGAAGGCTTGGCTGAAGGGCTTTCCAAGCTGAACCGGTTGTCGGATTCGGGACACGTTTTGCCGGGGATGTTTGAATTGAGAAATATGTTAACAACTGCACAATTGGTGATGAAGGCAGCCCGGTGGCGCGAAGAGAGCAGAGGGGGGCATTACCGTCGTGATTTTCCGCAAACCATTCCGGAATGGGCGGAAAAACACAAAGTGATCCAAGGGGGGATTTCATCGTGAATTGGATAGCATTAAAGCAATGGATTCGTGAAGTATTGAACGAAGACATCGGTGTCGGCGATCTCACAACAGAGGCGCTGGTGCCGGAGGATCATCAAAGTTCTTGTTTGTTTATTGCCAAACAAGATGGGGTGATTGCCGGTTTGCCGGTGGCGGAAGCCGTGTACCGGGAGTTGGATCCCAAAATGAAGTGGGAATGGCTGGTCCGGGAAGGGGAACGGGTGAAAAAAGGAACGGCGATCGCCCGGATCACCGGACCGACCCGCGCCATCCTGACGGGTGAACGGGTGGCGCTGAACCTCTTGCAACGGATGTCGGGCATTGCCACGATGACCCGGCAGTTGGTGGACCGGTTGGAAGGCCTTTCGTGCCAGATGCTGGACACAAGGAAAACGACACCGGGGCTGCGGCAGTTGGAGAAGTATGCTGTCCGTGTCGGCGGCGGTACCAATCACCGGTTTGGATTAAGCCACGGCGTGATGATCAAAGACAATCACATTGCGATGGCTGGAAGTCTGGCGGCGGCGATTGAACGGGCCCGCAAACATGTCGGGCACATGGTGAAAATCGAAGTGGAAGCCGATACCTTGGAACAAGTGGAAGAAATTTTAAAGCATGATGTGGATGCGATTTTGCTGGACAATATGGATTTGGACACACTGCGGGAAGCCGTTCGTTTGATCGACGGCCGGGTATGGACCGAGGCATCCGGAGGGATCACGCCGGAAACGATCCGCCCGATTGCGGAAACCGGGGTGGATGCGGTGTCGCTCGGTTGGCTGACGCATTCGGTTTCTGCACTTGACATCAGTTTGGATTTTGGGGAGGAGGCATCTCGATGATGGATACCATGTTGAATTACTTGGATCAAGATTTGCCGGAGGTTTACCGCTCCATGTCCGGGCGGGAACTGGACGAACGGATTCAAAAGGCAAAAAAAGCGCTGGGGGATGATTTGGTGATCCTCGGCCATCACTACCAGCGGGATGATGTGATTCAATATGCCGATTACCGCGGGGATTCCTTGCAATTGGCCAAGACGGGCGCGAAGCAGAAAAACGCCAAATATATCGTGTTTTGCGGGGTGCATTTTATGGCCGAGACGGCCGATACGTTGGCGGCCCCGGGGCAAACCGTGATTTTGCCGGATCTGCGTGCCGGTTGTTCCATGGCGGATATGGCGGATATTGAAGAAGTGGAAGAAGCATGGGATGTTTTGCAGGAAACGTTTCAAGACACGGTGATTCCGGTCACTTATGTCAACTCCACGGCCGCGATCAAGGCTTTTGTCGGAAAGCACGGCGGAACCACCTGTACGTCTTCCAATGCGAAGCAGGTGTTGGACTGGGCCTTCCGCCAAAAGAAACGCGTGTTTTTCCTGCCGGATCAACATCTGGGGCGCAACACCGCTTATGACCAATTGGGCATTCCCTTGGAAGAAATGGTGGTTTGGAATCCAAAAGATGGAAAGTTTGAGGAGCAAAGAGGGCCGTTGGATTCGGTGCGCATGATCTTATGGAAAGGATATTGTTCCGTGCACCAAAAGTTCACTCCTGAACAAGTGCACCGCATTCGCAAACGGGATCCGGAAATGAAAGTGATCGTCCATCCGGAATGTTCTTTTGATGTGGTGCAACTGGCAGATGATTCCGGTTCGACCAGCTATATCATCAAAGTGATTGAAGAAGCACCGGCCGGAAGCCGCTGGGCCATCGGCACCGAGGTCAATTTGGTGCAACGGCTGGCCCAGGAACATCCCGACAAGCATATTGAATTGTTGAGCACGACGATGTGTCCCTGCCTGACCATGAACCGGATTGACCGTCCCCATGTATTGTGGGCGCTGGAAAGTATCTTGGAGGGAAACCCGATTCATGTCATCAAAGTGGATGAGGAAACCAAACATTGGTCCAAGGTTGCGTTGGACCGGATGTTGACCGTTTGATAAAAAAAGAAGGAGAAACTGGTGTTTCTCCTTCTTTTTTATTGGGCAACACTGTGATGAATAAATCCGGTGCGCCCGTCTTTTAATTGGATGATATGCCAATCACCGTTGTTTCCGATTTTTTTCAGTTCCGTTCCTTGAGCCACTCGCATGATAATGGTTGCATTTTCCGAAGGGGAATTACGAATGTTGGCAAGAAAGACCGTTACTTTGATCGTTTGGGCATCGGGTGTTTTGGCTTCTGTTTTTTCGGCGACACTTTTATGGACGTATGCGGTGTAACCGCTGGATAACCGGACCCGGTACCATTCCGCATTTTCTCCGGTCAGCACAAGTTGGGTGCCTTTGTTTACTTTTTGCACAATCGGAGCGGACAAAGACGGATTGGACCGGATGTTGGTCACGGAACCGGTGACTTTGATGGAACCGGTGGCATCGGTAAAGTTATTCTGATTGGAAGAACCGGTGTTTTTCGTCACGGTAGATGAATGGATAAACCCGGTTTTGCCGCCCGGTGTTTTGATTTGATACCAATCCTTGACAAAGCCGGTCATTTCCAGAACCGTCCCTGTTTCAGCCTGTTCCATGACAAAGGCTCCCAGTGAAGGGCCTGTCCGGATATTGGCCAGGTTGACCGTCACTTTCAATTCGCCGCTTGTCGGTTGAACGGCAAAGGAAGGATCTCCGGCCCATTTCCCCGTTGATTTTCCGCTGTGAATCCACACGGGGGTGCCTTCCGGGACGATGTTGTACAATTCATTCACATCTTCATTTTTCATCCGTACACATCCGCTCGAAGCGTGGCTTCCGATGCTTTCCGGTTGATTGGTTCCGTGAATGCCGTACGTACGTCCATTGTCTTCATTGACGCTGATTCCCATCCATTTATCTCCCAACGGATTCTTCGGATCTCCTCCCGGGATGTTTTTCCAGCCGGGTTTGTTGATTTTGACCACCATGGTGAAGGTTCCTTCGGGAGTCAATTCTTTTGTGCGGCCGGTAGCCACCCGGTATGTTTTTTCCAAGGTTCCGTCTTTATATAAATAGAGTGTATTCGTCGATTTATTGACCTCGATTTGATAATGGGCCGCAGCTCCTGCGGTTCCAAAGTAAAAACCGAAGACCAAAACGATGGCCAAAATGGATGAGAAAATCCATTTTATATGTTTCAACGCTTCTTTTCCCTCCTACATGTTATTGTGAAAGCAGCAGGAGTTTAACCGGAATGAAGCCCGATCGGATCATGCAATCGTTTCCCCCTCCTTGCTTGCGAATCATCAACTGAAATTAACTATACCGGAAAAATCGGGGGAGAGAGCAGGAGGAATTTTACCATTATTTGAATTTCGCACAGAAAAAAATGCCTCGTCAGAGGCATTGGCACATCCGTTTACCGGCTGATGCAAATTTCGTGAATGTATGCGGTCGATCCGTCTTTCAGGCGCAGTTTGTAAAAGTTTCCTTCCTTCCCGATGGCGGTCAAGGCCATGCCTTTGGGGACGCGTTGAACAATGGTTGCCGACAAAGAAGGACGGGACCGGAGGTTGGCCAAAAAGACGCCGACCCGGATCGTGTTCCCTTTGACCCGGATATAGTCTTGATGGACATAAGCAGTGCGTCCGTCTGCCAGTTTTACTTGCACCCAATCTTTCGTTTTGCCCGTGGCCGAAAGACGGGCGCCTTTGTTTAATTTCCCGATGATCGCGGCTCTGAGGGACGGAGCGGTCCGCAGATGAACGTGGTTGCCCGTGATGGTGGCGGTTTGCAAAACGGGTTGTCCGTCAGGTTTTCCCTGTGGCTTTTGACGGCTTTTGCCGCTGTGAATCCAAACCGGTGTGCCTGTCGGAATCAGCTTCGATAATTCGATGACATCCTGGTTCCGCATACGGATACAGCCGTTGGAAACATATTTCCCAATCGACCCGGGCTGATTGGTGCCGTGGATGCCGTAAGTTCTGCCACGGTCTCCGTTTACGCGAAGGCCCAGCCAGCGTTCGCCCAGCGGGTTTTTCGGATCTCCTCCCGGGATGCCTTTCCAGCCCGGCTTGTTGATTTTGATGACCACGGGAAACGTGCCTTCCGGGGTCAACCCCGGCTGACGCCCGGTGGCCACCGGATATACTTTTTTCAATTGATTGCCTTGATACAAATAGAGCCGGTTGGTGGCTTTGTTGACTTCTATTTTGTAACCGAAGGAAGCGGCATCAGAAACCGTCGGCCAAAATGAAAAAATGAGTGTGAAGGCAATGGTCGTGATCAAAAGAGAGGACCATTTGAAAAAACGCAATCGGCATGCCTCCTCGTCAGGTGAATTTGTTTTTTTCTGTCTATTTAGATAATAATGGATGTTAAATGATTTGTGAAGAAGAGAGTCGCATTTCAAGGGGTTGCGGCAGGGATTTCATTCAAAGACACAAAAAGAAGCCGATTCTTTTCTTGCGGGACAAGGAGTGCTTTATTACAATGAAGCGAAAGGCAGCATGTGATGTTTTTCTCAAAAGGGGTGTTCCGATTGTATAAAGCGGTTTTATTTGATGTGGATGGTGTGTTTTTAAGCGAGGAAAGATGTTTTGACGCATCGGCGCTGTCCGTGTGGGAATTGCTCCATTCGCCGCGATATCTGGGGCTGGATGACCAAAAACATGTGGTCCGGCCTTCCGAAGAGCAAATCCGCCGGATCCGGAAAGAGGTTTTTGTGAACGATCAGGTTTTGGACTGGATGAAACAAAAAGGGCTCAATTCCAACTGGGATATGGTGTATCTTGTCTTTTCGGGGCAGCTGATGCTCTTTTTGAAGGCAGTGTATGAAGCAAAACCGGAGAGGGTAAAACAATTATTGAGTGAACCGGTGACGGCGGAGGCGCTCCAAGCGGTCCAAAACGAGGCAAACGGCTTTCAACCGCGGTTTTCCGGCTTTATCTCCCTGTTTGACCGGAAAGAAAACCTGGACAAGCATCAATTGTTGGTTTATTTCAATGAACTGGCATATGAATGGTTTGGTATCGCGGTGGATGTGTTTTCCCGGAATTCGTCCTTGTGGAAATTGGCTTACTCGGTTTATCAGGAATGGTATTTGGGTGAGCAACGATTTGAGGAAACCGAGGGCAAACCGGTAAGACAAAAAGGGAAAAAGGGATTCCTTGAAAATGAAATTCCCTTGGCCGAACCGGAAAAGATCAGGCAATTGCTGACAATGTTAAAAGAAAAGGGGATCCAAGCCGGGATCGGAACCGGGCGCTCATTTTTGGAAACGGAAGTTCCTTTTCGCTCGTTCGGCTGGTTTTCCTTGCTGGATGAGAACCATATTGCCACGGCCAGTGATGTGATGGAAGCGGAAAAAGCCTATCCAAACCGCGCCCCGCTCGGAAAACCCGAGCCGTTTACCTATGTCCGGGCTTACTTGGGAAGGGAGGCAGACATCCGTGATTGTCTGGATCATCCGTTGCCGTTTGACAATGGTAAAGAGATTTTGATTGTGGGCGATTCGGTGGCCGATTTGATTGCGGCCCGGAAAATGGGCTGTGATTTTGCTGCAACTTTGACCGGCCTGACCGGGAAAGCAGCCCGGGCGAAGTTTGAAGAGCTGGGGGCGGATTATATTTTGGAAGACATTACGCATTTCCTTCCTCTCCTTCAACGTATCGGTTGACTAAACACTAAATTTTCAAGCATAATAAATATAGATGTTGGTTTTGTTTCCAATGTCCCAAAAAGCCATTGATTTTCATTACATAGGAGGTAAAAACTATGGCCAAATATGAATTGCCGCCACTGCCATATGCAAAAGATGCTTTGGAACCGCATATTGATGCAACCACCATGGAAATTCACCATGACCGCCATCATGCGACTTATGTCAACAACTTGAATGCCGCGCTGGAAGGGCATGATGTTGGCGCCAAAAGCGTGGAAGAATTGATCTCGGACCTGAATGCTTTGCCGGAAAGCATCCGCACGGCTGTCCGCAACAACGGAGGCGGACATGCAAACCACAGCTTGTTCTGGCAAATTTTGAGCCCGAACGGAGGAGGCGCTCCGACGGGTGAAGTGGCAGAAGCGATCAATGCTGAATTCGGAAGCTTCGATGCCTTTAAAGAAGAGTTCTCCAATGCAGCCAAAGGACGCTTTGGAAGCGGCTGGGCATGGCTGGTTGTGAAAGACGGAAAGCTGGCCGTCACCAGCACGCCGAACCAAGACAGCCCGTTGATGGAAGGGGCAACCCCGATCTTGGGATTGGATGTTTGGGAGCACGCTTACTATCTCAAATACCAAAACAAACGTCCGGAATACATTGAAGCATTCTGGAACGTTGTGAACTGGGAAGAAGTAAACAAACGTTACCTCGCCGCCCGCGGTTAATCCCGGTAAAAAAGGCACAGCAAGAATGCTGTGTCTTTTTTTGCGTCTTTTGATTCCCAATAAATCACTATTGAGTCGAAATATCCCTTCTCCTACAATAGCGGTTGTGTAGCTCTGCCCGGTCAAAAAGGGAGGGGATTGAATGAAGACAGTGAAAAATCTGACGGCGGCCATTGCGATTCTTGCCATGGCTGTGGTGGTTTTGTATAAATCCGCCCATCAAGGGCATGCAAAAATGACAGACCGGAAAATATTGAAAAAAGCATCCGCGGCAGTGGATGACAGTGCATATACCCGCTTATGGGAAGAGAGAAATGAAGAAGCATTGAGCGAGGGCTTGGCGGTTTCCCATGTGAAACAAGATAAACGGAAAACCCGTCCGGTTCGCTTGGCCGGGAAATCCATGCAAAAGAAAGAAACGGGCAACACCGCGCAACCCGGTAAAAATGAAATAAAAGGAAAAATGGCCGGCGATGGGCCGGGGAAAAAAAGATTTGATGTCACGCCTGCGGAAAAAAGGCTGTTGGCCAAAGCGGTTTACGGAGAAGCCTGCGGAGAATCGTTCAAGGGGCAGGTGGCCGTGGCCGCGGTGATTTTAAACCGGACGGAACATGCGGCTTTCCCGGACAGCATCCGTGGAGTGATTTATCAGAAAAATGCTTTTACGGCGGTCAGTGACGGACAAATTCAACTGGAGCCGGACGCCAAGGCGGTAAGAGCGGTGGAAATGGCGATCCAAGGGGAGGATCCGACACAAGGAGCCGTTTATTATTACAATCCGGAAATCGCCACCTCCGAATGGATGGAGAAAAAAGCGTCGAACAGCAAGAAAATGCGCATTGGTGAACACGTCTTCTTTAAATAGCGTCCGTGTTTTTGCTCCCTGTTTCAAAAAAGTGTAGAATATAGAGATACAGCGGCCCTGTGTCATTTTTTCCGCTTCCCTGAAGTGAGGGAGAAGCGGGAGGATGAAGACTGGTTCAACGGGACAACCTTCATCGGGCGGGAAAGCATATTCGCCATCCGGATGACGTAAAGATGGAAGTAGCCAAGCCGTTTTTGTTCAATGGGAAGAGCCGGAGGTGCCGGACGGATCGTGCCGAAGGCGAAAGGAAACGGGGGAAACGGCCCGCAGCACGGCATCCAAAGAGTTTTCCGAGTGGTTGCTGCACTTTGCGTGTTTGGTTTCATTGCGAGATTACGGATTTAAATCCGGGCAGTTTTGGGAACAGTATATAGGGGTAACGGGTTTGCAAAGGAGGGAAGCGCCATCGAACGCATATTACTGCTGACCATGGGCTTCGGTACCGGACATAATGCTGCCGCCAAGGCACTGAAGTGTCAATTTGAAAAAATGCCTGCAGTAACAGCGGAGGTGGTTGATTTACTGGATTTGATCCCTGGCACCTTCCATCCCCTGTTGCAATCTGGATATCACGGAATGTTGAACAAGTTTCCAACCCTTTATCATTATTTATATGACTGGACTCATCACAATAAAATGTTTCGTTATGTCTCAAGCGAACTCATTGAAAAGATGGGCTGGTCCATTCGGAAGAAAATGGCGCAACTCTTTGAACAAGTGCAGCCGACACGAATAGTTTCCACCCATCCTTTTGCGTTGCTTTTGTGTCCGACCCAATGGGAGGAAGTCCCGGCCGTCGGAGTGATTACCGATTATGAATTGCATCCCATCTGGCTGATGCGGTTGCCGCATGCGCTTTTTGTGCCCAAGCGTTTGCTGAATCAATGCCAGTTGGAACAAATTCAGTGGACAACAGGGCTTGAAATCCATGAAACAGGCATACCGGTCAATGAAGCTTTTTATGAAGAAATACCGAAGGAAGAAGCGCGCCGACAATTGAATTTAAAAAGCGACGAACCGGTGGTGTTGATCATGGGCGGAGGTACCGGTCTCGGACCGCTGGAGCAGTTGGTGGATGAAATCCGGCATCTCCGTTCCATGCAATTTGTTGTGTTGACCGGGAAAAACGACCAGTTGTATCACCGGCTTCAAAAGAAAGTGAATCAACCACACATCCGGATTGAACCCTTTCGTTGCGACATCCCGCTGAGGATGGCGGCTGCCGACTTGTTGGTCACCAAACCCGGCGGATTGACCATCAGCGAGGCCATTGCCAAAAAATTGCCGATGTTTTTGTTTGAAGCTTTACCGGGACAGGAAAAAGCCAATCAACAATATTTGTTGCACCATCGTGTGGCCATGATCACGAGACCGCAGACGATCCGGTTGCAATTGGAAAAGTTTTTTTCGCCGGATTATAAAAGAGATCGCATGGTCGAACGGTTTACCGGGCTGATGTCGCCGAATGCGGGAGAGTGGATTGTTCACGAGACGCTTCGAATCCAGACAAAGATGATGCAGACTTTATAGCTAACATGGAGCAGCTACAAAGTCTGTTTCTTTTATATAAAGGGGGATCTGCTTTTGAAACTGGTCACGTATTGCGTCAAAGCCGATGAATTGAACATCCAGACGGAAGAGATTGCCGGTGCCCGCCTGGGACTGGTGTCAGGGGCATGGATCATCGATGTGGGACTTGCCCAAAGATGGCTGGAAATTGAAAAACGTTTGGTTTTTTCCCATGAAATCGCAACGGAGATGGGGCAATGTCTGGCCAGAGGGGATGCGGAATTCAACGCCCTCAGAGAGATGGAAAGGCAGCTTGCGCAGGAGGACATCGGAACGTTGCAGATCGAAGGGGAGCCCGTTGCGATCCGCCTGGAGGAAGCCAAGCTGTTTGCTCCTGTTCCTGTGCCGAACAGTTTTCGCGATTTTTATGCGTTTGAGCAGCATGTCAAGACCTGCCGTCAAAAGCGGGGGCTTCCCATGGCGCCGGAGTGGTATGAAATTCCTGTTTTTTATTTTTCGAATCATCGGTCAATTGTCGGGCACGAGTCACGGGTCAAGAAGCCGGAATACACCAACGAGCTTGACTTTGAACTGGAAGTGGCCTGTATCATCAAAAAGAAAGGAAAAAACATTCCGCACGAACGGGCGTTGGAATATATTGCCGGCTTTACGATTTTAAATGACTGGAGTGCAAGGGATGAGCAACGAAAAGAAATGGCGGTCGGGTTGGGGCCGGCTAAAGGGAAAGATTTTGCCACCTCGATGGGTCCTTATCTGGTGACGCCGGAAGAATTGGAAGACCGTCGGTCCGGTGAACACTGGGATTTAAAGATGCGGGCCAGAATCAACGGCAAAGAGGTTTCATCGGGAAATGTAAAATCGCTTTACTGGAGTTTTGCCCGGATGATTGAGCGGGCTTCGCGGGATTGTGAGCTTTTCCCGGGCGACGTGATCGGTTCCGGGACGGTCGGAACCGGCTGCATTCTGGAATTGGGCACCGATGTGCACCGCTATTTGGAACCGGGGGACGTGGTGGAACTGGAAGTCGAGCGGCTCGGCATCTTGAAAAACATGATTATCTGAAGGAGTGGCCCTTGACAAAGAAGGAGTTGAACTTCATAATATACAGAAATATTTTGGAACTGAATACAAAGTGGATTCATTCTTATCCAGAGTGGCGGAGGGACTGGCCCGATGAAGCCCGGCAACCTCGGTGATCAGCCAATCACCGGAAGGTGCCAATTCCTGCAGCGGTTTCAACCGCTGAAAGATAAGAAGAACGTTTTTCGGATGACAACCCTCTTCTTATCTTTATGGAAGGGGGTTTTTATTTTGGGAGGCAGAGGTGGAACAATGGAAAAAGTGAATGTTGCTTTGCTTGGTTTGGGAACAGTGGGAAGCGGAGTATGGAAAATGCTCAAGGAAAACCAGGATGTGATTGCCCGCAAAACCGGGAAGTGGTATCAAGTTCATGCGATTTTGGTGAAAGATCCCGGGAAAAAGCGGGATCTGGAAATCACGGATGCACGGATCACAACGGATTTTTCCCAAGTTCTGACCGAAGAGACCGATGTGTTGGTGGAAGTGATGGGGGGAGTGGAACCGGCTTATTCATACATCAAACAGGCGATGAAAAAAGGATGCCATGTGGTGACCGCCAACAAAGAGCTGATCGCCAAACACGGCATGGAATTGGAACAACTGGCTAAACAATGCCAAGTTCAATTGCGGTATGAAGCCAGTGTCGGGGGAGGTATTCCGGTCATCAGCACCCTACGCCATTTTCTGAAGGCCAACCGCATCGACCGGATCCAGGGCATTTTAAACGGGACGACCAATTATATCCTGACCCAAATGCAAGAGAAAGGTCATTCGTTTGCGGAGGTTTTAAAAAAAGCCCAGGAGAAAGGGTATGCGGAAAGCGATCCTTCCTCCGATGTGGAAGGATTGGATGCGGTCTATAAATTGACGATTTTGATGCGGCTTGCTTTTCAGGCCCGGGTATCCGTTTCAGACATTTTTTATCAGGGAATCACCGATATACTTTCGGGAGAGCTTCAATTGGCAGGGAAATTGGGGTATTCGGTCAAATTGCTGGCACAGGCCGAAAAATTCGGCGAAAACGGCCCGGTTTCCGGTTCGGTTTTACCGACGCTGGTTCCCAAGGAACACCCGTTGGCCTCAGTCCGGGATGTTTATAACGCCATGACGGTCGAAGGCGATTATGTTCAGGATTTGACGCTGGTCGGACAAGGTGCGGGACAGAAACCGACAGCCAGCGCAGTGGTGGAAGACTTGCTGAACACAAACGGCTTTGCGGAACAAAATCCCCTTCCGGTGAAAGAGCCTTGGATGCTCTCCGGGGATGATTTGTTCCCCACCCGTTTTTTGTTGCTCAAAGTGCGCGGACAGGTAACAGAATCCATGCTTTCGCCGTCTTTCTGCAAAGAAGCTTCGTCCCTGGCTTTGCTCCCGGCGGAAGAACACACGTTTATCGGGTTGATTCTCCGGGGATGGACACAAGAGAAAACAGATGCCCTGGTTTCCACGTGGGACGGGAAAGTGGACGGCATTCGGATCCGTCCGGTGTTAAGCGGTGAAGCAACGGGCAGCAAACGATCCCTTCCGCTTGCCCGGACGATGTGAAAAAAGGCCGCCGGGCAAGGAGCAGGACTCCTTGAGCGGCGGCTGTTTGATTGCCGAAGGGTTCGGGGAGGGGTTACCATTTGCCGGAATACATCATCAAACCATGCTGGATGCAATGGACATACAATTTTGCGCCTTTGACGGCAGGGAACCGGAAAGAAGGATCTTGCTCGGGGTATAACCGGTTCAGGTAAACTTTGTCGCTTTTGACCAAGGCGGCAAAAGAAAGATAATGTTCTTTGGTCATCGGGTGGTCCAGGGTAAAGAAGTAATCCGTGTCCGTTTCTTCCATCTTGATTTCCGTTTCGTGAAGGGTTTTTGCCGGTTGGAGCTTCTCCAGCTTTCTGCCGCAGCAGAAGACAGAGGCATTTCCGGTGCCGGCCAACATATTTCTGCAGCTCGGACAAACATAAAAGCGTACTTTGTCCATATTTCCGGCATCCGGCCGGTTGCGAACGATTTCCCCTTCCATCATTTGTGCGATATCCGCACCCAAAACGGCGGACAGTTTCGGCCACAGGGACAAATCCGGGCATCCGGCCCCGCATTCCCATTTCGAAACGGTTTTGCTTTGCACCCCCAACGCATCGGCAATATTTTTTTGGGTCAGGTTTTTTTCTTTGCGCAGTCTGGCAATCAACTTGCCGATTTTTTCAGCATCCATATTCTTGCCTCCATTTTTTATATGCATCGCCCGGTTTTTGGATGGTTCCAAAATTCCTGCGGAGTGCTTTTTTCTTGCTTGATCCATTCGCTTCACCCCGGGTTTTATTATATCTCTCCGGACTGCTGAAACGTCATCCACGCTCCGTGGAGTTTCGGGCTCCGTCATTTTGTTTCATTCCCGGTTGCCTTTATTGAAGGTTCCGAGAGAATTATTTTATGATGTGATAGAAAAGTAGATTATCAGAGCGTGTTTTTATTATGCGTCGAAGTTGATCGGTTGGATTCCCGGACAGCGGAAGGTTTGGGGGCGTTGTTTCACCGGCACCAGACGGAGGATGAAAAGAAGCGGGCCAGGAGAAAAAGGGGATTTTTTAAATGGCGGAGATCCTCCGTTTACACAGGAGACAGATTTGTTTAGCGGAAGAGCAAAAAGAGAAAGAAGGGGACGTTTGTGCAGAAGATTCATTGGAAACAGGGACTTCAGTCCGGTTGGAAAACCTCTTTGGAGCTGGCGAAAGTGGTTTTTCCGATTGCTTTTTTTGTGCATATCGCCAAACATACTTTTCTTTTGACATGGTTTGCCAACCTCCTTGCTCCGTTTATGTCCTTGTTCGGATTGAACGGGGAAGCGGCCATTCCGTTGGTGCTTGGAAATGTGCTGAATCTGTATGCCGCTCTGGGAGCGATCGGAGCGTTGGATCTGACGGTGAAACAAGTGTTTATATTGGCGGTGATGTTGAGTTTTTCCCACAATATGTTCATTGAATCGGCCCTGTGCCGGAAAGTGGGGGTGGCGGTTTGGGTGCCTCTGGCGGTGCGCGGGGGGCTTGCCGCTTTATCGGGGATTTTGATCCATCTGTTCTGGCCGGGCGGAAACAGCAAAGCTTCCGTGAATTTGGTTTCCGGCGGGGAAACGGTTTATTCCGGATGGGATGAAATCATCGGATCGGCGTTTTGGACCGCCACGACGGGGGTTCTTCAATTTGCCGCCATTTTGATTCCGTTGACGTTGTTTTTGCAGGCACTGAAAGATTTAAAAGTGTTGGACAAGATTGCGGTTTGGATTTCTCCTTTCTTAAAGCCGTTCGGCATTGCCAAAGAAGGGTCCGTCACCATGGTAAGCGGTTTGCTGGCCGGCTTGTTTCTCGGGGCCGGATTGATTATCCAGCAAGCCCAGGAACACAATTTGTCAAAACGGGACATTACGCTCATCATCATTTTCCTGGCCGCTTGTCATGCCGTGATTGAAGATACCGTCATTTTTATTCCTTTGGGAATCCCGGTCCAATATTTGCTGTTGGTCCGCTTTGGCGCCGCGGTCCTGCTGACGTTGGCGGTGGCCAGATTTTGGCGGCGGCCCGCTGCCCGCTATGCAACGAGCCATCACGGGTGACCGGATACTTTTTGGACGCTGTAAATGGCGGAAAAAGGGATGATCTCCTCATAGCGGCCATTGGCTATTTTCATCCGGCGCTCCTGCGGATTCAGTTTTTCGACAAATCCGCACAGTTGACAGGGGTGCCGGTTTTTCACATAGCGGACCAGGACGGGGAAATCGCCGTGCAATGCCTCCAGAAGAATCTGGTTGATTTCTTCGAGCGCGTCTTCCGCCAGTTCAGGCGGGCTCCATTCTTCTTGCCTTTTTCGCCGGGCCAACAAGGCTTCGCGATGCTCAGGCAGGAACATGCGACTTCCTTCCCACAGGAGATTTTTGCGGTTTAATACAGAGCTCATCGGTCATGCCCTCCAATCTTTTGTGCCCGGCTGAGCGCTTGTCCGGCATGCGTCAGGGAGATGGCGCGCAAGATGGCTGTCGGGCCGAAGCGTTCCTTGATTTCGTCCATCACATAGCCGAGCTCCGTTTTTTTGTTCCGGTCTTCGAAGAGGCTGAGTTGCAGGGCTTGATCGGTTTGGAACCGGCTTAAGCTGACCCCCAGCGAACGGATCGGCTGCCCTTCCCAAAAACGCAAAAACAGTTGCCAGGCCGATTGAAAAACTTCCATGGTTTGATTGGTTGCTTCCGGGAGCTTGCATTGGCGGTGAAATCCTGACGGATTTTGAAAATCGCCCCCCCGGCATCCGACGCTGACCGTTTGTCCGAGAAGATGGTGACGCCGGGTCCGGCGGCAGACCTCTTCACACAGTTCCAACAGGACGACCCGGATTTCTTCGGCAGTCCGGTAATCGCGGGGCAAGGTCATCTGATGGCCGATTGCTTTTTGGTGTTCGAAGGTGTCGGGAGAAACCGGGGACAAATCATGTCCGTTGGCGGTCATCCACAAGACTTGCCCGGGGATCCCCCACCGTTTTTGCAGGCGTTTCAGCGGAAAGCGGGCGAGATCTCCGATGGTGCGGATCCCCATCTTGTTCAAATGATGCCCCATCCGTTTGCCCACCCCGAACATGTTTTGCACCGGCAGGGGCCATAAATCGGTTTTCAATTTTTTTCGGTCCAGCCAATAAATGCCTTCCTTGTTTTTCTTGGCAAAATTGTCACAAGCCATTTTGCTGAGCACCTTGTTCGGCCCGATCCCGATCCGGGCATACAGGTGAAGTTCATCCCGGATGGTCTTTTGGATCTTGCGGGCAATGGTTTCGGGAGGCCCGAACAGCTTTTCACTTCCGTGGATCGAGATAAACTGTTCATCCACGGAGTAAGGTTCGACCAAATCGCTGAAACGTTCCAGAATTTCCGTGATGCGCAGGGAAAATTCCAGATACAAGCTCATGCGGGGACGGGCGACCACCAGATCCGGGCATCGTTTTTGCGCTTCTTGCAACGTGTCGGCATTTTGAATGCCATATTTTTTGGCAAGGGGACAAGCGGCCAAAATCACGCCGTGGCGCCGCTTGGGATCGCCGGAGACAACCACCGGGCGGTCGCGCCATTCAGGATGAAGTGATTTTTCGATATTTGCATAAAAGGATTGCATGTCAACGAGAAAGATCACTTTTTCCATGCTTTTTCCTCCCTTAAGGCACGAACAAACGATCGGCTTTGTTCTCATTATATGCGAACATGCATTCTTTTTATACCTCAAAATATTTCCAGTGCGTGTCCCTGTGCTTTACGACTGAATATTCAGACGCTATGATGGGAGTAAACATGTATCATACAGGAAACGGGGGAGAAGAATGATGAAGGGGACGGTGATTTTTCACCATGGACACATTCGTCCGGCCACCGGCGCTTCTTCCATGGAAGCCGTGGTGGTGCGGGACGGGCGGATTGCGGCCATTGGCGGGAATGATTCCATTCTTCTGGAGTACGGGCGTCCGGATGTGAGGAAAGTGGATCTGGAAGGCGGCTACATATATCCGGGGCTGGCCGACAGCCATGTGCATTTGTCGGGGGTCGGGCAAAAAAGGCGGTGGATGGATGTGAGTTCCTGCCGTTCCAAAGAAGAATTGTTGCAAGCCATCCGCGCCCGGGCCCGGTCGTTAAAACCGCAGCAATGGATTTTGGGAATGGGATGGGATGAAAACCAAATGCAGGGCGAAATCCCGACTTTGGAAGAGCTGGATGAGGCAAGCGGGGACCATCCCCTTTTTCTGATCCGCATCTGCCATCATGCCGGTCTGGTCAACCGCCTGGCTTACCAAACAGCCGGCATCCGGGAAGGGGAAACAGATCCGGAGCAGGGAAAATGGGGAAGGGATGAAAAGGGGCGGTTCAACGGCCGGGTTTATGAAAATGCCACCCGGTTTTTTTATGATGTCCAACCGAAACCGGATTACACGGAAAAAAAAGAGACCATCCGCCTGGCGATGCAAGAGGCGTTGGCTTGCGGGTTGACTGCCGTCCATACCGAAGACCTGCGTTATGTCGAAAGCTTGTACGAGTTGATCCGGATCTGCCAGGAGCTCAGGGAAGAAGGCGTATGGTTGCGGACTCATCAATTGATTTATCATCCTTATTTGGAAGAGCTCAAAGAAAGTCCGTGGAATGCCGGGGATGGGGACGAGTGGTTCCGGATCGGCGCGATGAAAATTTTTGCGGACGGATCGCTGGGCGGAAAGACGGCGTTTCTTTCCAGGCCGTACCGGGATGAACCGGATCATTACGGACTTTTGATTCACGAGCCGGAAGAATTGATCCGGTTGACGCAGGTGGCAGCGGAACAACGGATGCCGGTGGCGGTCCACGCCATTGGCGATCAAGCCGCCGAATATGTGTTGCAGGCCATGCAGTCCTGCCCGGTGGTTCACGGCAAAACAGGCCGCACACTTCGCCATCGTCTCATTCACGGACAGTTTTTGCGGCCGGATCTCATTTCGAAACTGAAAGCCATGCCGATGGCTGTGGATATCCAACCCCGGTTTGTGGCCAGCGATTTTCCTTGGGTGCTGGAACGCGTTGAAGAAGATTTGATGGCGTATGCTTATGCTTGGAAAACATTGCTTCAATCCGGTGTTCACTTGGCCGGTGGAAGCGATGCGCCGATCGAGCCGCTTCATCCCGTGTGGGGACTTCACGCGGCGGTTACCCGGCGTCCGCCGGAAGAAGATCATCCGGGCTATTTTCCCCGGGAAAAGTTGAGTTTGAGCGAAGCTTTGGCCTTGTTTTCCCAAGGCAGTGCTTATGCAGCCGGGGAGGAAAAAGAGCGGGGACGCCTGCAGGTGGGTTATTATGCAGACATGACGGTTTATGACCGGGATTTGTTTGCCACAGACCCCGGGGAGTGGGGAAAGACGAAGACGCGAATGACCATTGTCAACGGGCAAGTGGCATTCCGGCAAACCTGAACGGATGGCAAAGAAGAAGGCGGTGTCACCAATCCACTGGTGACACCGCCTTTTCGGCTCAGGAGGATTTCCGGTTGAAAACGTCTTTGAAAATCAGATTCAGGTTTTGCGGACGTTCGGCCAACCGGCGCATGTAATAGCCGAACCAGTCATGGCCGAAAGGCATGTAAGTGGTCATCCGGTATCCCTCTTTGGCCAAATCATATTGCATCTCTTGCCGGAATCCATAGAGCATTTGAAACTCAAACCGGTCCGTCGGAATCCCGTTTTCGGCAACAAATTTCTTCAGTTCGCCGATGATCCGGTGATCATGCGTGGCAATGGAAGTGAAAGCCGGTCCGGCCAGTCTTTTTTTGGCCAGTTTCAAAAAGTTCCGGTCAATCTCCTCTTTGGATTGAAAGGCGACATCCGGACTTTCTTTATACGCTCCTTTGACGATCCGGAGGCGGACATCCCGGAGTTCATCCGTCACTTCTTCCGCGCACCGCAGATAGCTTTGGATCACGGTTCCCACATTGTTGTAGTCTTTCAGCAACGTTTTTAAGACGTCGATGGTCGGTTGGAAATGAATGTAGTCTTCCATGTCAATGTTGATGAAAATGTCGTATCGGGCGGCAACGTCCAAGATCTCTTTCATGTTTTCAATGCAAAAGTCCTGATCGATATCCAGCCCCAACTGGGTTAATTTGACCGAGACATGGCAATCCAGATTTTCTTCGTTGATTTTATTGAGCATCGCGATGATTTGGTTTTTGGCTTGGATGGATTCTTCTTTGTGAAAAACAAATTCCCCCAAGTTATCCACCGTACAGCTGATGCCTTGTTGATTCATCTTTTTGATGGTGCGTGTGACGCTTTCAATGTCCGTGCCGGCCACAAACCGTTCGGCCCCCAGGCGAAATCCCCATTTCCGGGCACTTTGGTTTAAAAATTTATTGGTGGATAAGCGGATGAAAAAATTTCGCAACAACTTCTGCACAATCCCCAACCCCTTTCACTGTTTCCGGTCCGCAATCAATACGTTTCGGAAACCGTTTTTGCTTCCATGAATAATTTCAGGTGGTCAGGGCCTCCTGCTTTGGAATCGGTACCGGACATTTTGAATCCGCCGAAAGGCTGATAACCGACAATGGCCGCGGTGCATCCTCTGTTAAAGTAAAGGTTTCCGACATGGAATTCATATCTGGCCCGTTCCAGATGTTCCCGGTTATTCGAAATCACGGCCCCGGTCAAACCGTATTCCGTGTTGTTTGCAATTTCCAGCATTTCATCAAAATCGCGGGCTTTGGTGAACGCAACCACCGGGCCGAAAATTTCTTCCTGCATGATGCGGGCTTTGGGATCCACATCTTTAAAGATCGTCGGGTAGACAAAATATCCTTTGGAATCATCCGTTTGTCCGCCGTAGACGAGGGTTCCTTCCGTTTTGCCAATTTCAATGTAGCTTTTGATTTTGTCGAATTGTTTTTGATTGATCACGGCACCCATGTATACATCTTCTTCCGCCGGATTTCCCACTGTCAACGTTTTGGTGCGCTGAACCGTTTTCTCGATCACTTCGTCGTAAACATCTTCATGAACCACAACCCGGGAGCAGGCGGAGCATTTTTGTCCGGAGAATCCGAAGGCGGACTGGACGATGGCATCGGCAGCCAATTCCAAGTCTGCATCTTTATCCACAATAATCGTGTCCTTTCCGCCCATTTCTGCAATCACCCGTTTCAGGTGGGTTTGCCCTTCCTGCACTTTGGCGGCGCGTTCATAGATGCGGACGCCGGTGGCTCGGGAACCGGTAAAGTTGATGAAGTGCGTGTCTTTGTGGTCAACCAGATAATCCCCGATTTCCGCGGGATCTCCCGGGACAAAGTTGAGTACGCCTTTGGGGAGGCCGGCTTCCTCCAAAATTTCCACGACTTTGTAAGCGACGACGGGGGTGTTTTCCGACGGTTTCATCAGAACCGGGTTTCCGGCAACAATGGGAGCAACGGTCGTTCCGCATACAATGGCAAAGGCGAAGTTCCACGGCGGAATCGTGACGCCCGGTCCCATCGGCTGATAGAACAAAGTGTTTTGTTCAATCGGACGGCTGTTCACTTTTTCCCCTTTGGCGATTTCCAGCATTTGTCTTCCGTAGTATTCCAAAAAGTCAATGCCTTCGGCCGTATCCGCATCGGCTTGATCCCAGGGCTTTCCGGCATCGTAGACAAGCCATGCGGAAATTTCATGCTTTCTGCGCCGGGTGATGGCGGCGGCTTTAAAGAGCACGTTGGCACGGGCTTCCGGAGACATTCTCCGCCATGTTTTAAAGGCTTCGTTTGCTGCTGCAAATGCCTGGTCAATGTGTTTTTTGGTTGCTTTTGAAACCTTTCCGATCACTTGTTCTTTGTCGGCGGGGTTGACGGAAACCAATTTATCTTCGGTGTAAATCCGTTCGCCGTTGATGACCAGCGGATATTCTTTTCCAAGTTCGCTGCGGACCTTTTGCAAAGCTTTTTCAAACGCCTCGCGATGGGCCGGATCCTTGAAATCGGTAAAAGGTTCATGTTTGTAAGGGACAACCATGGAAAAACCTCCTTTGAAAGATCAATGCTTTTAAAAATGAGTCAATGCCTCAAGTAAAAAATCCTTTGCCCTGTTTATATGCAAGGAATGTGCCAACCAAATGAAACCGGTTTAAATATGTTGTTTTTATTTTTTCTGGAAGCGATTTCATTTGCTGATAATCTTGTTAATGTGTAAAATATTATTAACAATATTGTAAACAGGGTTAACATCTGTTTACAGTCGGATGCATCCACATTAAGCCGAAAGGGGCGGGGAAAGTGACGGATCCTCATCACTTTTATTTGCAGGCGGTCTTGTCGACGGAAGATGATGCGATTACGATTGTGGATCAAAAGATGAATGTGATTTTTTGGAATGAGGCGGCGGAAGAGACTTACAACATTCAAAAAGAGGAGATTCTGGGCAAAAAAATCACGGATTTTTTCCTTCATGACGATTTAATGGTTTTGAAGGTGCTGAAAACAAAGAAAAAAGTGAAAAATAAATATCATCGCCCGCGCCATGACAAACATGTTGTCATCAATACCAGCCCCATTTTTGACGGGAACGGGGAATTGATCGGAGCGGTGTCGGTCGAACGGGACATCACCCAGTTGGTGAAATTGAATGAAAACCTGATCATGACATCCCGGGAGCTGCAGGAACTGAAGCAACGCGTCCACACGGATCAGGAGATCCTTCCCTTTTCCAAATTGATCGGAAAAAGCAAAGCCCTCCGCAAAACGATTGCCATTGCCAATAAAAGCGCCAAAACGGACGCAACCACATTGATTCTGGGGGAAAGCGGAACCGGAAAAGAAATTTGCGCCAGGGCCATCCACGAAGCCAGCGCGCGGAGAAAGGGGCCGTTTATCCCCGTGAATTGCGGGGCGATTCCACACGCTTTGTTTGAAAGTGAATTGTTCGGGTATGAAGGCGGTTCCTTCACCGGGGCACAGAAAGAAGGAAAACCCGGAAAAATCGAAATGGCGCACGGCGGCACCCTGTTTTTGGATGAAGTGGGAGAGCTTCCGCCGGAGATGCAGGTGAAGCTGCTCAGGGTGTTGCAAGAACAAGTCCTTTACCGCATCGGGGATTCCAAAGGGAGAAAAGTGGATGTCCGGTTTATCGCCGCGACCAATCAGGATCTCATCAAATTGATGGAAGAAAAAAAGTTCCGTTCCGATTTGTATTACCGGTTAAACGTCATTCAGCTGACCATGCCTCCCTTGAGAGAGCGGGTGGAGGACATTCCCTTGTTGGCGCAATATTTTTTGGAGCAATTTGCCAGCCGGTATCAAGTGCCGGTTCCCGAAATCCAGCCGGATGCCATGCCGGTTTTGCTTCAGCATCCATGGCCGGGAAATGTGCGGGAACTGCGCAACCTGATGGAACGGGTCGTGATCCTGTCCGAAAAACCGGTGATCCAAAAAGAAGATTTGGTCAGCTTTTTCCAACACCCGGCTGCTGCATCGTCTTTTTCAGAGCCCGGTGCGGAAAATCGCCGCAGCTTGTCCGGTGAAAAAGATCACATGGAGAAACAGTTGATTGAACAGGCATTAAAAGAGACGGCCGGCAACAAATCCCAAGCTGCCAGAAAATTAAGGATATCCCGGGTGACCCTCTACAAAAAGCTGAAAAAATACCAGATCCGTCTGTAGAGGCCGGCCGTCCCGGTCCCCGGCTCAAAAGATGACTTTGGTGGCCAGAGCCGTGATGATCACAGCCATTGCGGTGCCGGTGGCCCAAAGGATTGTAAAGCGCTGGAATTCCCCGAAGTCGACTTTCGACATTCCCACCAGCAGGTAAGTGGCAGGCACGAGCGGGCTTAACAAATGGACCGGCTGTCCCAGCAACGATGCCCGGGCGATCTCGACGGCAGTATAACCGTAGGAAGCGGCAGCTTCAGCCAAAATGGGAACCACGCCGAAATAGTAAGCATCATTGGACATGAAAAAGGTGAATGGGATGCTGGTTACCGCGATGATGAGATGAAAGGCCGGTCCCCAGGAGTCCGGAATGATGGAGATCAGGCTGGAAGCCATGGCGTCCACCATTTTGGTGCCTGAGAGGATCCCGGTGAAAATGCCGGCGGCAAAAACCAGGGAGACGACGGCAAGGGCGTTTCCGGCATGGGATGCGATCCGCTTTTTTTGTTGTTCGGGATTGGGATAGTTGATCATGACGGCAAGGGAAAAAGCGAGCATAAACAACACCGGCAGCGGCATGATGCCTTTGATCAGGCCGATGAGCAAAAGAGCGGTCAAGATGGTGTTGGCCCAAAGCAGTTTCGGGCGTTTCAAGGAAGCGTCCCCTTCAGGGGAGGCTTCTTTTTGCAGGTTTTGGATGCTCTGTTCATCCAGGGGAATCACTCCCAGCCGTTTTCTTTCCCGCCGTCCCAACCAAAATGCGGTGAAGAGGATCCAAACGGCCCCACCGATCATGGAAGGAATCAAAGGGACGAACACATCGCCGGCGTCCACGCCCAATGCGGCGGCTGCACGGGCAGTCGGTCCGCCCCATGGCACCATATTGGTCAAACTGACCGACATCACAGTGATCCCCGGCAGAATCAGCGGATTCATGTTCAAACGCCGGTACAGCGGAAGAAAGGCGGAAACGGTGATCATGTAACTGGTGGTGCCGTCCCCGTCCAGGGAAACGACCAGTGCAAGGACGGCCGTTCCCATGACGATCTTTGCCGGATCTCCTTTCACCGCCTTTAAGATTCTGGTTACGATGGGGTCAAACAAGCCGGCATCAATCATGATGCCAAAATAAAGAATCGCAAACAAAAGCATGATCCCGGTCGGGGCCAAATCTTTGATTCCCTCCAATGCCATCTGTCCCATTTCGGAAGCATGTCCGGTGAATACGGCAAAAAGGACCGGGATGATCATCAGGGCAATCAGTGTGGGCATCTTTTTCGACATAATCAGGTACATAAACAAAAAGACCATCAGGTAACCCGTGAGTGCAAGCATCTGTTGACCCTCCTGTCAAGTGGTGACCGGAAAAAGGATTCCGGCAAGCCAAACCACCAGCGTGACCGTCACCGTGCTGAACAGGGTGCTGATCAAGACGGCCTGTGCAGCCAGATCGGGATGGTTGTTGTATTCCAAAGCCAAAATAGAGCTGTTTCGTGAAGTGGGGAAGGAACTGGCGATAAACAAGGATTGTGCGACCGTGCCGTCCAACCCCAGCAGGAAGATGATGCCGAGTGCGGCACCGGGCCCGATCACCAACCGGGAGAACGTGCTCAGGTACAAGACCGGATGGGGTTTACCGGGCCGGATGGTGGCGATTTGCGCACCGAGCGTGATCAAAGCGACCGCCAGAAACGCGTCGGCCATGTTCTCGACCGGCTTCCACAGGATGGGGGGAATTTCGATCCGAAAACCGGCACAGATGAGGCCGAGCAGGAGCGCATACAACATGGGAAGTTTGAACAGCTCTTTGATTACGGAACGCCCTCCGCTTTTGGCACTCACCAAGTTAAAAATCCCGTAAGTGAAGGTGAGCAGGTTTTGAAAAATCATCACAAACAATTGAATGGAAACCCCCAGCGGATTGGCATGGAAAACCATCTGGCTGACCGGAATCCCATAGTTGGCCGAATTCATCAAAACCACACTGTTCTTGTAGGTGGCCGCCGTTTTCCGGTCCATTTTCGTGACCCGGCTGATGATTTCGGTAAAGGAGATGGAAAAGGTGGAAAACAACAGCAAAAACAAGATAATTTGCCCGAAAATCGCCAGCGGCATGCGGCTTTGATAAATATTGACGAAGGTGTTGGCCGGCAAGAGGCAATACGTTAACAGTTTGGAAAAGGATTTTAAATGCAAAGCAAAGACTTTATGCAAAATCGCACCAACGGCCAGCAGAATCAACAGTGGCAGAATGATTTGCAAAAATATCAAGGACAAAACGGCCATCTGTTCTCCTCCTGTTCCTTCCGTTTGAGACTCCGATCATTGCATCCGGTGAACCCTCCGGGCAGCATTGGGAATGAGCAGAACCCTGTCCGGATCTGTGGAAGACACAGAAGGCGGGCTGGATGTTTTCCGGTTTCTTTTCACACGGCGAAAAATAAAAAAACAACAATTTAGTTAATTATAACAATAAAAAATGGAATGAAAAATATATAAAATCGATAAAAAATCCATACAATACACAGGATCAATGCAGAATACACAAGAAAAAATGTGGTATTTTTGAAATTTTGTATTGATCTCTTTGGGGATGGGTTTTATACTGAGATAAACCGTTTTACTAAATCGGTTTATCTATGATTTTGAAAGCGTTGTCTTTGGCTTCTGTTGAAAAAGGCGGGTAACAACCGAACAGGCGGGGTGGTGACATGCAGAAGTTGGATGTTGTGACATTTGGGGAAGCCATGGCCATGTTTATGGCGGATCGTCCGGGGCCATTGCATGAAGCCGGCCGGTTCACGCTTGGGCTTGCCGGTGCCGAAGCCAATGTGGCCATCGGCCTGGCCCGGCTGAATGTCCGGACCGGTTGGGTGAGTAAAGTGGGGAAGGATGCGTTTGGCAAGTTTATCATGAAGCGGCTCAAAAATGAAAGCGTTGACATCAGCAGAGTCCGGATGGATGACAAGCATCCGACCGGTTTCCAGTTGAAGTCGAAAGTGAAAGAAGGGGATCCGGAAGTTCAATATTTCCGAAAGGGATCGGCGGCAAGCCGTTGGGTGCCCGGCGACTTTGACAAAGCGTATTTTCTCAAAGCGCGCCACCTGCACATGACGGGGATCCCCCTGGCGGTGTCCGGGTCATTCCGGTCTTTTGCCCGTCAGGCTTTGGCGTTTATGAAGGAAAACGGAAAAACGGTTTCTTTTGACCCAAATTTGCGACCTTCCCTTTGGCCGTCCGTTCATGAGATGATCCGGCAAGTCAATCAATCCGCTTTTCAATGCGACTGGGTGCTGCCCGGCATCCGGGAGGGAGCGGTTCTGACCGGTTCGGACAAACCGGGGGAGATTGCCGATTTTTACTTGGAAAAAGGAGTAAAGCTTGTTGTCGTCAAGCTGGGGGAAGAGGGAGCCTATTACAAAACGGCATCGGAAGAAGGGACGGTTTCCGGCTTTAAGGTCCGTAAAGTGGTGGATACCGTTGGGGCCGGCGACGGGTTTGCCGCCGGATTGATCAGCGGACTCCTGGAAGGACTCGCGATCCGGGAGGCCGTGATCCGGGCCAATGCGATGGGGGCTCTGGCGGTGCAATCTCCCGGAGACCATGACGGTTATCCAACCAAGACGGAGCTGGATGATTATCTTGAAAAAAATGGGGAGCCCCGCAAGGAGTGATCACATGAAAACTTGGGCCGATCAAAGATGGATGCGTTTGATTCCCGTTGTTTTTATCACTTACAGTCTTGCTTATCTGGACCGTGCCAATTATGGATTTGGGGCCGCCGGCGGTTTGGCGGAAGATCTGAACATTACGGAAGGCACTTCCTCCTTGCTCGGTGCCCTGTTCTTTCTGGGGTATTTCTTTTTCCAAATTCCCGGCGCGCATTATGCGGAAAAGAAAAGTGCCAAAAGGTTGATTTTCTGGTCGTTGATTTTATGGGGCTTGTTGGCTTCCTTGACCGGACTGGTCAGCAATCTTTCTTTATTATTTGTCATCCGGTTTGCTTTGGGAGTGGTTGAAAGCGCTGTAATGCCGGCGATGCTTGTCTTCTTGAGCCACTGGTTCACCAAAGAAGAGCGTTCCCGCGCCAATACATTTTTGATCTTGGGAAATCCGGTCACGGTGCTGTGGATGTCCATTGTTTCCGGCTATCTGTTGGAAGCGTTCGGCTGGCGTTGGATGTTTGTTTTGGAAGGGATTCCCGCCGTTTTATGGGCCTTTGTGTGGTGGTGCGTTGTGGAAGATAAACCCGGGGAGGCCCGTTGGCTGACCGGACAACAAAAAGGGGAATTGAATCAACGGTTACAAAAGGAACAGGAGGATTTAAAACCGGTTAAAAATTACCGGGAGGCGTTTCGATCCAAGCCGGTGATTTTGCTCAGCATCCAATATGCTTTGTGGAGTATCGGCGTGTATGGATTTGTAATGTGGCTGCCGTCAATCATCAAAGCCGCGCCGGACATGGGGCTGGTGGAGACCGGTTGGTTGTCGTCTGTCCCTTACATCCTGGCCACGGCCATGATGCTTCTGGCTTCATACTTCTCTGACAAAATGTTAAATCGCAGTGCGTTTGTGTGGCCGTTTTTACTGGTTGGCGCCGTCGCTTTTTACCTTTCATATGCCTTGGGAACCGACCACTTCTTGCTTTCTTTCATCCTGCTGGTGATTGCCGGCGGCGCGATGTATGCCCCGTACGGACCGTTCTTTGCAATTATTCCGGAAATTCTCCCCAGAAATGTGGCGGGGGGAGCGATGGCACTGATCAACAGCATGGGAGCCTTGGGGTCGTTTGTCGGCGCTTATGTGGTCGGGTATTTAAACGGTGTGACGGGAGGATTTGGTGCTTCCTATATCTTCATGGCGGGATCTTTGCTTTTGGCCGCGGCCCTCACACTTTGGGCGGTCCGTGCAGCCCGAAAGGACAAGCTTTCCGGCCGCCGCCCGGATGTTGTTTATGCGTCGGAAGAAGGATAAAGGGGGAGTTGTCATGGGAGCGGAAGAAATCAAAAAAAGATCGGTGGTTGCCGTTGTCCGCGGGGCTTCTGTGGAATCGGCGGTAAAAATCGGCCAAGCGTTGCTGGACGGAGGCGTGACCGCGCTTGAAATCACGATGGAAACCCCGCAAGCGCTGTCCGTGCTTGAAAAAGCATGCGAGGTGTTTGGCGATGCAATGCTGGTCGGGGCCGGAACCGTTCTCGATGCCGAAACCGCACGTCTGGCCATCTTGGCGGGAGCCCGATTCATTGTTTCGCCGACGGTGAATGAAAAGATCATTCAAATGGCGAAACGGTACGGGGTGATCAGTGTGCCGGGAGCATTCACCCCAACGGAAATTTTACATGCGTTTGAACAGGGGGCGGATGTGGTGAAAGTGTTTCCGGCAGGGATTGCCGGACCGGGCTATTTAAAAAGCATTTCGGCTCCTTTGCCCCACATTCCGCTCATGCCGACCGGCGGCATTGACCAAACGAACGCCAAAGATTACATCCGGGCCGGTGCGGTGGCCGTCGGGGTGGGATCGTCCCTCGTCGATCCGTCACGGGCATTGACGGACGAATATTTGCGGGAAGTGACAAAACAGGCCGAAAAGCTGATGGCCGCGGTGCAGTCGGAACGGATTGAAGCTGGGAAAAAGGAAAAGGAGTCGCTACAATAAAGTCATCGAACGATTGAAAGAGGGAACAGCAATGAAGAAAGTGACCATGGCGGATGTCGCCAAAGAAGCGGGTGTTTCCAAGAGCACCGTTTCGCAATTTTTAAACAAGCGCTTTGAATACATGGGGGAAAACACAAAAAAAAGAATCGAAGAAGCCATTGAAAAACTGGGTTATCAACCCAATTTCATTGCCAGGAGTCTAAAACAAAAGCGCACTTCAATGATTGCGATTATTGTAGCGAATATCCTTCATTATTTTTCCACCGGAATCATTCGTGCAATTGAAGATTTTTGCCGGGATCATGATTTGCACGCGATTGTTTGCAATGCGGATGACCAGCCGGATCAGGAACGACGGTATATTGAAATGCTGAGGGCAAAGCAAGTGGATGGCATGATTATCTTTCCGACCGGAAAGAATCGGGATTTGTATGAACAGATGGTCCGGGAAGGCTATCCGGTGGTTTTCGTGGATCGCCAGACCGGGTTGGATCATGCTTATTCGGTGGTGACCGATAATGCCGCGGCCACTTGCCAAGCGATCAAACAGTTGATCGGACAAGGGCACCAACGAATTGCTTTTGTCGTGCAGCCACTGATGGTAAGCACCAGAAAAGGCAGATTGGAAGGTTACCGAAAAGCCATGGAGGATGCCGGTTTGCCCGTGGATCCCGACTATATCGTCGAATCCCCGGTGGATGAGGTGAAAAGCCGGCTGGAAAGCCTTTTTGCTTCCAAAGAGCGGCCGACTGCTTTGTTTGCCGGGAATGACCGGATGTTTCTGGCCGTCATGGAATTTATAAAAGAAAAAGGGCTCGTGCTCGGGGAAGAGGTGGATCTGGTCGTTTTTGACAATATTCCGTTTGCCCGGTTGATGGACCACCCCATCACGTTTATCGAGCAACCGGCAGCTGAGATGGGAAGAAAGGCTGCGGAATTGTTGTTTGAACAAATAAATGGCGGGAAGCCGGAGCCGGAGGAATATGTTTTTCCGAGCCGGATGGTTCAGGCAAATCCGCCTGCCGGCCCGGCACTTCCCGGCAATCGTGTTGATCCGGAGAGGAAATGAATGTTCATGCAGAGGGAAAGGAGACCGGAGGATGATACTGCAACTTGCGTTGGATCGGATGAGTATCCCCGAAGCAGTCCGGTTGGCCGGGGAAACGGAAGAATTCACCGATTGGATTGAAGTGGGGACTTCCATTATCAAGGAATTTGGAATGGCGGGAGTCCGGGAATTGAAGCGGACTTTTCCCGACAAGCCGGTGGTGGCGGACACCAAAACGATGGACAATGCCCGTTATGAATTTGAAAAGGCATTTGAAGCCGGGGCCGATGCGGCCACTGTCATGGGGGTGGCGCCGCCGGTTACCATCGAGACCTGCATGGACGTGGCACGCCGCCATGGCAAAACGGTGATGATTGATTTGTTGAACGTATCAGAAGATCAAGTGAGAGAGTTATTAAAATATGACGAGGCCGTTTTTTGCGTGCATGTGAGCAAGGATGAGCAAGAAGAAGGGGTGCGGCCTGTATGGAAAAAGTGTGCGGCGGTTTCGTCGGAGAAGCCGGTGAAATGGGCGGCAGCAGGCGGAATTACGCTAAGTTCCTTGGAGAAGGTGAGAAAGTCTTTCCATCCTTCGGTGGTGATTGTCGGTACCGCCATCACCAAAGCGGAGAATCCAAAAGAGGCGGCCAGACAGTTGAAACAAGCCATTGAAAAGGGGGAATAAGCCATGTCGACAGCTCAAGCCATTTTAAGAGAAGTGGAAGCGGTGATCGGGCAGGTGAAAGAAGAAGAGATCAAAGAAACCGCCGCGGCATTGCAAAAGGCGGGGCGGATCTTTGTCGTGGGGGAAGGACGCTCCGGATTGATGGCCAAATCGTTTGCCATGCGGTTGATGCATTTGGGTGCCAAGGTGTATGTGGCAGGCGAAACGATTACGCCATCCGTTGAAGCAGGAGACTGGCTGGTTGCCGTTTCAGGATCGGGAACCACCCGCCAAGTGGTTTGGACGGCGGAGAAAGCCAAATCCATCGGGTGCAAGGTGATTGCCGTGACGACCGATGAGGCGTCCCCTCTTGCACAAACGGCCGTGAAGATCCTCCGTGTTCCGGCGGCAACCAAACACCGGCGCGCCAATGAATGGAAAACCATTCAACCTCTGGGGTCGCTGTTTGACCAAAGTGTCCATATCTTGTTGGATGCCGTATGCCTGGAATATGGAAGGCTGAAGGAAGTGAATCATGACGAAGCGGTCCGCCGCCACAGCAATTTGGAATCATGATAAAACGGGGAACCGGAGACAGACCATCTGTTTCTTCGGTTCTCTTTGTTTTTTGATGAGAACGGGAGCGATTCAAGAAAGCGCCATGCTGAAAGCCGATTGATCAAGAACAATCAATCGGCTTTTTTGCGGACCTTTTACAGATTCCCGATGGATAAGTACTTTGTCTCCAAATACGGTTCCATTCCTTCCAAGCCGCCTTCCCGGCCGATGCCGCTTTCTTTCATTCCACCAAACGGGGCGTGTGCGGCAGACGGCGCTCCGTCGTTCCAACCGATAATGCCGAAGTCCAAGTGTTCATTCAAGTAAATGCCGGTGCGGTAATCATTGGTGAAGAAATAAGCGGCCAGGCCGTAAGGGGTGCTGTTGGCAATCTCCACGGCTTCTTCCAGGCTTTTGAAGGACAGGATGGGAAGAACCGGTCCGAATGTTTCTTCCTGCATGATTTTCATGTCAAGGCCGGCTTGGCCGAGGATGGTCGGAGCGACAAAAAAATATCCTTTTTCGCGGTCGGCTTGGTAAGTGTTTCCGCACAACACGCGTGCGCCCTTTTGGAGGGCATCTTCGATTTGTTCCATGATTTTGTCAAAGCTTTTTTTGTTGATGACCGGACCGACGTCGGTCTCTGGGTTCAAGCCGTTTCCGACTTTTAATTTCCGCACGCTGTTCGCCAACTTTTGGGAGAAGGCTTCGGCGATGCTTTCGTGGACCAGCAGGCGGTTGGCGCAAATGCAGGTTTGCCCGGCGTTTCGGAATTTGGAAAGGATGGTTTGCCGGACGGCAAGATCAAGGTCGGCATCTTCGGCCACAATGACGGGAGCATGGCCGCCCAGTTCCATGGAAATGCGTTTGACGGTGGCGGCGCTGTTTTTCATCAGCAACTTTCCGACTTCAGTGGAGCCGGTAAAAGAGATTTTTTGAATCAGGGGGCTGTCCGTAAAGAGTTTGCCGACGAAAGGCCCCAACCCGTTGACATATTGGATGACCCCTTCCGGTATGCCGGCTTCATGGGCCAGTTTAACCAGTTCCATGGTGGTCAGCGGCGTTTCTTCCGCCGGTTTCACAATAAACGTACAGCCGGCTGCCAAGGCGGGTGCGGCTTTTCTGGTCATCATGGCCGCGGGAAAATTCCAAGGCGTGATGGCCGCCACCAGCCCGACGGGTTGACGAGTGACGATAATCCGTTTCGATCCGGTGTGGGCGGGGATGGTCCGGCCGTACAGCCGTTTGGCTTCTTCGGCGTACCAATCAATATAACTGACGGCATAGTCGACCTCCGCGAGGGATTCGGTCAGCGGTTTTCCGCTTTCCAGCGTCATGATCCGCGCGATGTTTTCCTTGTTTTTTTGAATGCGATCCGACCATACCCGGAGCAAGCGGGAGCGCTCATGGGCATTGGTTTTGGACCAAGCGGAAAAACTTTCGTGTCCTTTCCGGATGGCTCTGGTGATTTCCTCTTCGGTATGGGCTTTTACTTTTTGGATCAATTCCCCGGTGGCAGGATTTTTTACTTCAATCATCTCGGACATCTTTTTGCTTTCCTCCTTTTTTTGGACGGGGTCGGGGGTTCTTCTTCTATGATATCAGCCGGTGCAAGCTTGTCGATTTTTAAGGGGGTTTCGCCGTTTCAGCGGGAGGTTTATTTTTTTGCGCGGAGTTTTTCCCATTCGCTCCAATACATTTTCGGAAGATCCGGGGAAATGTCATCGGGGATGGTGCAGATCAGTTCCAGATTATGGCCGTCCGGATCTTCAAAATACAAAGAAGCATTTCTTTGAAACGGGCGCACCACGGGCTCGACCGGTTCAAAACGCCCGTCTTTTACCGGTTCGATCCCTTTTTCCTTGAGCCAGCGGATGGCTTCGGGCATATCCTCAAAGTGGATGCGAAAGGCGATATGTTTGGCAAATACATGGTTCCCGCCGGGCTTTTGCCAGAGGCCCAGCCAGCTTTTTTCAGGTTCAATCCACAGAAAAGCGACACTGTCATTTCTCCAGGCCGGAGTCAGCCCAAGTCTTTGATAAAATTCGACAGAACGGTCCAAATCTTCCACTTGAAAATGAACTTCATACAAGCCTTGAATCATAAAAGTTTCCCTCCTTGTGAAAAGCCGTCCGGGACCCTGTTTTCCGTCCCCGCGGACCGGATGCTTGTCAGGTGAATTGACCAGGTGATTTTCTTCTTTTCATGATATCTGTATATTCTGTAATTTCGCGGATGACCTGGTCCATTTGCCCGGACAGGCGACGGCGTGAAAAGCGCATCACTTTCCAGCCTTGCTTTCCCAGATCATGTTTTTTTGTTTGAAAGCGGAGTTGTTTTTTGGGACGGATCACCGTGTCCCCGTCGCATTCCAAAGCCAGTTTGTATTTGGGGATGGCGATTGCCACCCGATGGCGGTGAATGGGATAGTGGATTTTGACGTCACGCCCGAATTTGGAATAAAGCGCGTAAAACAGTTTCCGTTCCCAAGGATTGCAAGTGTGGAGGAGTTGGAAATGGATAAACGGGAAGAACCTCAGCCGGACTTGTTCGTAAATCCAGACAGGGATGAAAAAGGGGATGCACAACCAGTGATGACGCCACTTGCGGCGTAACTTCCGAAACTTCCAGGAAAGTTGGCGACAGCCGTCGGTTCGGTTGTTGAACAGGGGAAGCAAGCCGGTCACCTCCTATATTCAGAATACACCAAAAGAAGTGTTCTTTCCAAAAGATATTTCCAATTTTCAAAAGAATTGGCCGGTTCTTTTTTTGAGCAGGGGGGCATATGTTGGTCTCAGGGGGGATGGTATGGCGGTTATTCAGGCGCCGGAATCGCATGTCAAGCTGTTGGCCAGGTTGATGCGGGCGGAAGCGGAAGGGGACGGGCAAATGGGGATGTTACTGGTTGGCAATGTGGGTGTCAACCGGGTGATTGCCAACTGTCTCGATTTTGAGGGGATCCGCAATCTTCAACAGATGGTTTTCCAATCCCCCGGCGGTTTTGAAGCCGTGCAAATGCCGTATTTTTATCAACCGGCCCGCCAGCAGGATATCCGGTTGGCCCGAAAGGCCATTCAGGGCCAGCGTTTTGATCCCGCCAAACGGGCCTTGTGGTTTTTCCGGCCGACAGGGGAATGTCCGGCAACCTGGTTTAATCAGACGCATTCCGGAAGATATAAAAGCCACTGTTTTTATATTCCTGATGCTTCGGATTGTCCTGCTGTTTATCAATATTAAGAACTGGAGGGAGACAAATGGTGTATTGGTCTTATCCATATCATGCTCCATACCCGTTTTATTCCGACGCGCAGGTCAGTCAGAGACAACAACCGGAACAAGGGCAGCCCCAAAGACAGGACCGCAGATTCTCGGAAGATTTGTTGCAAAGCAATATCGGAAAACGAGTGACGGCTTATATGACTTATGAAGGGAGCGAGGAATGGAGGAACCGGGTGTTCACCGGGGTGTTGCGCCAGGTGGGCAGGGATTATTTTGTTTTGCGGGATCAGGAAACCGGAAAAGATGTCATGTTGTTAAATATCAATTTGAATTTTGTAGTGTTTGATGATACACCGGCCCGGCTGACCCGGTCGTAACCCCTGGCGGAAAAAGTGTGAAAAAGCGTGAAAAGGGAGGCGGAAAACCGCCTCCCTTTCCTGTTTCATTCTTCAAAGATATAGGCCAGGGCATCCAGGGCCTGATCGACGGTTTCGACCGTCACTTGTGCCCGCTGGCTGATTTCTTTCAACGGATGGTGCAAGCTTTCCGGACGCACCAAAATCAGGGGCTTGTTTAAAGCGATGGCCAACGATGCATCCATTGCGGTGTTCCATTGCCGGTATTTTTCGCCAAACAAGGCGATGACGATGTCGGCTTTTTCCATCCATACCCGGGTGCGCAAATTGTTCAGTTCCGAAGCGGCTTGATCCCGGTAAACCGCATTGGGCTGTTTTCCTTTGATCAGTTCGCCGATGTCATCCGAACGGTCGTGATTTTCCTGCGGCCCTTTAAAAATGACGGGCAAGCCCCGTTCTTCGGCTTTTTGGCGCAGTTTTGCCCTCCAGTCATCATGAATTTGACCGGCAAGATAGACGACGAGTTCCATGATCCGGTTCCCCCTTTTTTGGAATGATCTCTTCTATTGTAATCAAAGTGCGTTTTTTGAAAAAGACAAACCGGGATGCATGCCCGGAACAGGAGGTTTCGGGGCGGTTCAAAGCCTTGATTTTTCAAGACAAAAGGATTCTTCTGAAATGGTTGACAATAACGGGCGGAATTTGTTATTCTTATCCCAAGCAATTGAAAACATAGTTATTTGATAGGTATTTATGGTTTAGAAACATCCTCATAAAGAGAGGCGGAGGGACTGGCCCGATGAACCCTCGGCAACCGGCCGTACGGCTTGGTGCCAAATCCAGAGAACAGTCACTGTTCGAATATGAGGAGAAAAAGGCAAGTGGCATCGATCCCTTTTTCCCTCATGGAAAAGGGATTTTTTTATTTTCAAGGTGAACGAAGGAGTGGAAGCGGGGATGAAAAAACATTGGCCTTGGGCAAACAACCCGGACCGGTTGAATCCGTTCGAATTGCAAAAGTTGGAGCAGGACGGTTTAGACATTATCGACGAGATTATTCATATTTATTCTAAAAAGGGATTTGAATCGATTCCCGAGGAAAAATTTGCTTTGTTCAAGTGGGCGGGAGTCTATCAACAACGCCCGAAAAAAGACGGCTATTTTATGATCCGCATCCGTGTCCCTTCCGGGATTTTAAACAGCCGCCAAGTGCGGGTGGTGGCTGAGTTGTCGAGGGAGTACGGGCGCGGGCTGATCGATGTGACGACACGCCAAGCGATTCAATATCATTGGATTCGGGTGGAAAATCTTCCGGATATCTTCCGGCGTTTGAAAGAGGTCGATCTTTACACCTTTGAAGCTTGTGGTGATTGCCCCCGCAACATTACCGGCAACCCGCTGGCCGGGATCGATCCGCATGAGTTGGTGGACACCCGTCCCATCGTTGCCAAACTGAATGAAAAGTTGCTGTTAAACCGGGAATTTTCCAACTTGCCGAGAAAATACAAAATTTCCGTCTCCTCCAGTGTCTACAATCCGGCTCATGCCCAGATCAACGATCTGTCGTTTACGCCGGCAGTGAAAAAGTTGGATGGCAAAGAGACGGTCGGTTTCCACGTCTGGGTGGGGGGAGGCCTTTCCAACCGGCCGCATTTGGCTCAGCAGCTGGATCTTTTCGTCCGTCCCGAACAGGTTGTCGATGTGGCGGTCGGCGTGACGAAAGTGTTCCGCGATTACGGATACCGGAAAAAGCGGCATAAAGCGCGCCTGAAGTTTTTGGTCGCAGATTGGGGGCCGGAGAAGTTTTTGGAAATCTTGAAAGAGTATATCGGCGAGTATCCGGCCCGGGGTGAAGATAAAATCGCCGGCTGGAATGCCGGTTATTTCACCGGGGTTCATCCGCAAAAACAGCCGGGGCTGAACTATGTCGGTTTAAACATTCCGTTGGGGCGCACGTCGGCAGACGAGTTTGACGGTTTGGCCGATCTGGCGGACCACTATGGATCCGGCTCGGTGCGCACCGCCAACACGCAAAATGTGATTCTGACCGATGTGCCGGATGACAAAGTGGAGGATCTGTTGAAAGAGCCTCTCTTAAAAAGGCTGAGCCCGTTTCCAAAAACGTTTGAGGGGTATGCCGTTTCCTGCACGGGAATTGAATTTTGCAATCTGGCGCTGACCGAAACCAAAGGGTTTTTGAAAGAAGTGGTCAACTTTCTGGACCAGGAGATCCGGTTGGACGAACCCATCCGGATTCATATCAACGGTTGTCCCAATTCCTGCGGGCAACAACAAATCGCCGACATCGGTCTCATGGGCGGGAAGGCGAAAACGGCCCAAGGAATGGTGGAAGCTTACACCATCTCGGTCGGCGGGCATTTATACGGACAAGGAAAGTTTAACACGCAGTTAAAGGGACGGGTCACCAAAGAATATGTGGCGCCGGTGTTAAAAGAAATCATTCTTTTCTACAAACGCGAACGGAAAGAAGGGGAGAAATTCGGCGACTTTGTGAAACGTGCCGGAATCGAAGCGATTCAGAAACAGTTTGATGAGATCCGCCAGCGGGTGGTGCCTGCTGTATGAGCCGGGAATTGTATCTGTACCGCTTGGTGGCGGAGAAAGAACCGGACGGTTCTTACAACGTCATCGTTCTGGCGCCGACGGAGGAAAAAGCTTTTGAATATGCAGAAAAAGAGTTGGAACGTTACACGATCAAAACGCCTGCGGTCAAAGAGTGGGTGATTGAAGAGAAAAAAAGGGTTCGCCAAGGAACCGGATATGTATTAAACGGATCCGAAAGAAAGGAGAACGACAAATGACCCGGGAACGGTATTGGCCGACATTGAGTGGAGAAGAAAGATGGAATCCCGAACAAATCAAAATCGTGGCAGAAGAGTTGAAAGACTTCCATCCTCAGGAAATTATCCGTTGGGGAGTGGAACAACTGGGGGTTTCCCGGTTGGTGTTGGCTTGCAGTTTCGGATATGAAGACGTGGTTTTGGTGGATATGGCATTAAAAGTCGATCCGGAATTGGACATTTTTTATCTCGACACCGACCTGCACTTTCAGGAAACCTATGAAGTCCGGGACCGGCTGGCTGAGAAATACCAAAAAGAATTCATCCGCGTTTCGCCCGAACTCACGTTGGAGGAACAAGCGGAGAAATACGGCGGCGAACTGTGGAAAAGAAATCCCGATTTATGTTGTAAGCTCCGCAAAGTCGAGCCTTTGAAAAAAGTGTTGAAAAACTACCAGGGATGGATCACCGGAATCCGGCGCGAACAAGCCCCCACCCGTGCCCATACGCAGGTGGTGGAGTGGGATCAGGGGTTTGGGTTGCTCAAGCTGAATCCCTTGGCTTTCTGGAACGCCAAACAAGTCTGGACTTATATTCATGATCATCAAATTCCGTACAATTCCTTGCATGACCGGCAGTATCCAAGCATCGGCTGCCAGCCGTGCACCCGCCCGGTCCGTCCCGGGGAAGATCCGCGTGCCGGACGCTGGTCGGGGACCGACAAAATCGAATGCGGGCTTCATAACAGTCCGGTCAATTGATTTTTGCTCATTCCGTTCCGCTTGGCGCCGGGGGCGATTCGAACCGTGGGATCTTTTCAGTCACTCTGACCCGGAAGCCCCCGGGGAGAGGGCCCGATGAAAATGATTGGAGAGGAGTATTACCATGGGAGATTTGATCGCACCACATGGAGGAGTGCTGGTAAACCGCGTTTTGACAGGAGAGGAAAAACAAGTTTGGTTGAATCGGGCGGAGCATTTTCCGAAGCTTCCCGTTTCCAACCGCACCGTGTCGGATTTGTTTTGCATTGCCACCGGGGTTTTCTCGCCGTTGACCGGTTTTTTAAAAGAAAAAGACTACCGGTCGGTTTGTGAAACCATGCGGCTGTCGGACGGAACAGTCTGGAGCATCCCGGTGACCTTGCCCGTTCCGGAAGAACGGGAAAAAGAGATTGCCGGGGCGGAATATGTTTCCTTGCTCGATGAAGAACAAAACATCATTGCGGTTGTCCAAGTGGAAGAGCTTTACCGTGTCGATCTGCGTGAAGAAGCCCGGTTGGTTTACAAGACGGAAGAAGAAGCCCATCCGGGGGTTCGATATCTGTACAGTCAATCGCCGTTAAACCTGGGCGGGGACATCTGGCTGTTAAAACGCCCGGCATATCCGTTTGAAGACCGGCTGTTCGACCCGGCCGAAACGCGGGAGATTTTCCAAAAGCGCGGGTGGAAAAAGGTGGTCGGGTTTCAAACGAGAAATCCGGTGCACCGTGCCCATGAGTACATTCAAAAATCGGCTTTGGAGACGGTGGACGGACTGTTTTTGCATCCGTTGGTCGGACAAACGAAAACGGATGATATTCCGGTGGATGTCCGCATGAAAAGCTATGAAGTGATTTTAAAACATTACTATCCGGAAAACCGGGTCTTTTTGGGAGCGTACCCGGCGGCCATGCGCTATGCCGGTCCCCGCGAAGCCGTCCTTCATGCTTTGGTGCGCAAAAACCACGGCTGCACCCATTTTATCGTGGGCAGGGATCATGCCGGTGTCGGCGATTATTACGGCACCTATGATGCGCAGAAAATTTTCTCCCATTTTACGGCGGAGGAATTGGGAATCACCCCGCTTTTTTTTGAACACAGCTTTTACTGTAAAAAATGTGCGGGCATGGCTTCGTACAAAACTTGTCCGCATGATGACGAACATCATGTCATTCTTTCCGGAACGAAAGTGAGAAAGATGTTGTCGGAAGGAATTGCGCCGCCTCCGGAATTTTCCCGTCCCGAAGTGGTGGAAGTATTAATTGAGGGGCTCCGGAATAAAGTGGGGGTGTAGAACTTGTGGCGGGAGCTTGCCTGATGCGGCGCTCCCCTTTCATCCATTGCAAAAATGAATGCTTGTTTAAGGGGGCATTTATGAAAAAACTCCTGATTCTTGGCATTGTCGGTTTTTTCGCCCAGTTGATTGACGGATCGCTGGGAATGGCTTACGGGGCAACTTCCGCTTCTTTGCTTTTGTTTTTCGGGGTGGCTCCTGCAGTGGCTTCGGCCTCGATTCATCTGGCGGAAGTGGCGACGACCGCTGTCTCCGGCGCGTCCCATTTATGGTTTGGAAATGTGGACAAAAAAATCCTCTTCAAACTGGCTGTTCCGGGAGGTGTCAGTGCTTTTGCGGGAGCCGCTTTTTTAAGCGGTATACCGGGAGACCGGATCAAACCGTTTATCTCTTTGTTTTTAATGCTGATGGGGATTTATATTGTTTGTCGATATATCACAGTTTCCTCGCGGAAAGCCAAAAAAACTAATTTATCCAATACTTATTTGATTCCGCTCGGATTGGCGGGAGGATTTTTTGATGCTGTCGGAGGCGGGGGATGGGGTCCGATTACCACCCCTATGTTGTTGGCCAGAGATGCCGTCACACCCAGAAAAGTGATTGGCACGGTGGATACCAGCGAATTTATTGTGGCTGTTTCCGCCTCCTTGGGATTTTTCCTCTTCCTCGGTTGGGAAACCTTTCATGCCTACTGGGTGGCAGCCATCGTGATTGGCGGAGTCGTGGCGGCCCCGATTGCGGCATGGCTGGTGCGGGTGATCCCGTCCCATTTGCTGGGCGTGTTGGTCGGCGGTTTCATTGTTCTGGTCAATGTGGGCCCGGTGTTGAAATTTTTGAAGGTTCCCTCCACCGGACAATGGGGGGTTTACGCAATCATTTTGGTCTTGTGGGCCGGTTCGGTGCTTTGGAATATGAAAAACAAAGGGAAAAAGGAGCAAACCCTCAGTGTTTGACTCTGGCATCATTGGGGCAAATAGCGCTTGATATGCGGGCGGATCTCTTCCATGGGGATGGCGAATCCGAGACATTGGGATGGATAAATGATCAGTGTGTTCATTCCGATCACTTTTCCCTGGAGGTTGATCAAAGGGCCGCCGCTGTTTCCCGGATTGATGGCGGCATCGGTCTGGATCACGTTTTTATAATAACGCCGCCCGACTTTAAGCGGCCGGTTTTTGCCGCTGATGATCCCAACCGTGACCGTGTGTTCCAAGCCGAAAGGGTTGCCGACCGCCAATACCCATTCCCCGATGTCGGCATCCCGGGAAGTTCCCAGGGACAATGCGGGTAACGGACGCGGGGATTTGATTTTGACGACGGCCAAATCGCGTTTGTCATCGGTCCAAACCGGCATTCCGGTGAAAGGTGTTTGGAAGTGATCCAACTTTACATCAATGCGTGAAGCATTTTTGATGACATGGGCATTGGTTAAAATGTAGCCTTGCGGGTGAATGATAAACCCGGAACCAAAATGGTTTTTGGGAGGGGCCGGAGGATCGTTCAGTTCGGGGACAAACAGGTGAAGCAAATTTCTGGGAAGCGACAGATAAGTCCCCGGGCTTTTTTCCTGGGTGATGATGGAAACCACCCCTCTCCGGACACGGCGGTAGACCGGCACAAAGATGTTCGCCGGGTGTGGTGCAGGCGAAACGACCGACAGACGTTGTTTTTTTAACTTTCCATCAGGCATCCATTTCACTCCCCATCCGCGAAGCCAGGTTGTATATCATATGGCTGCAGCCGGGAAGGAGGAAGGGCGGATGACTCAAGTGCCGGTCAAAAGCCAATTGTAAACCTTATTGATAAATGAAGTTGACAATAAATGCAGGGATCGCTATTGTAATGAGTAGAAAATCATTTATCGAAATGAGGTTTGCTGATGCGTCGATCTGCTTTGAAGGTGCGGGATATGACATGGATGGCCATGTTTGTTGCCATGCTGGCGGTCAGCGGGGCCTTTGCGATTCATATCGGCCCGGCTCCGATTACCTTGCAAACCCTTGTGGTGATGCTGGCGGGGTCCGTGCTGGGGGCCCGGCGGGGAATGATTTCCATGATTGTCTTTATTGCCCTGGTCATCGCCGGAGCGCCGGTTTTAAGCGGGGGTAAAAGCGGAATCGCCGCTTTGGCCGGCCCGACGGGAGGTTACATCATCAGCTGGGTGTTTGCGGCCGGATTGACCGGTTGGATGGTGGAAAGATGGATCCGAAAGGGCACACTCAATGCTTGGAAGATCGGATTGGCCCATCTTGTCGGTGGAGTGATTTTGATTCATTTGATTGGGTTTCCGTGGCTGGTTACGGTGCTTGATCTTCCACTGAACCAAACTACATGGATCTCTTCCCTGTTGGTTTTTATGCCGGGAGATTTGATGAAAGCGATCCTGGCCGTGCCGGTGGTGATGGCGGTGAGAAAAGCACTGCCCCAATTAAGCAGTGTGCAACAAAAAAGAGCCTGACAAAAGGCTCTTTTTTTATGAAGATAACATCGTCAAATTTGTATATTTCTCTATATGTTTTAAGAAACGATGGTTTAACGGAACGATCAAATCCGTTGCTCCGTTGGTGAACACACCGTTCCGGTTGATGACAAACAATTTGTGGACCGAGATTTTATAGTAACGGGACGGATTTTTCACAGACATCCATACATCGTGATCCGGTTGCGGATGCAGTCCTTTTATCTCACAGGGAATGATGCCGATGACATCATTTAAAAGGATGTGATAGGATAAATGTGGTTTTTGGAAAATCAGTTCTTTGGTGGTCAGTGTACTTGCCCAATGATTCCGTTTTTGGGATATGATCAAATGCCCGATCATTCGTTTGACGGGAATAAAGTTTGTATAAGGCAAAAAGAACACCTCTTTCAGTGAGGTTATATCCAGTATAACACAAGAGAGGAAAGGATACATCCGATGCGTGGCATGACTGAGGTTCGTCAGTTGTTAAAACAATTTGGAACCATCATTTATACAGGGGACCAGCTGGGGGATGTGGAGTTGATGATGGAAGAGGTCCGGGAATTAAAGGCGATGGGCCTGATTGATCCGCAAACGTTTCAGAAAGCGATGGCGGTGCTCCTTCAACAATCCGCCCGCTTCTCGCGCCGGCAATCCGAAAAGTAAAGGCATAGTGCCACTGGTTCAAGCGGCCTATGCCTTTTGCAATCCCTTATGATTTCACGCTGTAATAAGAGGGAAGCTCATTTTCGTATTGAGCGATTTGGTTTTCATATTGCAGCGTGATGCCGATGTCGTCCAACCCGTTCATTAAACAGAAGCGGCGATAGGGATCAATTTCAAAGCGGAAGCAAAGCCCCGCATCATCCCGCACTTCTTGTTTTTCCAAATCGATGGTCAAGGTGTAACCGTCTGTTTCCAGGGTGTTTTGAAAGAGCCGGTCCACCTGTTCTTCCGGAAGCGAAACGGGAAGCATTCCGTTTTTAAAACAATTGTTGTAAAAAATATCCGCAAAACTGGACGCGATGATCACACGAAACCCGTAATCCTGAAGAGCCCAGGGGGCATGCTCGCGGGAAGAACCGCATCCGAAGTTTTTCCGTGCCAATAGTACACTGGATTCTTTGTATTCCGGCCGGTTGAGGACAAAATCCGGATCCGGGTTTCCGTCACCGGTAAACCGCCAATCGTGGAACAGGAACCGGCCAAATCCGGTCCGTTCGATCCGTTTTAAAAACTGTTTGGGAATGATGGCATCGGTATCCACATTGGCCCGGTCCAACGGGCAAACGATTCCCTTGTGTTGTTTAAGTGGTTGCATGGACTTTTCCCTCCTCATCCCGGTATTGCCAGTTGCGCACATCGACAAAATGACCGGCGATGGCTGCCGCGGCCGCCATGACCGGGGAGACCAAATGGGTTCTGCCACCGCGGCCCTGCCGGCCTTCGAAGTTCCGGTTGGAAGTGGAGGCGCATCGTTCGCCGGGTTTCAAAATATCCGGATTCATTCCCAGGCACATGCTGCAACCCGACTCGCGCCACTCGAACCCGGCTTCCAAAAAGATTTTGTCCAATCCTTCCTTTTCTGCCTGCAGTTTCACTTGTTGGGAACCGGGAACCACCATGGCCTTCACTTGTGGGGCCACTTTGTACCCTCTGACCACTTTGGCCGCCGCCCGCAAATCTTCAATGCGTGAATTGGTGCAGGAACCGATGAATACTTGGTCAATCTCAATTTCCGTCATCGGCGTGCCCGGCTTCAATCCCATGTACTCCAACGCCCGGCGGGCCGATTTGGCTTCGGTCTCTGTCGGGAAAGAGGAAGGATCCGGCACGGCTTCGGTGATATCCGTCCCCATTCCGGGGCTGGTTCCCCAGGTCACCTGTGGTGCGATGGAAGAGGCGTCGATTTCGATGTACGCATCATACATCGCACCCGGATCGCTGGACAGCTGCCGCCATTCTCGGACCGCTTTTTCAAAGGCTTCCCCTTTGGGGGCGTAAGGGCGGCCTTTCAAATATTCAAAAGTGGTTTCATCCGGAGCGATCATGCCGGCACGGGCACCCGCTTCAATGGACATGTTGCATACCGTCATCCGTTCTTCCATGGACATTTTTTCAATAGGTTTGCCGGTATATTCAATCACATAGCCGGTGGCTCCGTCCGTGCCGATTTGGCGGATCACGGCAAGAATGGCATCTTTGGCGGTGACACCGGGGCGAAGTTCCCCGTTAAAGTGGATGCGCATCGTTTTGGGCTTGAGTTGATGCAAACATTGCGTGGCCAAGACGTGTTCTACTTCACTGGTTCCGATGCCGAATGCCAAGGCGCCGAATGCCCCGTGTGTGGAAGTGTGGCTGTCCCCGCATACGATGGTTTTCCCGGGCAGGGTGAGCCCGAGCTCGGGACCGATGACATGGACAATTCCCTGGTTCTGGTGATTGAGATCGAAGAGGGAAATGCCAAATTCTTTGCAGTTTTTCTCCAAGGTTTCCATTTGTTTTTGGGAAATCGGGTCTTTGACCGGCAAATGGCGGTCGGTGGTGGGAACATTGTGATCCATGGTGGCGACGGTCAAATCCGGCCGCCGGACTTTGCGCCCCTGAAGACGCAATCCTTCAAAAGCTTGCGGGGAGGTGACTTCATGCACCAAATGCAAATCGATGTACAAGATGGCGGGTTTTCCTTTTTCCTGCTCAATGACATGGCGATCCCAAACCTTCTCAAACAATGTTCGTGGTCTCAATTTGCTCACCTCATCTTTTATCTCAGCTCGTCAAAGAAACGGGGAAATAAAGAAAGGGTAATTGAAGAATATTTTAACAAAATGAATTTATCTTTCAACAACCAATTTTTTAACAACGGGTTTGTCCGGCTGTTTCATCTATAATATCCTTGAATGAAGATACCGGAAGAAAGCGGGGGAGGAGACATTGATCAACGGAATAGAAAAGATTGAAATTCCGCCGGTCGACAAAGAAACGGCCGGCAAAATGAAACAACATGTCGATCAATTGACCAAACCGGTCGGCAGCTTGGGGCAATTGGAAGAAATCATGATCCGCTTGGCCGCCATCACGGGGGAAATGTTCCCTGATTTGAGTCAAAAAGCGGTGGCCGTGTTTTGCGGGGATCACGGGGTGACCGAAGAAGGGGTCAGCCCGTATCCGAAAGAAGTGACCGGCCTGATGATGCAAACCTTCGACCGTGGAAAAGCGGCGGTGAATCTTTTGGCGGAAGCGGCCGGCGCCGGGCTGGTTGTGGTGGATGTCGGGAGTGAATGGGAGGAAACCCCGGGATCCGTGCTCTCTGCCCGGGTGCGCAAAGGCACGCGCAACTTTTTAAAAGAAAAGGCGATGACCCGCCAAGAAGTGGTGGAAGCGATCCGGGTGGGGAGAGAGACTGTCCGGCAGTTGGGCGAAAAGAACGTCCGCCTGTTGGCTGTGGGGGAATTGGGAATCGGCAATACCACGGCAGGGGCTGCGGTGGCAGCCGGGCTCACGGGAAAACCGGTTTCGTCATTGACGGGAAAAGGTTCCGGGGTTTCTCCGGAGGCTTATGCGCGAAAATGTGAAGTGATCCAAAAGGCCATCGATTTTCACCGGCCCGATCCGGAAAATCCGCTGGAGGTGTTGGAAAAAGTCGGCGGGCTGGAGATTGCAGCCATGGTGGGAGCTTATGTGGGGGCGGCCGAACACCGGATTCCCGTCATCATGGATGGATTTATTTCCACGGCGGCAGCTTTGGCGGCGGTGAGATGGAAACCGGAGGTCCGCCCCTGTTTGTTTGCTTCCCATCTGTCGGTGGAACCGGGACATGCCGTATTGCTGGATGAGCTGGGTTTTAAACCGTTGCTGCATGCAGAGATGCGTTTGGGGGAAGCCAGCGGTGCGGCTCTTGTGATGCCGATGTTTGAGACGGCGGTAAAGTTGGCCCGAAATATGGCCGTATTTGCCGATTTGGGACTTTCTGCCCCGCAAGGCGAAAAGAACTGACCAGAAAGGGTGAAAAAAAATGGCAAGCTTGGAGCGGTTCGGACACGGAGGGGATTTGCTGACGGCCAGTGAGCTTTTTTCCAGAGAACAAGAGGAATGGATTGATTTCAGCTCCAATATTTATCCTTACGGTCCGCCGGAAATCGTCAAAGAAGTGATCCGGGAGTTGGTCGAAGAAAGAGAAATGCCGGTGTTATCAAGATATCCGGATCCGGCCTGCCGCGGGTTGAAACAGGCGATCGCCCGTTTTCACCGGATTTCCGCGGACATGGTGTTGCCGGGAAACGGGGCTGCCGAGTTGATTGATCTGTTGATCCAGGCCTTCCGGCCGTCCCGGGTGGGGGTGGTGGATCCTTCTTTTGTCGAGTACAGGCAATGTGCCCGGAAGAGAAACATTCCCGTGGACCATCTGGTGACCGGCTGGGAGCAGCAATTTTTGCCGTCCCTGGAAGAAATGGACCGGCTGTTGAGACGGGTGGACTTGGTATTCATCGGTTATCCCAACAACCCCACCGGGCATTTGATTGATGCCGGCCGGATGTTGGAATGGATCCGCCGGGCCGGACGGTATCAAACCATTTTGGTTGTGGATGAAGCTTTTATGGATTTTGTGGAGCCAAAGGAAGACCGGTCGTTGATTTCACGGGTGAAGGAGCATCCCCAATTGATTGTGGTTCGTTCCATGACGAAGTTTTTTTCGCTGCCCGGTTTGCGTTTGGGTTATCTTGTGGCGGATGAAGCGGTGATTTCCCGGATTCGGGCGCTTCAGGTTCCCTGGAGTGTGAACGGATTGGCGCAAATGATCGGCTGCGCGGTTTTGCGGGAGGAAGTTTACCGGCCGCACGCCCGAAAGGTGAGCGGGTGGCTGGAAACAGAGCGGGAAACGATGATCCGGGAATTGAACCGTCTGGACGGTTTTCAGGTTTTTCCGGGGGTGGCCAATTACTTGCTGGTGCGCATGTCGGTCAACGGAAAAAACGTTTCGGATCTGCAATTCGACTTGGCCCGGGAAGGGTTATTGATCCGGAGTTGTTCCAATTATGAAGGGTTGGAGGATGATTGTTTCCGGATCGCGGTCAAAAAACCGGAGCAGAATCTGCTGTTAAGGAAGACGCTTGAAGAATGGAGCAGGAAGGAAGGCGGGTTATCATGGGCATCAAGCTGATCACCGGCGGCGTCCGTTCCGGCAAAAGCCGCTTTGCTGAATCATTGTGCATGGATGCCGAATATGTCACTTATGTGGCGACCGGAGTTGCTTCGGACGAAGAGATGAAAAAGAGGATCGAACATCACCGGAAAAGGCGCCCGGACCACTGGTGCGTGGTGGAAGAGCCGCACCGGTTGGCCCGGGTCATTCAAACGGTCCCGCCACACCATCTCGTGTTGGTGGACAGCCTGACCGCATGGGTGAGCAATCAATTGATGTTGTACAAAGAAGAATGGGAAGAACATTTGAAACAAGACGCCCGCGATTGGCTGGAAACGTTAAAACCGTATGAGGCCGTCCTGGTCACCGATGAAGTCGGTCTGGGCGGTGTGGCCATGCATCCGGTGAGCCGGGCGTTTCAAGACGGTTTGGGCTGGCTCAACCAGGAGGTTGCGCAAGTGGCGGATGAGGTGTGGATGGTGATTGCGGGAATTCCTTGGAGAGTGAAACCATGAATGCATTTTTTCATGCCTTGGCCTTTTTGACCCGCTTCCCGGTACCGGTCCGGTTGGACAAAGAGGGGTTCCGGGAAAGTCCGGTGTGGTATCCGGTGGTCGGTTTATTGTTGGGAGGCGTCCTTTTTTTGTTTGATCAATTGATTGCCAGATGGTTTCCGGCTCCGGTCCGGGTGTTGTTGGATCTTTCGGCATGGGTGTTTTTCACCGGCGGATTGCACTTGGACGGTTGGATGGATATGGCCGATGGATTCGGATCCCACCGCGATCCGGACAAAATCCGGGAAATCATGAAAGATTCCCGGGTCGGGGCCATGGGGGCGATTGCCGCCATTTTGCTGTTGATGTTAAAAGCGGGGGCCCTGTTTGTGCTTGCCGGCCATCCGGATGCTTCTTTTGCCCGGGTGTGGATCACGGCCTGCATTTGGGGCAGGCTGGCCGCGGTGATTGGCATCCGTTTCTTCCCTTATGCCGGTAAAGACGGGTTGGGACAAGGCATGCGGGAGCGGTTTACCTGGCCGCGGTTTGGTCTGGCTTTGGTTTGCACGGTGTTGCCGGTGTGGTTCGGTTTGGGAAGCATCGGTTTGGCGGCGGGGTTCTTTGCGGTTTGGGTCCCGCTGTGGATCGGTTGGCAGGGAACCCGGACCCTTGGCGGTTGCACCGGGGATTTGTACGGAGCCATGATTGAAGCGTCTGAATTAACCTGGCTTCTCTTTTTTACCATTCCGGGGGTGCTTTCATGATGCGATTGATATGGATACGCCATGGCGAAACCAGAGGGAATCAGATGAAACGGTACATCGGGCACCAGGACGAGCCGTTGGCCGAAACGGGAAAAGAACAGGCATTCCGGTTGGCGGAAGCACTGTCACGGGAAAAGATCGACTTTGTGGTGACCAGTGATTTGAAAAGGGCCGTCCAGACTGCCCGTCCTTTTCTTGAAAAACATCCCGAAATCCCGGTGGCCGTCACACCGGCCTTGAGAGAGTGTTCATTTGGGATTTGGGAAGGAAAAACGTATCAGGAAGCGGAGGAGTTGGCCAAAGAGGCATGGTGGAACTGGATCCGTGATCCGGGCCGTTTTGCTCCCCCAAAAGGGGAAAGCCTCATGGATCTGCACCATCGCATTGAACGTTTCCTTCGTGAATTGGAACAAAACCGGCCCGGGGAAACCGTGGCCGTTTTTACGCATGGCGGTCCCATCCGCTGTTTTTTTGCTTATCATGTGTATCAGTCCCTGTACGACTTTTGGAAGCCGTCCATCGGGCACGGAGAGGGATGGATTGCCGAAAAAAAAGAGGCTGGGTGGATCATCAGCCGTACTTTGTTTCAGAAAGGAGACTTTTGATGGATTGGTTTCAGCGAGCCGGTTGCCCGATTTCATGGACGGTTCATCCGGAAATGTTGATGATTGAGTCAAAACGGCCGTTGAAAGTCTTGACCAGCGCGGTTTACGGAAGTGACCGGTTCACCTGCAAACGGATGATCAACCGGCATGTCGGACGGGATTATGCAGCGAAGAATCCGGAGGGAGAGATCCGGGATTGGTTAACCCGGAAAAAGATTCCCCTTGAAGAAACGGTCGTGCTCATGACGGCGGCCCGGGTGGAGCGGGTTTGCCACCGTTTTGCCGTGGAGAAAACGTTCAAGATGGACGTGTTTGTCACAGCCGGTGTGGGAAATGCAGCCCGTGCCGGGGAACCGAACCCGGTGTTTTGGAACGATCAGGAATACACGCCTCACACAATCAACACGATGGTTGTGATCGACGGACGGATGACACAGGCGGCAATGGTGAATGCCGTGATCACGGCAACCGAAGCCAAAGCGGCGGCCTTGCAAGACTTGAAGGTAACAGATGCCCGCGGAAATCCGGCCACCGGCACCACAACGGATGCGATTCTCATTGCTTCAACCCAGGATCCGGCAAGAAACGATGTGCATGCCTATGCGGGATTGTCCAGCCCTTTGGGAAGTGCTTTGGGAAAAGCCGTCTTTGAGGCGGTGAAAGAAGCCGTGCTGAAAGAAAGATACGGGGAGGAGCGCAGATGACCACGGCTGCCGTTTTGATCCTGGCGTTTCTTTTGGATTGTCTTTTTGCGGATCCGGCAAACCGTTATCATCCGGTGGTGGGCATGGGGAAAGCCATTGCGTGGCTGGACCGCCGCATCCGCTGTTTCGGACGGGAAAGAGGATGGAATGAAAAAGAGGCGGCGTGGAAATGGCGCTGTGCCGGGATGATTTTGCCGCTGGTTGTGGCAGGCGGCGCTTGGCTTTTGACCTTTTTCGGGGTTCAAGGCATGAAGCAGCTCCATCCGGTGGCCGGCCTTTTGTTTGAAGCGGTGCTGGTTTGGCTGACGATGGCTCCGCGCAGTTTGGCTGCGTCGGGAAAAGCCGTTTATTCCGCTTTGGTGGAAAAAAAGATCGGTGAGGCGCGCCGCCGTTTGTCCATGGTGGTCGGAAGAGACACGGATTCATTGGATGAAGGGGAAATTGTGAGAGGGGGTGTGGAAACCATTGCCGAAAATATTGTGGACGCGGTCATATCCCCTCTTTTTTATGCGGCATTGGGAGGCGCGCCGCTGGCCATGGCTTACCGTGCGGCGAATACCCTGGATTCCATGGTCGGATACAAAAACGAGACCTATTTACACCTGGGCTGGGCTTCGGCGAGGCTGGATGATCTGGCCAACTGGATTCCGGCCCGCATATTGATTCCGTTTATGTTGGCGGCCTTCGGTTTGTTGCGGCTGAGCCCGGGCGCGGCTTTTCAGGCATGGAGGCGGGATGCCCGTCAACATCCCAGTCCCAACAGCGGCATTCCCGAGTCCCTGATGGCGGGCGGGCTTCAAATCCGGCTGGGGGGAGTCAATGTTTATTTCGGGAAAAAATCGTTCCGCGCTTACATGGGAAAACCGGTTCAGGATAAAAAACCGGAACACCTCTTGAAGGCGATCCGGGTGATGTGGCTTGCTTCCGGATTGTATCTTTTGGCCCTCTCGGGGGTTTGCTGCGTGATTTTTAAATAGAAATCAATGGCATGTTCTTTTTGAAATCGGGTAAATACTGTAAATGGGACATTATCGACAAGGGGCCAAGCCCATGAAACAGATCCGAAAGATTGAAGAAGCCATCGGGGAAATCATTTTCCACGCCCATCCGGAAAACGAACCGGTCACGATTGAGTATCTTCCCCCCGTATTCAACCTGGTCGGTTACGGCACGGATGCCGTGGTCGTCAGCCATCCCGAATGCAAAGGCCGGGTTTGGAAGGTGTTTGCAGAAGACCGCCTTCACAAAGTGGAGCAAGAGTTTCAAGTGTACCAAAAGTTGAAGGGGTCGCCTTATTTTGCCCGTTGCTACGGCAAAGGGGACAATTATTTGGTTTTGAGTCATGAACAAGGGTTGAACTTGTATCAGTGTTTGTGCGAAGGGATTGAAATCCCGGAGCAGGTGATCATCGATGTGGAACACGCACGTCGTGAAGCGCGTCTCAAAGGGTTGAACCCGCGTGACATTCATTTGAAAAATGTCCTTTTGCAAAAAGGGCGCGGAAAGCTGTTGGATGTTTCCGAGTATATGAAACCGGGGAATGACCGGCGTTGGGATGACCTGGTGGAGGCATATTACGAATTTTATCCGTTGATCCGGGGACGCAAAGTCCCCGTTTGGCTGCTGGAAAGCGTCAAAATGATGTATAACCGCAAAACATCTTCTGCTTTTTCCGTCCGGGAGTTTGGCCGGAAGTTTGTCAGATGGTTGGGAGACACACAATCAGAGGGGAGTGCCGACAAAAATGTTTGAAAATCCTTCGGACGAAATACGGAAAAAACTGCTCCAAGAGGCAAAAAATATTGCGGTGGTGGGTTGTTCGGACAATCCGGCCCGGACCAGTCACATGATTGCGCAAGCTTTGCAAAAGGCAGGCTACCGGATCTTTCCGGTGAATCCCAATTTAACCGGACCGGTGTTGGGGGAAAAACCATACGCTTCTTTGACCGAAATCAAAGAACCGATCGATATTGTCAATGTATTCCGCCGCAGCGAACATGTTTTTCCGGTGGCCAAAGAAGCCGTGGAAGCCGGAGCGAAAGCTCTTTGGCTGCAAGAAGGCGTGATTCATGAAGAAGCGGCGCGTTATGCCGCGGAAAATGGACTGATTGTGGTGATGGATCGCTGCATCAAAGTGGACCACGCCATTTTGTTGGGAACAAACCGGTGAACATCAGGTTGAGCAATCAAGGAGTCCCGACCCGTCCGGGGCTCTTTTCATTTTGTCAATTCACAAAAAAATTTGTCGAAAGATATCGTATTTTGATTCTATTTGTGTCATAATATAAAAAACAAGTTGTAAAAAACGGACGGGGTGATGCTCTCATGCAAACCATGAAGCTTTCGCAGTTAGTTCTTGTTGTGTCCCCTGAACTTTACGACTTATTGACGGAAACGGAACGGAATGCGAGTATCATGGTTCACGGGAAGCTCTCAGACATTAACAAAGATGATATGAACCGGATTATCGCCCAAACCATTCAGTATCACCATGAATCTTCGGTTTACCATTGAGATAGATTTTCGGAACAAAAAGGGATTCATCCTGTTGTGGATGAATCCCTTTTTGAATGATTGATGACTGCGGTTATTCGATCGGCTCCATCATTTGTTCATAAGCACGGATGCGATCTTTGACTTCCTCCGGGATCGGCCGGCTTTTGCCGGTTTTGGGATCAATATAAACCACCGCACCCCTTCCGGCGGCCGACAGCGTTTTGTTTTCGCCCGTCACCAATGCATATTCGAAATCGGCACTGCTTCGTCCCAAGCGGGAAATACGGACCCCGAGTGAAACTTTCTCCCCGAAATGAACTTGTTTTAAATATTGGCATTCCAAGCTGGCGGTGACAATCACACCTTGTGCAGAGGAGCGCGAGGCATCCAGCAGGCTCTTTGTCAAATCCAGCGCTTCCAGGTAAGCGATCCGTCCGTACTCGAAATAACTGAAATAACTGACATTATTGATGTGCCCGAGTTGGTCCGTATCGGAAAAACGAACTTGGATCGGAGTAAAAAAGCGAAATTTTTCCAGCCATTGTTCCGGCGCCTGGTCCATCCAAGCAATTTTCATCTTCGGTTCCCCCTTGTCCGGAATCCAAAATAAGGAAATGAAAAAAAGATGTGAAAAGGGATGAGGATAATAAATGAGCATTTCTTCATTATAATAAAAATTTGGGTATAAATATATGAAACATTGATAGGATTATGTGAAAAATATTTAAATTAATTGCAGAAATAAAATAGTACTTATGATATACTAAACATGGAATTAATCGGATTATTTTGTTTGTTAGTGAACAAAGTGAACAGATTGATGATGATTGTCATCTTTTCCATGAAATATTCTGCACCGGAAACGGCCAAGACTTTCCCATCATCAAATGGCGGGATGGATATTTTTTGGCATGCGTCAGGGAAGAATTCGGCATTCTTCATGAAAACCCTGGTTTCTCAGCCAGTTTGGCCGGGGTTTGTTTTCTGTCATGAAGTGAATAACGATTCAGTGAGGGTTGATCATAGAACAGATTTCTTGGACTAAGGGGGAAACGAAAGTGGTTGGGCCGATGATTGATGTTGATTTTGTCTGTGAAAATGGAAAAAAAGGACGCTGGCTGGTCACGGGCAGTTACAGGAGAAACCGTTCACGGATCGAAAAAATGATTCAAGACAATCCGCGTGTGGAGGAATATTTGTTGTTGGCGGTTTTGGAAGCCAGAAAAGGCTATTGGAATCGTGCCCAAACCGCCGTGCAAAAGGCGTTGGAACTGGACGGGGATCACGCCGGGGCCAAACTTCTTTTGGCGCAAATTTTGGAAGCCAAAGGAGAACTGCGGGAAGCCGGTGTCATGTATCAGGAATGTTTTCACAGACACCGCCAATTCAGTAAAGGGGCCCGGGAGTATGCCCGTTATTTGATAACCCATACCGATTCGCTGACGCTTGCTCAAAATGTTTTGTTCCACAGTCTGGAATGGAATCCGAAAGACGCGATTGCCCACACGTTGCTGGCTGAAATTTATTTGCTGCGCGGCAAAACGGGACAAGCGTTATTGCACCTCAGATTGGCGGCTCAGTATTATCAGGCGAATCCACTTTATCATCAGCGCAAAGCCAAAGTGTTCATGGAGATGAACCGTTATGACGAAGCGGCCGAGCAATTGAAGCAGGCGCTCCGGATGGACCCCAAAAACAAAATCATCCGCTCCCAGTTTGACATGGTGAAAAAAGCGACGAAAACACCCAAGATTTTCTTCTTTTGGAAAAAGTGGGTAATATGAAAAGCGGTTTAAAATTGAAACAGTTTGAAAACATCTCTCGACATGATATCGACAAAATTCGGGGAGCGTGTTAAAATGTTCGTGTAAGTAAGGTTGACCTTCTTGCTTACGCTACCACGCTTCTTTTAACTCCTTAATCTTGACCCTCTTTCATGTGACCAGGAATCGCCTGGTCTTTTTTCTTTTGTTTTGCATTCGTTATGATGAGAATGACATAAAGAATATACCCTGAAACACACAGGGATGAACACCAAACCGAACGGAAGGATTGAAAAATTCATGACATACCCCCCGCTGTATCTTCAGTTTTTCCGTCATTACCACAACGAAGAGTATTGGGAAGCCCATGAAGTGTTGGAAGAATTGTGGCAAACCCAGCGGCACAATGATTTTTATCACGGGTTGATTCAAATTGCGGCCATCATGCATCAGTTGAAAAGGGGAAAAGTACGCGGAGCCAGAAAGCTGGCTTCCAGTGCCCTCGGTTACCTGAAACCGTTTGTCCCGCAAAAAGACGGCGTGGATGTGGCCGGAGTCGTCCGTTGGTTAAACGAATGTTTGCAAATTCTGCCGGAAGGTGTGGAAAAAATCAGCCGGGAAGAGGTGGACCGGCTGGGCATTTTGCCGTGCAAGTTGCCGGACGAACACGATTTCAACAACAACCGGTAAAAAATGTCGAAAAAAGGCTCGGGGAGTTGTCCGCGGAAACGGACAACTTCTTTGTTTATATAATTATCTTTTATAAATTAAACATAAAATTACTTGTTATTGACTAAATAATTACTAGGTGCGTCTTCATCAACGAAACCGTCAGGAAAGGAGGATGGAGGAGTGAAGGGGAGACGATGGACCGAAGAAGAGGACCGGCTCTTAAAAGAGACCGTGTTGGAAGCCATCCGTCAGGGCGGAACGCAAATCGAAGCCTTTCAAAAAGTGGGGGAAAAGCTGAACCGGACTCCCGGATCCTGCGGGTTTCGCTGGAATGCGGTCGTCAAACAACAAGATCCCCGTTCATTTCATGAGGCAAAGAGAGCACGGGTTGCCAAGCAATTGAGGAAAAACAAAGAAGAGCGATGCTCATCGGTTGATGTGCTGGTCCCAATGCTGAAACAGCTGGAACAAGAAGAAAAGAGCCTGAAAGAAAACCTGAATCAATTAAAGGAAAAGCGGCAAAAGCTCAACAAGCGTTACCGGATATTAAAAGAAGAAAATCGCGGACTGCGTGAAGACCGGGAATCATATCAATGGTATCAGAAAGAAGTGAAAAACAAGTACCGGCATTTGTTGAATCTGTTGTCGGACATGGGGGCCAATCCCGTTTTTTCCGCAACCCTTCCTGCCGAAGATCAATCAGCAGTTCAAACAAAAGCCGAACACAAAAAAGAGTCGTCATCATAAAATAATATGGCCAGATTCCAATGAAAAGAGGTGCAGCGTTTGTCCAGCCGTTCAAAGGAATCGCTTGATCAACAGTTGTCCGATTTGGAAAACCGGTTGGAACAAATTCAGGCACAGGTGAAAGATTTGCTCCGGGAAAACCATAAACTGAAGACGGACTTGAAATTTTTCGAGCTCATGTTGCTGGAAGAATATCATTTGTTGATTCAATTGTTGAACCGGGATCAAAATAAAATCTATATTCAATCCGCCCATGGACAAACGAAACGAAATGAAAATTCGGAATAAACAAAAAGCGCCTTTAAAGAGGCGCTTTTTGTACTTTCATGCTGTCTGGAGAGGGCGGGATTCTTTCTTTGGAAGGCATTCGGTTGATCAGTATTTTCCGCCACCAAAGCATCCGCCGACAAAGACGAAGATGGTGGCAATCACCAAGAGGTAGATCAAAAGCTGTCTCCAGCCGAAACCGCCGTAGCATCCGCTCACTTGAATACCTCCTTTCAAGAAAAGGATTTCGACATCAATGAATTAGCAATATCCGCCTTTTCCAAACCCTGATCCGACAAAGACGAAGATGGTGGCAATGACCAGGAGGAAGATCAAAAGTTGTCTCCAGCCGAAACCGCCGTAGTATCCGCTCATTTGAACACCTCCTTTCAAGGAAGATTCAAAGAATCAGCGGATCAGCAATATCCGCCTCTTCCAAATCCTGATCCGACAAAGACAAAGATCGTGGCGATGACCAAGAGGTAGATCAGAAGTTGTCTCCAGCCGAAACCACCGTAATATTCGCTCATGTAAAATCCTCCTTTATTGGATTTGCTGGTGAATTGGATATTTTTCACCAGTGCTGATTTACTTTATGCTTGGTGTTTTTCTTTTGTAAAGGCGAATATCTTTGCCGGGGAAATTGCCGGAGTCAAAGATGCAGGTTCATGACAAACACAAAGATGACCGGAATGATCAGCAAGAAAAGAAGCAGATTGAGATATGGCGGATTTTGTCGGGATGTTGACAAGGGAAAGGGCATGGCGGTTCTCCTTTCGAAAAGCGGTGTATCACTGATGTTTTTGCTATGAATTTATACAAAATTCCGCCAAAAGGTGTTAGGTGAACATCACGATTTTTGAAGATTGGACGTTTGGAGTGGGTCGCTTTGATAAGCAATTTGAACCAGGGGGGCATATAGTATATGGAGTTGCCTGTAAGGAGGAATGGAAATGACCGGAAAAGGACCATCCATGAAAGACCTTGCCCACATGATCAATGCCATTATGGGAAGATCGGTGCTGTCCGAAAGCAAAATGGAGCAGATCATGGAAGGGGCCAAACGCGCCCATGAGCGGGGCGGAATGGATGCGGTTTTGCAATACCTGATGAAAGTGACCCAGGCCGATGTCGATTTCGGCGAATTGAAAAGGTTCGCCAACCAGGTGCAAAAAAATCCGCAAAAAGGGCTGGACATTTTACAAGGAAAAAGAGGTTTGCCCCGCACAAAAAGATGAATGTTTGCAAAAACACACCCGGTAAAAAACCGGGTGTGTTTGCGTTGGGTTCAAAACCCTTGCAGGGTTGTCCATACTTCCAGTTTTGTTTGGACCTTGCTGATCACTTCATTGGTGAATTCCGTTGTGGTGGCGCTTCCGCCCAGATCGGCGGTTCGCACTCCTTCGCGGACCGTTTCAATCACTGATTCATAGATGGCGCGGGAAGCGGCGCTGGCTTTGGGGTCATCCATATACGTGAACAAAGAGGCGGCAGCCAGGATCATGGCCATGGGATTGGCCACGTTTTTGCCGAACAAAGAAGGTGCGGTGCCATGCGGCGCTTCGGCCATGACCGTTTGGGTGTCAAAGGATTCGTCAAAGCTTATCAAAATCGATTCCGAACCGGCGATGGATCCAAACAATTGGAGAACCATATCACTCAAACAGTCTCCATCACGGTTTAATGCCGGAATGACAAGGGGATCGCCGGAGTTGTTGATGAGAAGGGCATAAGTCGCGTCAATCAATTGGGGCTCGTAACGGACTTCCGGATAGCGCTTGCTCGCTTCGTCCATTTCTTCTTTTAACATTCCTTCATAAACGGGGCTGACGGTGTATTTCGGTCCGCCAAACACTTTGGCGTTCATTTTTTTTGCGTGGCGGAAGGCAAATTCGGCAACGGCACGGCAGGTTTTGCGGTCAATTTGTTCCGTCCGGAAAGCGATTTCATCCAAGCCCTCACCTTCCCGCCATTCTTTGGCGCCGTACGCGTCACCCACCGCCATGCGGATGACGGAAATCGGGGCAAAGGTTCCCGCAACGGGGCGGACTCCCGGAATTCTGCGTCCGGTGCGGATGATCACTTTTCCGTCAATTTCTTTCCGCAAAATGGCATTGGGGCTTCCCACATCCCCTTTTTCTTCCGGGGTGATGGTGGCTGCTTTCAAGCCGAATCCCGTCCGTTTCATCGCCCGTGCCGCTTCATAAACGACTTCGTTGTTCGTTTTTCTCCGGTTTTCCAGGCTCAAGTCAAACGTTTGAAATTCGAGATCCATTCCGATCACATTCGGATCCAAAACCCGCAATGCTTCGTCCAACAGTTCTTGTCCGGTTTGATCCCCTTTCATGACTACGATGGTTTTATGGCTCATGGATTAATCACCTCATTTAAATATTCCGTGTCTATTATACTCTTTCGAACTTTCAATAACTAGCGATAAATATTCTGACAAATTGAAAGGCGGGTGACATTCCTTTAAGTTCCGCCCGGGATTCAGTACAATGGAAGGGAGACAGGAAGAGGGAGAGATGGATTTGCGTCCGAAATATCTGAAATACATAAGTTTTTGTCTGGCGGTTTGTATGGGAGCCGTTACGGCTTGTTCGCCCTCCTCTTCACCCGGATCCGGGGAAAAACCGATGCCTGAGGCTTCCTCGAACTGGGTGGAGGAACAATTGAAAAACATGAGCTTGGAAGAAAAGATCGGGCAAATGTTTATTGTCGGCTTCAAAGGAAAAGGCGGCAACGAACAAGCGCTCACTGTGAATGAACAAGCCAAAACATTGATTGAGGATTACCATGTGGGAGGCATGATTTATTTTGACCGGAATGTGGAAAGTCCAAACCAGGTTGCAAAGCTGAGCAATGATTTGCAAAAACTGGCGCTTTCATCGGAAAGGAAAATTCCGTTGTTCATCACGGTGGATCAGGAAGGGGGAAAAGTGGCCCGGTTTAAGGAAGGGTTTACCGCTTTTCCGGGCAACATGGCTCTCGGAGCCACGCAAAACAAAGAGCTGGCTTACCAGACCGGCAAACAAATGGGCAAAGAGTTGAGAGCCGTCGGTGTCAACTTGAATATGGCTCCGGTGTTGGATGTGAATAACAATCCGGAAAATCCGGTGATCGGTGTGCGTTCGTTTTCCGAAGATCCCGGGCTGACGGCTGAATTGGGAGCGGAATTGATCCGGGGATTTCATGACAGCGGCATCTACACGATTGCCAAGCATTTTCCCGGACACGGGGACACGGCGGTCGATTCTCATGTGGGACTGCCTGAGATTTCACACTCCATGGAACGCTTGAACCAAGTGGAACTGGTTCCCTTTAAAAAAGCCGTTTCGCAAGGGACGGATATGGTGATGAGCACGCATATCATCTTCCCTGCGATTGAAAAGGAGCCGGGGATTCCCGCCACGTTGTCCGAAAAAGTGTTGACGGGGCTGTTGCGAAAACAATTGAATTACGACGGCATCATCATCACCGATGACATGGAGATGGGAGCCATTGCGGAGAATTTCGGTACCCGCGAAGCGGTGGTCCGTGCCATCAAGGCCGGAGCAGACATTGTGTTGGTTTGCCATTCGCTTGAGCGGCAAACCCAATCCATCGAAGCGGTGAAACAAGCCGTCGAAAAAGGGGAAATTGACGAGGCGCGCATTGATGAGTCGGTTCGCCGGATTCTCCGGTTAAAAGCAAAAGACGCTTTTTTGAAACAACCGTATGCCGATGTTGAGAAAGCCACGGAGCTTTCCAACCGGCTCGAAGCGGAAAAAGTGGCCCGGCAAACCGCCGAGCAAGGGGTGACGCTGGTGAAAGATCCGGCACAACACATCCCGTTGAAGCCGGAAAATGCGAAAAAGCTGGCTGTGTTCACCGTGAATAAACCCCAGGCCATAGCGGAGGTTTTAAAACAAAACGGATATGAAGCTGATGTGAATTATGTCGATTCCCTGAAGAAAACGCAAGTTCCGGCTTTGGCGGAGAAGGCCGGGAATGCGGATGCGGCATTGGTCGTGATCAATCAGGTGAAGGAAAATCCGGCATGGATTGACTTGATTCAAACGTTACATGCCAAACGGATCCCGGTCATTGTCTGGGGAATGGATGTCCCCTACGGATTGGATCAATTGCCGGAGGGCGTCACATCCATTGCTTTATATGGATCGTCCCGTCCGCTGTTGGAAGCCGGCGCCAAAATCATGGCCGGACGGATCCAAAGCCAGGGGCGTTTGCCGGTCACCCTGTCGAAACAATATCCGTTCGGCTGGCCGGGACAAGAAAGCGGCAACCAGGGAGGATAAAGGAGGTGCTGACGGAGTGATTCTTGAAATCAGTGTGGCAGTGATGGCAGTGGCAATCGTCGTCCTGGTCATTTTTGCCGTTCGTTTTTTGATCAAAATCACCCAAACCATTGAAACTGTGCAAACCACCTTGAATGAAGTCAAAGGTCAGGTGACGGCCACCATTGACGAAACGCATTTAACGGTCAAAGAAACCAGGGGCTTGGTGGAAGAGGTCCGCAAGAAGACGGAGAAAACCGAATCGTTATTTCATGCGCTGGATGAATGGGGAAAAACCATGGAGCAGATCTCTGTCCGGGTGGATCAGCAAATCAAAGCCCATCAATCCCGGTACGGAAATTTGATCAGTGTCATCGGGACCGGAATTGAACTGGCCAAGCGCTGGAAACAGGATCGAAAAACCGAGCAAAGCAAAGGAGTGAAAATCCGTGGCGAAGTGTAAATACTTTGTTGCAGGAGCTTTTATTGGTGCTGTGGTCGGAGCGGCGGTTGCCGTTTTGACCACCCCGCGCAACGGGAAGGAAATGCGTGAGGAATTGGAAAAAAATCTGGAATTGACCAAGGAAAAAGGAAAGGAATTTTATTATTCCCTCGTCAATGAACCGGTCGATCCCGTTTACAAGGACACGGAAAAAGAAGATTCGTATGAAGGATGGATGGAACTGCCCGCGCCGAAAAAACAGGAAGAAACCAAAGAAGAGCAAAAGACCGGAGAAGTTTCTCCATCATAAAACGATCTGCTTGAGCCAACAAAATCCGTTGTTGGCTCTTTTTTCAAAAGGAAAGAGTCAAAGGAGGCCGTTCCATTGAAACCTTATGTTTTGATTGAAAGCCGGGAGCAAATGGAAGAATTTTTGGCCGGCAATGACAAGTTATTGTTGTTTAAACACAGCACCCGGTGTCCTGTCAGTGCACAAGCGTTTGATGAATTTCAACGGTTTTTAAACACGGATGCAGGCCGGCGGGTGCCGGCGGCGGTCGTCCATGTGATTGAACAACGGGACGTTTCCAACACCGTTTCAGAAAGGTTTGGCATCCGGCATGAATCCCCGCAAGTGATGTGGATCAAAGAAGGAAAAGTGGTTTGGTACACATCCCATTCGAATATCACAGCGGAAAAGATCGGCCGAGCGGTCAGCGAACCCCGTTGATGAGCGGGATCCGGCCGGGAAACCATGTGGCAAGCCCGTTAAAGCCGGATCAATCATCATCCTTCGCCAATTTCAGGGAGGCGCGATCCGGAAATGAGCCGGGAACCGGGCATGCCGGAAGAAACAGCAAAAACCCGTGGATTGCGGGAGCGGGAAGAAACACTCCGGTTTCAAATTAACGGGTGACAATTCAGGCATTTTTCGTTATAATATCAAAAATTATTTTTAGGATGAGTAGAGAGGAGACAGACGAGTGAGTGATCAACTGCAAGCGTTAAGAAAACAACTGGATGAAATCAATTTGAAATTATTGGACTTGTTAAGCGAGCGTGCCCAAATCGCCAAGCAAATTGGCGAAGTGAAGAAAAAACAAGGGATCAACAAGTTTGACCCCGAACGCGAAAAAAACATGCTGAACACCTTGGTGAAACAAAACCCCGGGCCTTTTTCGGATGACACCATCCGCTATCTGTTCAAGCAAATCTTTAAGGCATGTCTGGATTTGCAACAAGACAACCAGAAGAAAGAATTGTTGGTGAGCCGGAAAAGAAAAGAAACGGATACGGTGTTGGATTTTGACGGGGTGACGGTTGGCGGTCCCAAACGGCAAGTGATCGCCGGACCTTGTTCTGTTGAGTCGGAGGAACAGGTTTTTGCCGTGGCCAAAGCTTTGAAAGAACAGGGCGTCAAGTTGATGCGGGGCGGCGCTTTCAAACCCCGGACATCGCCTTACGACTTCCAGGGGTTGGGCGAAGAAGGCTTGAAAATCTTAAGGCAGGCAGCGGATGAATACGGGTTGAAGGTGATCAGCGAAATCGTAAGTCCCGTGGATATTGAAATGGCCGAGCAATATGTGGACGTGATCCAAATCGGCGCGCGCAATATGCAAAACTTTGAGCTTTTGAAAGCGGCCGGCTCGGTCAAAACCCCGGTGTTGTTGAAAAGGGGATTGTCCGCAACAATGGAGGAGTTTTTGTTTGCGGCCGAATATATCGTTTCCCGCGGAAATGATCAGGTGATGTTGTGTGAACGGGGAATCAGGACCTATGAAAAATGGACACGAAACACATTGGATATTTCAGCTGTTCCGATTCTGAAAAATGAATCGCATTTGCCGGTGATTGTGGATGTCACTCACTCTACAGGAAGGCGGGACATTTTGGTTCCCTGTGCCAAAGCGGCTCTTGCTGCGGGGGCAGACGGTGTCATGCTGGAAGTGCACCCCAATCCGGATGTGGCGTTGTCGGATGCCAAACAGCAGATCAACATCCCTCAATTTGAATCGTTTATGGGCGAGCTTAAAAGTTCCGGATTGTTGGAAGGCCAGTTGGTTTCGGCAACATAAGCGGGACGGCGTTAAAAAAGCGGACCGGCTTCACAGTCTGTCCGCTTTTTTTCGTGCAATTTTTTGATATGATGATCATGGTGGAGGAAATGAACCTTTAAAAGACGAGGATGCTGATCAAATATGTCGGACCGGATCACATCCCTTATAATAAAGAAGAACTGTGTTACAGGGGGAGGAACGTTTGTTGGATGTCAGGGAATATTTGGTGAGAGTGGACAGGAATCAGATGAGTCTGGAAGAACTGTTTCATCTGTTGGTGAAAAACTTGTCTGACTGGACGATTGTTTACCAGACGGTGGGATCGGAGAGAAATCCTTTATTGTCCAAGGGGAATCAAAACAGTGACTATATTGCAGCTTTTACGGATCCTGAATCGGCGGGAGTGATCCGGGTGGATCAGCCTCAGCATCTGCAGGTTGTGAGTGAACCGGCGCTGACGTTTTTGCTAAAAGCCTACCGGTCGCAAGCGGACGGGGTGATTCTCAATCCGGGGCAGGATTCGCCTCTGTTTTTGATCAAGCCGCATGTGCAGAAGTTGATTTATGCATATGCGGTTGAACAGTTTAAAGAGATGCCGGGCCCCTGGGTGCCGACCCTGGACGATCAACTGTTATTGGTGGAGTACCAAAAGGGGCAATATTCCGTGGCGGTTTATGTAAGTGAACAAGATGCACAATATGCCACGCAAAGGTCGGGAGGACAGGCCGTACAGCATTCGTGGGAAAAAATTGAAGAGCGTTGCCGTGAATTGGGGGCGGCAGCTCCTTATTTCCATTTTGGTTTGCCGGAGCAGGGGTTGTTATCGCCGGAACATGCAGCAGTGATTTTTTCCGGACGCCGTCAGAAGTTGCCTGAACAAGCCCAAACCGCCGAATTGCCCGAACAGGTGCCGGCGGCCAACCAACTGCCCGAACCACTGCCGCAATCTCCCGAACCTGTCAGCAACCCGTCCCGGGAAACCGCAACTTCGAATCAGGAGCCGGAACGTGTGCAACCCCAACCCGTGAGTCCGGAGCCGGTTCCCCGGAAGCCGGTCGATCCGGATGTGGCGATGGGCTTGAAAAAGTTGGAGAGGGCCACAATTGAAGGACAGGGAATGGGAAACGGCTGGGAAGTTTGCCGGGCGATGGCGGAGTTGCGCAGAATTTGGGTTGTGGTGGATCCGGACGGAAATATGGTGATTTTGGCCGGACAGGATCAAAGCCCGATTGTGGACTTTTTCACTTCAGCTGAACACGCCGAGCGCTTGATCCAAGAAGCCCGTGAAAAAAACCCGAACTTGCCGCCCATGGTTCCAAGATTGATTTCGACGAAAAAGCTGTACCGGGCTCTGGCGCCACGCCAGCCGATTGTCTGGATCAACCGGGGATCCCCGGAAGCATGGACCAGTATTATGGGAGACACCTTGCCATATGTGCTACAATTAATGTCACAGCTTCAGGATGGAAAGAAGTAACCTGGTAAAAACTAAAAAATGCATAAGAAGAGATGGTTTTTGAAAAAAATTAGAAAATGGATGTGGAGTAGTATGGGTAAGAAAAAAGAGACAATCACGATTTATGACGTTGCTCATGAAGCGGGCGTTTCCATGGCGACCGTATCCCGTGTTGTCAATGGAAACCCCAATGTCAAACCGGCAACCAGAAAGAAAGTGTTGGATGTCATCCGCCGGCTCGGGTATCGGCCCAATGCGGTGGCGCGCGGGCTGGCAAGCAAAAGAACCACCACCGTCGGTGTGGTGATCCCGGATATTTCCAACGCTTTTTATGCCGAACTGACCCGGGGCATCGAAGATATTGCCACGATGTATCATTACAACATTATTTTGAGCAATTCGGATTTGCAAAAGGACAGGGAATTGCAGTTAATTGAAACACTGCTGGAAAAACAAGTCGACGGCCTGCTGTTTTTGGGCGGGGAAATCACCGAAGCACACCGGGAAATTTTCTCGGCCACACCGGTGCCCGTTGTCCTTGCGGCGAGCCGCGATGAGAAAAAAGAACTGCCATATGTCACGATTGACCAGATTCAGGCATCCAAAGAGGCAACCCTGATCCTGGGGCATGAGGGACATCAACATGTCGGGTTCATCGGCGGCCCGCTGACGGATTCGGTCAACGGCTATCCGCGTTATCTCGGTTACAAAGAAGCATTGAAAGAGATGGATATCGCTTTTGAGGAAGAACTGATCCGTTTGGGGGATTATCGCTACCGTTCCGGTTACAAAGCGATGAAAGAACTCTTGGAAAACCGTCCGGAAATCACCGCTGTCTTTGCCGCCAGCGATGAAATGGCCGTGGGTGCCCTTCATGCGGCATTGGATATGGGGCGTGACGTTCCGAAAGATTTATCGGTCATCGGTTTTGAAAACATTCCGCTGGCTTCCCAAGTCCGCCCGCTTTTAAGTAGCGTCGGGGTTCCGATGTATGACATCGGTGCGGTGGCCATGCGGTTGCTTACGAAATACATGAATGAAGAGCAAGTGGAGACCGGTCAGGTTTATTTGCCGTATGACATTCAATTGCGGGAATCCACCCGGTTAAAAGAGTGGGAAGAAGAAAAAGAATAAGCGAGGAGAAACGGATGAAAAAAAAGATTGGAATTATCGGGGCAATGGACGAAGAAATTGCCTCTCTGCTCCGTTTGATGGCGGATGTACGGTCTCATACCCATTATCAAATCACTTATTATGAAGGCCGGCTCGAGGGCACCTCCGTGGTGCTTTGTAAATCGGGCGTCGGCAAAGTGAACGCCGCTTTGTGCACGCAGGTGTTGATTGATCGTTTTCAAGTGCAGGCGATCGTGTTTACCGGCGTGGCCGGAGCTTTGGACCCCAAGTTGGAAATCGGGGATATTGTCGTTTCCACCGAATGCCAGGAGCATGATGTGGATGCCAGTGCGTTGGGATTTGCCAAAGGAACCATTCCCTTTCAGGAAGTGTCGGTATACCCGGCCGATCCCGGATGGATCGAATGGGCGGTCAAAGCCGGGGAAACGCTGGAAGGGGTTCAAGTCGTACAAGGTAAAGTTTTGTCCGGTGACCAATTTATTTCTGATCTTGGAAAAGTCAAGGAATTGCGGGAACAGATGGAAGGAACTTGTGTGGAAATGGAAGGTGCGGCGGTCGCCCATGTCGCCCATCTGGCCGGCATACCCTATGTGGTGATCCGTTCCATGTCCGACCGGGCAGACCATTCGGCCAATGTGAATTTCGCGGAGTTTACGCAGTTGGCGGCCAAGCGCTCCAGTGAAATGGTTTGCCGCATGCTTTCCTTGCGCAACGGGAACCGGTCATGAAAAACGCCAGCCTGAAAAGGCGAGGCGTTTTTTTCATGAATCTGACAGTGTAAAAAAGGAGGGCATGAGAGAGAATAATCGTAGAGCAAAGGAGGGATGTGAAAGATGGCACGCGATGTATTGTGCGAAGTGAAAAACTGCACCTACTGGCAACAAGGAAACTTGTGCAGTGCCGAGGAAATTTATGTTGTGAGCCACAAAGGGGAAGAAGCGGAAGACACCAAAGAAACCGACTGCAAAACATTTAAACCTGCACACTGATGTAAGGGGAAGAAGAGTTTTTACTCTTCTTCTTTTGTGTCTAAAATTTGAATTTGATTCGAATTATGTTATAATACTGAAAAGTGAAACCTTTATTTTAAAGGGGGCATCTCTTCTTATGAGACATGATGAGACCATTGCAGTGAAAACAACAGGGAATAATCTGCAAGATTATGAAAACACTTACAAGAGCTTTCGCTGGGAAGAAGTGGAACAGCAGTTCACGTGGGCCAAAACGGGAAAAGTCAACGCAGCTTATGAAGCAATTGACCGCCATGTCGATGAGGGGAAAAAAGACAAAATCGCCTTGTATTATAGTGATGCCAAGCGGGACGAGAAATATACCTTTGACGAGTTGAAGCAAAAGTCGAACCAATTTGGCAATGTCCTGAGAAAGCTGGGCGTTGTAAAGGGTGATCGCGTTTTTATTTTTATGCCCCGGACCCCCGAACTTTACGTCAGTTTTTTGGGAATTATCAAAATTGGTGCAATTGCAGGCCCTTTGTTTGAAGCATTCATGGAAGATGCGGTGAAAGACCGCCTGCTAGACAGCGAAGCGGTGGCTCTGGTGACAACGAAAAGTCTTTTGGAACGTGTGCCGAGAGAAGAGTTGCCAAATTTAAAATATGTGATCCTGGTCGATGGGGAAGAAAACACCGCCGAGGGTGTGTATTCCTTTGAAAAAGAGATGTCGCAGGCATCGACGGAATTGGAAATGGAATGGGTTGATCGGGAAGATCCCATGCTGATGCATTATACTTCCGGGTCCACAGGAAAGCCCAAAGGGGTTCTCCATGTGCATAATGCCATGATTCAGCATTATCAAACCGGGAAGTGGGTTCTCGATCTGCAGGAAAATGACATTTATTGGTGCACAGCGGATCCGGGTTGGGTGACCGGAACTTGTTACGGGATTTTTGCTCCCTGGTTGAACGGAGTGACCAATGTGATTCGCGGAGGACGGTTTTCGCCGGATGACTGGTACCAAACTCTTGAAAAATATAAAGTAACGGTTTGGTACAGCGCGCCGACCGCCTTCAGGATGTTGATGGGAGCTGGGGAAGAAGTGGTCAAACGGTATGATCTTTCTTCAGTCCGGCATATCCTGAGCGTGGGGGAACCGCTCAATCCGGAAGTGGTTCGCTGGGGCTTAAAAGTATATAACAAACGCATCCATGACAATTGGTGGATGACGGAAACCGGCGGGATTCTGATTGCTAACTTCCCGCAAATGGAGATCAAACCCGGGTCCATGGGAAAACCGATCCCGGGGGTGAAAGCGGCTATTTTGGATGACGACGGAAATGAGTTGCCGCCTTATCAGATGGGGAATCTCTCCATCAAAACACCATGGCCGTCCATGATGAGGCAGATTTGGAAAAACCCCGAAAAATACAATGAATATTTCAAAATTCCCGGCTGGTATACATCGGGAGACACGGCATACAAGGACGAGGAAGGTTATTTCTGGTTCCAAGGCCGTCTGGATGATGTGATCAATACCTCCGGGGAACGCGTAGGCCCGTTTGAAGTGGAAAGCAAACTGGTCGAGCATCCGGCGGTGGCGGAAGCGGGGGTCATCGGGAAACCGGATCCGGTGCGGGGACAAATTATCAAAGCTTTCATCTCGCTTCGTGACGGCTATGAACCTTCCGATGAGTTAAAAGAAGAGATCCGTTTGTTTGTGAAAAAGGGATTGGCGGCTCATGCCGCACCGCGGGAAATTGAATTTAAAGACAAATTGCCCAAGACCCGCAGCGGGAAAATCATGCGCCGCGTCTTAAAAGCTTGGGAACTGGGGTTGCCGACCGGTGATTTGTCCACCATGGAAGATTAATCGATAAAAAAAAGACGCCACTTTCAGGTGGCGTCTTTTTCTTTTTCCGGTGCGAAATAACGCAGGAACGTATTGGCTTGTTGCGGTTGCTCCGCTCCCGGTTGGGGCTGTGCCGGCTGCTGCGGTTGTTGCGGAGGTGCCGGTTGCTGTCCCGGGTTATCCGGTTGTTGACCGGGTTGCGCCGGGTTGTTCCCCGGTTGTGCCGGCTGTTGCGGTTGTTGCGGGACCTTATGACATTCAAAGCATTGGTCCTTTACTTGTCCGCCCGGATTTTCAAACTGGCTTCCTTGTTTGATCAGATCCGGACTTGCTTGCTGAGCCGCTTTAAAGATTTTGACCCATGCAATTTTGGAAAGATCTTTGTCGGCCGGACGGTTTGCATCCGAATAACCGGACCAGACCCCGAGGGAAATTTCCGGAGTATAGCCAATGAACCACAGGTCAAAATAATTGGATGTCGTTCCGGTCTTACCGGCAATGGTGAACCCTGGCAGGCTGGAGCCGATATAGCGACCGGTTCCATCCGTCACCACTTTTTGCAGCATTTTGGTTAATTCATAGGAAACGGACGGTTTCAAAATGGTTTTTGGCTGATGGTGTTTTTCAAACTCGTAAATCACATCCCCATTGGAATCGACGATTTTTTGGATCAAATGGGGTTTGTTATGTTTTCCGTTATTGGCAATCATGGCAAAGCCGGCTGTCATCTCGGCAACGGTGTACCCTGCACGCATGCCTCCCAACGCGGAAGCTTCACCATCGTATTTGGTGGGCGGCATGTCCATCTTGCGTAAGTATTTAAAGCCTTTTTTGATTCCCAGTTCGCGGAAAATTTTCACGGCCGGAATGTTGAGCGAGTTTTGCAAGGCAACCGTGGCCGTCACGGGACCGGAATATTTTCCGTTCGCATTGACGTAGTTGTCAGAGCTTCCTGCTTTTTTGATCGGTTCGTCAATAATGATGGAGTTGGGTGAAATGATTCCTTCATTCATGGCCGGACCGTATACCAGCAACGGTTTGATGGTGGATCCCGGCTGGTTGGTTGCGTTCAGTGCATAGTTGATGTTCGATTTCTCAAAACTGGTGCCACCAACAAAAGCCAGAATGGCTCCGGTTTTGTTGTCGATAATGGTTGCACCGATTTGTTCGCTGTGGCCGTTTTTTGAAGGAATGTGCATTTTGGAAACAGCGTCGTTCACTGCATTGTACATGTTTTTGTCAATCGTTGTGTAAATTTTGTATCCGCCTTGACGAACTTGATCGATGTAGTTTTTATCCGACTGAACTTTATTGCCTTTTTTCCGATCCAGTTCTTTTAACACTTGTGCGGCTTCCCGTTCAACGGAAGTGATGATGTACGGATATTCTGCGTATGCATTTGGAAAATCCGATGACTTGGCAAGATGGGCTTTGATGTCGTATTTGACGGCTTGATTGTATTCCGCTTGCGAGATTTTGCCGGTTTCAAGCATTTTCCCCAATACATATTTCATCCGTTTTAACCCTTTTTGGAAATGCTTGTTTTGCTCTTGTTCGGTGTTTCCAAAAAAGGGATTGTAGTCGTAGGGGCGTTGCACCATTCCTGCCAGATAAGCCGCTTCTGCAATGGACAATTCTTTGATGTCTTTATTAAAAAGCCCGCGTGCGGCGGAGGCAAAACCAACCATCCGGGTGCCGTGAGCACCGGGGCCGAATTCAACACTATTTAAATATTTTACAAAAATCTCATCTTTGTTGTAAAACCGTTCCAAACGCACGGCATTGATGATTTCCAAGACTTTGCGCTCATACGTTTTTTTGGTGTTGTCCAAAATCTCATTTTTCACCAATTGCTGGGTAAGCGTACTTCCCCCGGTTTCCACGCCGCTGTTGCTGATTTGCTGCCAGACAGCGCGTAAAATCGAGCGGGGGACAATCCCGTTATGATCGTAGAAATCCCTGTCTTCAGTGGCGATCAGGGCATCCACAACATACGGGCTCACTTCATCCATGTTTTTGATCAGTTTCCGGTCCGTTTGTGCGATCATGCGCCCGATCGGCTCTTCTGAACGGAAATAAGCGTAACTGGTTTGCGACCAACCGGTCAATTCTTTTTCGTAAGACTCTTTGGTCCGGATCGTTTCATTTTTGGCAAAAGCAGAAACAACGCCTGCTCCGGCCCCGAATATTCCTACAGAGAGAATCAGGATGACTGATAAACAGCCGAGTAAAATACGCTTGATCTTGTTGTTCATTTTTCTTCTTTCCCCACTTTTTGTTCGCTCTCGTCGGGATGGTTAGATGGTTTCATGATGATGCATCAATCCCCTCCCTCCATGTTGACGAGACCTATTATAACATAGAGCATGATCTTGCTAGTCATATATAATTTTTGACAATATTTTCATGGATTTTTGACTGAAAAAATCCCCTGATCTTTTTTAAAAGATCAGGGGATTTTCGAAACAGAGTGTTCAGTTTTCATTCCTTTGTCCCGGTGGGCGTCCGGGATGATCGGGCTGGTTTCCGTCCTGATGATCCGGTTCCCTCCCGGGATCATCGGGAGGATTGGGATCGTCTCCGCCGCCGCCATCCGACGGTTCGTCATCCGGCGGACGGACGATGTCGGGCGGCTTCGTGCCATCATCCGGATTTCCTTGTGAAGGATCATCCGTCGGTTTGCCGGTTGTCGGATCTTTTTGTTTGTCTTTTTTTTCTTTGTCTTCCTGATGTTTGTTAATGCGGTCGCATTCCAGGCACGAAACGCCGTGGAAAAGTCCGCCGGGGTTTTCAAAGCGCGCATTTTTGTCAAAGTATTGAGGCGCTGCTTTTTGAGCGGCTTTAAAAATATTGACCCAGGCTTGTTTGGAGAATTTGTCATTATGGCTCATCGGGAAGTTGTAATCGTATCCGCTCCAAACCCCCAGGGTGATTTGCGGAGTGTAACCGATAAACCAGAGGTCCCGGTCGTCGGAAGTGGTTCCGGTTTTTCCGGCAATGTCAAAGCCGTTTATGCGGCTTCCGATATATACACCGGTTCCTCCTTTGACGACTTCGCGAAGCATGTCCGTCACTTGATAGGCGGTTTGCGGTGAGAAGACCGTTTCCGGTTTGTTTTCGTGTTCATAGATGACTTCCCCGTCCGCATTGGTGATTTTTTCCACCATGTAGGGATCATTGTATTTCCCTTGGTTTCCAAACGTGGCATAAGCCGCTGTCATTCTGGCCACGGAATAACCTTTGGTCTGTCCCCCGATGGCGGCCGATTCCCCGTCGTTTGGATGCGGCGGGATTTTCAGCTTGCGCAGATACTCGAAGCCGGTGTCATGGCCCAAGTGGTTGAACACTTTGATGGCCGGAATGTTGTAGGACCATTTTAAAGCTTCCCGGACGGTCACCGGTCCGTGATATTTTTGGTTCGCGTTTTGATAATAGCCGGAACCGTCTCCCCGGGCCAGTTTTTCATCCAGAACTTTGGTGTCGGGGGAAACCACTTTTTGTTCAATGGCCGGTCCGTAAACGATTAACGGCTTGATGGAGGAGCCGGGTTGGTTTAAAGCGTCAAAAGCATGGTCTTTTTGATTGCCCTCGCGATCGGACGAGGAGACAAAGGAAAGAACAGCTCCCGTGCGGTTGTCCATGAGGACCGCGCCCAATTGTTCATGGTCTTCAAACTCACCGTATTTGCGCGTGTGGAAGGTGAGATGTTTGGTGGCTTCCTTGTTGACGGCATCATACATGTTTTTGTCGATGGTGCTGTACACATGGTATCCCTGTGTCCGGATCCGCTCGATGTATTTTTGCAAGGTGACGCGGTATTTGCCTTCCTGGCTCAGTTTTTCGATATCCAGGCCGTCTTTTTTCATCAGGATTTCGGCCGCTTCTTTTTCAAGCGCATACATGATAAACGGATAATTGGCATAGCCGTTGGCGTCCGGATTGGGTTTGGCCAGGGAACCCTTGATGTCAAACTTCAACGCTTCCTGATATTGTTCTTCCGTGATCTTTTCGTTCTCCAGCATTTCCGACAGCACCAGTCTCATCCGGTCCAAACCGCGGCGGAGATTATCCGACTCGCCGAATGGATTGTATGCATTCGGTCGTTGAACCATCCCGGCAAGATAGGCGGACTGGGCGAGGTTCAGGTCTTTGACATCCACGCCGAAAATGCCGTTGGCTGCAGCCTGTACACCGTACAGGTTTTGATTGTTGGCTCCTTTGCCGAAATAGACGCTGTTCATGTAATAAACGAGAATCTGGTCTTTCTCCAACAAGGAGTCAAGCCGGATGGACAAAACGATTTCTTTGGATTTTCGCGCCAGGTCTTTTTCGAAATTCTCCAAGATGACCCGCCGCACCAATTGCTGGGTGATCGTGCTTCCGCCGGTGGTCACGTCCGCATGGGTGATCTGCTGGTAAGCCGCCCGCAGGATCGAACGGGGAACAATCCCGTGATGTTTGTAAAAATCGCGGTCTTCGACGGATATAAAAGCATCGATCAGGTAAGGGCTGACATCGTTTACCGACTTGATGAGTTTCCGTACATCCCCTTCATTCCGGAAGGCTCCGATGCGAATGGGATTTCCGTTGTCATCTTTGTTGGCGAAATAGGCATAACTGTTTTCAAACAAGCTGTTTAATGCTTTTTCAAAATCTTCTTTATCTCTCACCGGTTCATCTTTCACCATGGCGGATACAATGCCCGCACCAGTGCCGACCGCAAAAAAAGCGGCGATCAGCACGAAAGCAACAAGCCCGTAAAGGACAGGTTTCACCGTGTTGATCACCGGTTGATGCTTTCGTTTTTTTGTAAATCGGGCTGATCTACTTTTCATTCACTTGATACCCTCCTCATTCTAGGGTAATATTATAGCATAATCTGGTTATTATAACGTGTAAAAAGCTGTGAACAAGCGAGTAGTCGCCAGACCATTCCTTTCAGAGAGCCGGTGGTTGCTGTGAACCGGCAGGAACCTGGCGGTGAATTACACTTGGGAGCTTGCGTGTCATGCGCACGGACGACAGGGTCCGTTATCGAAATGAGTGGGAAACGTCCTGTTTCCAATGAGGGTGGTACCGCGGAATCAATCTCCGTCCCTTTTGATGAGGGATGGAGTTTTTTTATGACCTATTTTTATTTTACTTAGGGAGGGAACAGGTATGTCAGTAAAAAGAGAATGGTCCGCCGAAACCATGGAAAAAACGGAACAACAACTGAGAGTGATCCGGCGCGGGGCAGCCGAAATTTTGCCATTGGAAGATTTGCGGGAGAAATTGGCCCGCGCGGTCGAAGAAAACCGCCCGCTGAAAATCAAACTGGGTTTGGACCCGACCGCCCCGGATCTGCATATCGGGCATACGGTCGTCTTTCATAAACTGCGCGAATTTCAGGAGTTGGGACATCAGGTTCAGCTGGTGATCGGGGATTTTACCGCACAAATCGGGGACCCGACCGGAAAATCGCAAACCCGGAAACAGTTGTCCGAAGAAGAAGTGAAAGAAAATGCGAAAACTTATACGGACCAATTGTTTAAAGTGTTGGACCGGGAAAAAACCGAAGTTTATTTCAACAGCCACTGGTTAAGTCCGCTGACCTTTGCCGATGTGACCCATCTGGCTTCAAAATGCACCGTGGCCCGCATGTTGGAACGGGATGATTTTTCCAAACGTTACGAAAGGGGCCAGGCCATCAGCATTCATGAGTTTTTCTATCCCCTGATGCAAGGGTACGATTCGGTGGTGCTCAAAAGTGACATTGAGATCGGGGGGACGGACCAGACATTTAACTTATTGATGGGGCGCCAGTTGCAAAAAGAATACGGCCTGGAAGAACAAGTGATTTTGACCATGCCGATCCTGGAAGGGCTGGACGGCGTGAAGAAAATGAGCAAAAGCTTGGGCAACTACATCGGTGTCGATGAAGAGCCGAATAACATGTATGGAAAAACCATGTCCATTCCGGACGAATTGATGCTCAAGTATTTTGAGCTGGTGACCGATCTGACCTTGGATGAGCTGGAGAATTTAAAGCAAGAGCTGGAGCAAGGAAAAATGCATCCCCGGGATGCAAAAATGCGTCTGGCGCATACCTTGGTGCGGATGTATCACGGAAAAGAGGCGGCGGATGAAGCCCAAAAGCATTTCCAAACCGTCTTCCAAAAGGGATCGTTACCGGACGAGATTCCGGAAGTGGCCTTGGTCGAAGAAGATTTGGAAGAAGGAAAGATCTGGGTGGTTGCCCTCTTGTCCAAGCTGGGTTTGGTGGCAAGTAACGGGGAAGGGCGCAGGATGATTCAACAGGGCGGTGTCCGGATCAACCAGGAAAAAGTCACCGACATCCAAGCACAAATTCAAGTGGAAGACGGCATGGTTATCCAAGTCGGAAAGCGGAAATTTGCAAAGGTAAAACGAAATTGAACCGACAGAGCAGGGGATGCCTGCTCTGCCGGTTTTTTTAATATTCGACGATGAATGGATGTCTTTTTTCATGAAGACAGTACATGATCTGTTGTTTGACAATGCGTTGGCTGATCATTCTCATGGCCGTGTCGACAGGGAAATAAGCGGCGTCATCAACTTCTTCCCCGACCACAATCCGTCCGCTGATGGGTTTGCCGATAAATAACAATTCGCATTTATGTGAACGTAAGTCCTGAAAAACTCCGCAGTATTTGATCAGTTTGATGTTCATCCCCGCTTTTTGCTTCACTTCGCGAATGGCGGCCAAGCGAATGGATTCTTTTTCTCTCACCCGTCCGCCGGGAATCTCCCAACCGCGTTTCGGGTGTTTGACGAGCAAAAGCTGTGAGTGAAAGTTAAAGACCAAAACACGGGAATACAACGAAAATTTCGGAGGTGCCATCATAATTCACCTCACCTAATTAAAATGAGGTCAGGTGGTGAAAAGACTTGCAAAAAACAGAGGGGATATAATCAGAGGATGATTGGTTCCTTTATATATATTTTAACAAAAATTAGAAAAGATTAACATATATATTGGTATAAAGTAATACAAAAATATGATTAAAATCGGTATATTTTATGCTTGAATTTTGCTACGGGTGCGGGTTTTCCGAGGGGCGGTTGCGAGGGCGCCCGGGGATCCTTGAAATAGTGAAAAGCCCGGAATATTTGAAAAGAAAAGGGGCCGGGAAGTCGTGCGGAAGCAAACAGGAGCGGGGAATGCCGCTTGCGGTCACGGGTTTGCAGATTAAAAATTTTTGATTATTCTTAATATTTGTTCGTGATTTAAAAGAATTCAAACCGTGGAAGCAGGGGGACAACCGGTTAAAAGATAAAGGAATGGATTCACAATTTCAAACCGCCGGCGAAATGTTGTTCCAAAAACGTCAGGGATCCCTCTTCCCTGAGACGGACATCTTCCTCCCACTTCTATTATACAACGGCGGAAAAAAGAATATCAGACTGTTTTTTCGGGGGGAAATGGTGCATCATGTTCCAGTGAGATCGTGTCCGGGAGGTTGGATGGAGTCCGGATGTCACGGGCCATCCGCTTCCGGTGACGCCGTCGGGAGGAGGAAAGAGATGAATCCGTATGTCCTTGAGTTTCAGGAAATCCAACCAACGCATCACAGACTTGTCGGGGGAAAAGGATATCATTTGGGAGAGTTGTCCAAGATTGAAGGTATTCACGTGCCGGAAGGGTTTTGTGTGACCACAGCCGCATTTCAAAAGGCCTTGGCATCAAATGAAACCTTTCATACGCTGTTGGAGCGGCTTACCCGGCTGAAAGATGAGGACCTTGAACAAACGGGGGAAATCAGCGGGAAAATCCGGAAAGTGATCATGGCGTCCCCCCTTCCCCGGGAAGTGGTAAACGCGGTGGACCGCCAGCTTGAAAAGCTTGGAAGGGAAGAAGCTTATGCTGTTCGTTCCAGCGCAACGGCCGAGGATTCGCCTGATCATTCTTTTGCGGGCCAGCTGGCTTCCCGGCTCCATGTCATGGGAGCCCGGGAAGTTTTCCGGTCGGTGAAAGAATGCTGGGCTTCCTTGTTTACGGATCGGGCTGTGATTTACCGCATGAAAAACGGATGGGATCATCGGGAGGTTTTGCCGGCTGTTGTGATTCAAAAGATGGTTTTTCCTGATGCCTCCGGTGTCATGTTCACCGCTGATCCCGTCACTTCCAACCGCAAGGTGCTGGCGGTGGATGCGTGCTTCGGATTGGGGGAGGCCTTGGTATCCGGTGAAATTTCCGGCGACAGCTACAAAGTGCGGGAAGGAAAAATCACGGAGAAGCGGATTGCCATCAAAAAGTCGGCAGTTTATGCAAGGAAAGAAGGAGGGACGGAGAAAAAGGGGATCCCGCCGGAGAAGCAAAACCGTCCCGTCCTTTCAGAAAAGCAGGTGTTGGAGCTGGAACAAACCGGCAGGAAGTTGGAAGCGCATTTCGGATGTCCCCAAGACATTGAATGGTGTTTGGCCGACGGTTCCTTTTATATCGTTCAGAGCCGCCCCGTCACTACTTTGTTTCCTGTTCCAAAGCAGGGGGAAACCCGGGGAAAACGCGTCTATGTGTCGGTCGGGCATCAACAGATGATGACAGATGCCATGAAACCATTGGGATTGTCCTTTTTCTTGTTAACGACGCCCGCGACCATGCGGACAGCGGGAGGAAGGTTGTTTGTCGATGTCACGCCGATGCTGGCTTCGCCTGAAAGCCGAAATCAGTTGCTTCAATCCCTCGGACAAAACGATCCGCTGATCAAAGACGCGCTGATGACCATTATCAAACGGGAGGATTTTGAGGATTTTATCCGGTCATTTCCGGAAAGCAAAGGCCGTGATCCCGGACCGGGACGCCAAGCGCTGCCGTCTCCGCCTGATCCGGTCTCCATTGAAAGCGATCCGTCTGTCGTTTTGGAACGAATGAGAACGGCTCAGGCATCCGTCGAAAAGTGTAAACAAGAGATCCGGACGAAATCCGGGCCGGCGTTGTTTGATTACATCCGGCATGATCTGAAGCGGATGAGGAAGGAGTTATCTGCCCATATCGATGTGATTCAGGCGGCGATGGATGCTGCGATGTGGATCAATGAAAAGATGGAACAGTGGCTGGGGGAAAAACACGCGGCTGACCAATTGACCCAATCGGTGCCGAACAACATCACATCGGAAATGGGGATGGAACTTTTGGAGGTGGCCGATGCGATCCGCCCCTATCCGCAAGTTGTGGATTATTTGCAACGGGTGAAAAAGGATTCTTTTTTGGATGACATGGTCCGGCTGGAGGGCGGCAAAGAAGCCCGTGCCAAAATCGATGCTTTTCTTCAAAAGCATGGAATGCGTTGTCCCGGAGAAATAGATATCACCCGGACCCGTTGGAGCGAAAAGCCCGTCACACTGATTCCACTTCTGCTTCACTATGTTGAAAGTTTTGAACCCGGTGCCGGCAGACGCAAGTTTGAGCAAGGGAAGCAAAAAGCATTGAAAAAAGAGAAGGAATTGTTGCAACGGTTGAAAGCATTGCCGGATGGCGAGCGAAAAGCAAGGGAAACCAAGCGGATGATCCGGCGGCTGAGAAGCCTCGCCGGCTTCAGGGAATATCCCAAGTACTGTATCATTCAACGCTACTTTATCTATAAGCAGTCTTTGCTGAAAGAAGCGGAACAGCTTGTGCAAAAGGGAATTTTGCGGGATAAAGAAGAAGTTTTTTACCTCACTTTTGATGAATTTTGTGAAGCGGTGTGCACCGGCAGGCTGGATGAACGCATCATCCGCCGACGAAAGAGAGAATACCGTTTCAATGAAAAACTGTTCCCTCCGCGTGTGATCACTTCCGATGGCGAAATCATCCAAGGCCGGTACCGACGGGAAAACCTCCCGGACAACGTAATTTTGGGGCTGCCGGTTTCTTCCGGTATTGTTGAGGGACGGGCCCGTGTCCTTTTGAATATGGAGGACGCGGTGCCGGAAGACGGGGATATTTTGGTGACCAGATTTACCGACCCCGGTTGGACTCCCTTTTTTATCCCGGTGAAAGGATTGGTGACCGAAGTGGGAGGGTTGATGACCCATGGCGCTGTCATTGCCCGGGAATACGGCCTGCCGGCTGTGGTCGGGGTGGAGAATGCAACCAGGCGGATCAAGGACGGACAAAGGATCCGGGTGAATGGCACGGAGGGTTATATCGAAATTTTGGAGTGAGCTGGAAAAGGAAAAAACAAAAAACCCTGAAAACCTGGATCCAGGTTTTCAGGGTTTTTCTTCGTTGCATCTGCTTTTTTGCCGGATTAACGGGAGTAGAACTCGACGATCATGGTCTCGTTAATCTCAGACGGCAATTCCGAGCGCTCCGGAAGACGGGTGTAGGTCCCTTCCATTTTGTTTTCATCAAAGGTGAGATATTCCGGAAGGTATTGACGTTCTTCCAAAGCTTCTTTGATGATTTGCAGGTTGCGGCTTTTTTCGCGTACGCCGATGACATCGCCCGGTTTGACTTGGTAAGAAGGACGGTCCACTTTTTTCCCGTTAACCAGGATGTGGCCGTGTACCACCAATTGGCGTGCTTGTGCACGGGTACGGGCAAGTCCGAGACGATACACGAGGTTGTCCAAACGGGATTCCAACAGCTTCATGAAGTTTTCCCCGTGGACCCCTTTCATTTTCCCTGCGCGTTTGAACAGGTTACGGAATTGCTTTTCATTAACGCCGTACATCAAACGGAGTTTTTGTTTTTCCTGCAATTGCATTCCGTATTCGGAAAGTTTTCTGCGTTGGTTCGGGCCGTGTTGTCCGGGAGCGTACGGGCGTTTTGCCAACTCTTTTCCGGTTCCGGAAAGAGAAATTCCCAGACGACGGCTTAATTTCCAAGTAGGTCCTGTGTAACGTGCCATACTTTTTGGCTCCTTTCATCATTTGCTGGTTTTTCGCAAATGACAGGGTGCTGATTCGCGAATTACCCGCACTTTCCGGATAGCGGCGAAAAGCCGGATACCCACCGGTTCCCGGTGAGGCGAATCAGTGAGGGTGATCCCTTCACCTATCGTTTGCTTGCTATCCTCAAAACCCTTTTTCAGGAACTTTGAGCCATACAAGGAATTATTATAGCCGGTTCCATGCAAAAGTCAATAACAGAAGGGAAAATGGAGGAACGGGACGATCAGACGGGTTTGACACGGACGTAGTGGATCGGCAGGCCGCGGGAGAGAAATTTTTCTTCGTATTCGGTGGTGATGTTGTCCGCCTGAAAGGGGCTGTTGTGCAGATCCCGCGTCATTTCGATTGTTTCCCATCTGTGTTCGGCAAATTCCTCCAATGAAAAATCGAACAGGCTGACACTGTCGGTTTTTAAAATCAAGTCACCGCCGGGTGCCAACACTTTCCGGTAACGTTCCAAAAAACGATGGTGTGTCAGGCGCCTTTTGGCATGCCGTTTTTTCGGCCATGGATCGCTGAAGTGAAGATACAGGCGGTTGATCTCCCCATCGCCGAAGACTTCGTTTAACCATTCCACATCCATCCAGATGTAATGAAGGTTTTGGTTTTCGGTTTCTTCTCCTTTGCGGACGGCTTTTAACAAAGGCTCCTGAATTTTTTCGACACCGATCCAGTTGATATCGGGATATCGGGTGGAAGCTTTGGCTAAAAATTGGCCTTTTCCGGTCCCGAGTTCCACGTAAAGGGGATTGTCGGGATGTGGAAAGCGCGAACGCCACTTGCCTTGCCACTCATTTTTGTTTTCATCCGTGACCCGGAAAACCATTGGGTGATTGGATAGAATTTTCGGTGCTTCTGGATTTCTTCTCAGTCGCATGGTTCTCTCTGATCCTCCATTTAAAATTCCTTTCTATTATAACGATTGACGAGCGGGAAAACAAAGGGTTTCCTGCTTGTGGACGCCCGGTTTTTCCCTGCTGGGTGTATACATAAACGAAGCGGTAAGGATTGGAATAGATAGAAAATAGATCTTTAATGGAAGGGAGAAGGATGGATGTATTATTATCCGTATGGATGGATGGGAACGGAAGGGTATATCGAGCAAAGACGTCCTGAACCCCCGGGCAGGCCGGGTCGCCCCGGTCAGCAGCAACCCCCGCAACAACAGCCTTTCGTGGCTCCGCAAACGTTGCGCCAATATGTCGGTCAGGTGATCCGTGTGGTGGTTCGTGATGTATTCCGTTATCCCACCTACGTTTATGTCGCCGATGTGAACCGATGGGGAGACGCCACCTTGGTTGCTTGCGTTCAAGGGGTGCCCCGGCCGATTGTCGTTTCCTCCAGACAAGTCAGCATCGTGTAACAAGAAAGAGCCGTTTTTCCGGGCCGGTGAAGGGGCGCCCTTCCGGCCCGGATTTTGTTGATATAAATAAAAACATTTAATATGCTAAGATTAAAGCCGGTTCCGTGCTAGTCAAAGCGACGCTTGGCTGGCATGGGGCCGGTGGTCTGTCCGTTTGATTTTGCCATACAATGGGAACAAGGATGGATGATTTTTCGGACTGGTTCGGGGTGTTGATGTGTCAAAAAGAATCTTTCCGCTCTTGATGGTTTTCACGGCTTTTGCCTGTGTGGCTTGCCAGGGGTTTTTCTTCGGAATGCAACAAGACTCCACGGATCGCTGGGGTTTTGATGAAAAATTGTATCAAGAGGTTCCAAAAATCAAAGATTTGCTTTTGGATACGGGTGTGCAAACTTACTTGCAAAATCAGCCCTATATTTACGGCGGAAGTGATGATGGCCGGTATTTGTCCGTCTTGAGTTACATAAAGGAAAAACAAGTGTTCCGGATGGATTTTTACCATTTGGACAGCGGCCGGTGTGTCCAAACCCTTTATTTGCCGGAAAAAAGCAAGCTGGAAAGCAAAATGCATTCCAAAGACGGCGATGAGATGGTGGAATATCTGGAAATCGTACAGGAAACGATCGACAAGGGATACCGGATCAACAAGCCGGTGAAACCGGTTTTGTTAGTAACCGGCAACCGGTATATCCTGCAGAAAGAAGCCGGATGGTATGCACGTGCCTATAAGCAGGATGATGATTTGTATTTGACGGTTGAGAATGAAAAGGGGCGGCGTTGGACGATTTTCCGGAAAGATTTAAAGGGAATCAAAGAAAATGAAATTTATCCTTATTTGGTGCCTTTGAATGAAAATCATTCCGACTGGGCTTTTGCGGTTGTGCTGAAAGGGGACCGGGCAGAAGAAAATATGGTCCGCCGTTTTGATGCCCGTGCGTTCCGGCCCTGAACCCCGCACCCCGCGGCCGGGGCATGGAATGAAGAGGGATTGGGCACTGATTCGACGGGAGGAAGAGCGATGGAGACCAAAATTCTTTTGATTCGTCACGGGGAAACCTTGTGGAACCGGGAATTTCGCAAGCAAGGGCAACGGGATGTCCCGTTGAGTGATTTGGGCAGGGATCAGGCAGCCAAGCTGGCCGGCTATCTGAAGAACGAAACGTTCAGTGCCATTTATGCCAGTGACCTGTCCCGCGCCAAAGAGACGGCACAACTGGTGGCCAAACCGCACCGGTTGCCGGTCACGGTTTTTCCGGAATTCAGGGAAAGAAATTTTGGTGAGTGGGAAGGGTTGATGGATGAGGAAGTGAAACGGAAATATCCCGACTGGAAAGAAGTGTCTTTAAACGGGGGAAAATACGGTGTGGAAACCATAAAAGCCATGCAAAAACGGTTTTTGGAAAAATGCGAGGAATTGGCCAGGAAACATTTTGGAGGGCAAATTGCCATTGTGGCCCATGGTTTGTGCATCCATATGTTTTTGCATCTGGTTACCGGCGGGGAATACGGTCCGCGAAGAGAAAAATTGAAAAATACCAGCTTGACCCGGCTGATTTATCGCCAAAACGGCCGGTGGACGGTGGAAAGTTATAATGAAGTGCCGCATCTTCAATGAGATTATCCGTAATGGAGGTTGTCCGGCTGTGGAAGCAGAATGCAACGATGTTCAAGAGCTCAGAAAGGAGCTTTTCCGGTTGCGGGAAAGGCAGCAGCTGATGGAAGCGGCTTTTGAGAGCGCTTATGAGGGGATTGTTCTGGTGGATTCCGACGGGAACATCGTCATGCTGAATGACACATATGCCAAATTTTTGCAAGTGGATGCCCGGGAAGTCATCGGGCGGCATGTGACCGAAGTGATTGAAAACACACGGATGCACAATTGTCGTCCGCACCGGCCGGCCGGAGCTGGCGCAAGTCCAACGGATCCGCGGCGGAGACATGTTGGTTCATCGCATTCCCATCCGCAAAAACAACCGGGTGGTATCTGCAGTTGGCAAAGTTTTGTTTCAAGATGTGAATGAATTGCACGCCTTGTCCCGCCGGGTCATGCAGTTGAGCAAAGAATTGGACTATTACAGGGGAGAATATTTCAAAAAATTGGGAATTCGATACCGTTTTGATGACATTGCGGGAAAAAGCGAAGCCATGCTCCGGGTGAAGGAAATGGCGCGGAAAGTGGCTTGAAGTGATTCCACGGTTTTCATCGGGGGCGAAAGCGGAACCGGAAAAGAAATGTTTGCCCATGCCATCCACTATGAAAGCCCGAGACGGAAAAAGCCGTTTATTAAAGTCAATTGTGCCGCCATTCCGGAAAGCTTGATGGAGTCGATTTTGTTCGGGTATGAAGAGGGGGCGTTTACCGGGGCTTCCCCGGGAGGCAGAAAGGGAAAGTTTCTCCTCGCGGAGGGAGGCACGATTTTTTTGGATGAAATCGGGGAGCTTCCTCTCACCATGCAGGCAAAACTGTTGCGCGTGTTACAGGAAAAAGAGGTGGAGCCGGTGGGAGCGGCTCATCCGGTTCCGGTCAATGTCCGGGTGTTGGCGGCCAGCAACCGGGATTTGGAGGAGATGGTCATGGAAAAGCGGTTCCGGTTGGATTTATTTTACAGGCTCCATGTGATTTCCTTGCAAATTCCCCCGTTGCGCAAGTGGAAAGAAGATATCCCGGAACTGGCACAGATCCTGCTCAAGGAATTATCGGCGGAGCTGGGGATTTACACAAACCGGATCACGCCGGAAGCCATGGGATGCCTGTTGAATTATGACTGGCCCGGAAACGTCCGGGAATTGAAAACGGATGCGTTTGCCGCGCCCGTTCTCGGCACATTGGGCAGCTTGATCATTTTTCTGGCGGGAATCGCGTGGTTGAACTTTCGCAAAAGCCGGCTGATTCAAAATGATAAAGAGAATTTGACTTCGTCGGTCAACGAATCCGGTCCACCCCGCGACGAGTCCCAATTGCCGGATTTTTGGCTCTTTTGCTCCCGCTTCTTTTGGTGTTGGCCGGAAACGGCGCGTTTACTTACCTGATCTTGCCGGATTGGTATTCAGAAAAGGTCTTGGAAGCATACGGAGGAATTGAGGTGGATCAGGTTCTGGGGGTCTGGGCGCTGGTTCTTTCATTGACCCTCGGGATTTTGGCGGGAATCCTGATTACCTGGGTGACGCAAAAAAGAGCCGGGAAAGCGTGGGGTTTTAAAAAGCCGGACTTCCGGCAATCCCTGACGGCCGGGGTGTCCGGATCGCTTTTGGCGATCATGAATACGGCCTCGGAAGTGGGGTTTGGAAATGTGATTGCCGGCTTGCCGGGGTTTCAATCGATTACCCGTGCCCTGTTGTCGATGGATGTGAATCCCCTTTTTTCCGAGGCATTGTCCATCAACATTTTGGCCGGCATCACCGGATCCGCATCCGGCGGCATGAGCATTGCCCTCGACATCATGGGGCAAAAGTATCTGGAGCTGGCCGTAAGCATCGGGCTGGATCCTGAGGTGTTGCACCGGATCGCTTCCATGTCGGCCGGCGGCATGGACACGTTGCCCCATAACGGGGCGGTCATCACCCTTCTGGCGATCTGCGGATTGACGCACCGGGAAGCGTATCCGGACATTTTTGCGATCACGGTGATCAAGACGTTGGTTGTTCCGTGTTTGATTTTGTTGACCATCGCGACGGGGATGGTTTAAACATTTTTCAAGAGGAGGATATCAGATGGCGGAAAGAACGGTGATTGTTACAGGTGCTGCCGGAACGATCGGGCAGGCCATTGCCCGGGCGTTTGCCGGGGAAAGAGACTTTGTGGCGGTCTGGGATGTAAAGAAAGAAGCGGCGGAATCGGTGGCGGAACACATCCAAAATGAAACGGCCGGATCGGCCAAAGGTTATGCGGTGGATGTGACCAGCGAAGAGCAAATCATGGAAAATACCAAGCGGCTTATGGATGAACGGGGCCGCATTGATGTGATTGTCAATAATGCCGGCTTGCAACATATTGATCCGGTGGAGCATTTCCCGCTCGAAAAGTGGAACCATTTGCTGGATGTGATGTTGACCGGGCCGTTTTTGTTGATCAAGCATGTGTTGCCGGTGATGAAAAAACAGAAGTACGGGCGGATTATCAATATTTCGTCCGTACACGGGAAAACCGCTTCCCCCTTTAAAGCGGCCTATATTTCAGCCAAACACGGATTGGTGGGCCTGACCAAAACGGTTGCGTTGGAAGCCGCCGATTACGGCATTACCGCCAATGCGATCATGCCCGGTGCGGTGGATACCCCGCTGGTGCAAAATCAACTGGCGAAATTGGCCGCGGAAGAAGGGATCACCAAACAGGAGGCCTTGATGAAACATTTGTTGAACAAACAGTCCGTCAAACGATTTATCCGTCCGGAAGAAGTGGCTGCTTGTGCGGTTTATCTCGCTTCGGATTTGGCCGGGGCGGTGACCGGAGAAACCATTTCCGTATCGGGCGGATGGTAACAAAATTGCCCCGTCTGAAACAGGCGGGGCTTCTTGCGTCCTGCGGGTGGTTTCGTTAAGATAATAGAAGAAATCAAGAAATGAACCGAGGAGCAACGATGACGTTAGAAACTTTATACCAAGAATTGCAGGATTTAAATCCCGGTGAAATTGAAACCATACATAAACTGGTTCAAGCCTTGAAACGCACAAGGGTCAGCCCGCTGGCATATATTGAGGAAGTCATGAACTTTCAAGCCATGGGCTACGATGAACAGAAAAATGCGTACATTCACCGCATGTGTATCACGGATGAATTGAAAAACCGCTACAAAATTTTGCATGGCGGTATTACCGCCACATTTATTGACACGGCCATGGGATCCACCATTTTCCAAATGGAAGGAAAAGATGCCCGGGTCGTGACCCTGGACTTGAACGTTCATTTTTTGGCACCGGGCCAGGAAGGCTGGCTGACTTCCGAAACGCAAGTGATCAAAAAGGGAAAAACGACCATTATTTTGGAAACCAAAGTGTTTGATGAGCGGGAAAAGATGATTGCCACAGCTTCCTCAACCTTTTTCCGTTTGAAGTAGGCGGGGATTTTTATGACAAAACCTTACAAAATCGTGGCAAAAGCGATTCTTTTTCATGAAGGCCAAGTGCTCATTTTGCGCAAGTCGCTGGAAGAACGCCTGGCCAAAGATACTCACGGTTGGGACTTTCCGGGAGGCGGTTTGGAGCCGTGTGAACCGATCATGGATGCGTTGGCCCGGGAAGTGAAGGAAGAAACCGGTTTGGAAGTGAAAGTGGTGGCACCGGCCTATATATACGATGAGATCCAGGAAGAAAAGCATTTGATCATTATTAAATTTGCCTGTGACCAACCCGTGGGAGATCTGATGTTAAGTGCAGAGCACGACCTTTACCGTTGGGTTCATCTGGACGAACTGGACGAGGGAGAATATCCGGAATGGATGAAAGAAGAGATCCGCCGGGCCTATCGGATTTACACCGATTTTCGAGGTCTTTAATTCTTTGCAACAAGAACAGAGAGGTCCTCTGGTTGTGAAACCGGGGGATTTTTTTGGGACGGGAGGAAACGGACATGCTTCGTGTCAATTTTCGTTTGGCCATTTTTTGTGTGTTCTGTGGTGTTTGTGGCGTGTTGTTGGCAGGATGCGGGGATCAGCCGGAAATGGGAACGGGCACGGTGGTTGGAAACGAAAAGAAAGTGGTGATGTTGGAGGAAACCCACCTGCTTGAACTCCGGGAAGATGAACAAAAGATTTATGAACAGTATCAGAGCAAACCGGTGGAAGATTTGAAACAGATTGATCCCATTGTTGCGGCCAAGCTGTATCTCCATGCCGTTTTGAACCATGATGAAGAGATGGAGGAATTGTTGTCGGTCAATAGAAAGCCCGGGGACCACCAGAAACTGATGCAAAAGGTGAACAGCATGAAACGGGTGTTGACCGGGGTGACAAAAGTGAAGTTTGTCCAAGTCGATGACCATACGGGTTACGTGGAATATCCGCTGATGGGCGAAGATGCCAGCCGGTTTCAAATGGTGAAAAATGAACAGGGAATATGGAAAGTGGATACAAGCAGTTTGATTGAATCCTCTTGAACCGTTCCCGGAAACTTGCAGCCACCCTGTGGGTGGCTTTTTTATTGGATTTTATGAAATCTTACCTTATATATATAAAGTTTTATGGTTTAAAAATGCAATTAAACGGGAAATACATAACGCATATCGGGAACAAGGTTTGGATTTTTTATTTGTTGTATTGAAAAAAGGAGGTTTTAGTGATTCGTTTCCGTTGGTTTTCTGTTTTGGGCATGTTTTTTTGTTTTCTGTTTGTAACCGCATGTGTGCCGGACCGCCCCGCAGGCCGGTTCACTCTGGAAGAAGGAACGTTTACTTTTGCAATGAGCGGTCTGTATAAACCGTTTAATTATCATGACACCCGGCGGGGAGGGGAATTGACCGGATTTGATGTGGAGATCGGCAAAGCATTGGCCAAAGAAATGGGCTTGAAAGCCAATCCGGTCGCCACGCCTTGGGAAACCATTATCGCCGGTTTGCAAATGAGAAAATATGATGCCATCATCGGCAGCATGGGGATTACCGAGAAGCGAAAACAAGCCGTTGATTTTACGATCCCTTATTACCGTTCGGGCGCGCAGATTTTTGTGTCCGCAGAGAACACGTCCATTCGATCGGCGGATGATTTGAAAGGCAAAACCATCGGGGTGATGAAGGCGCCCACTTTTAAAGAGGTGGCGTCCGGCTACAGTTCCGATCTTGTGGAATACACCAGCGATATCACCGCTTTGCAGGATTTGCCGACCGGGCGGCTGGATGCCGTCATTACCGATCAGGCCGTCGGATTGTTTGCGATGAACCGGATGAATTTCCCGATCAAAGATGTCGGTGAGCCGCTGACGCAAGACGAGATGGCCATTGCCGTGCACAAAGGGGATAAAGAATTGCGGCAAAAGTTAAATCAGGCACTTGAAAAGATCATCCGGGACGGGACGTATGACCGGATCAGTCACAAGTATTTTAATCGGAATCTTCTGGAAAATGAATAAAAAAGAGATCAAGGGGTGACTTTCAACAGAAACATGGAGATCATGGAAATTTTCCAAATGACGTTTGCCGGCTTTACCAAAGCCGCTTGGCAAACCGTTCAGTTAACGTTTTGGTCCTTGCTTTTGGGAACGGCGATTGGATTGGTGTTTGCGTTTTTCAAAATTTCCCGCAATGCCGTTTTAAACGGAATTGCAACGGTTTATATCACGGTGATTCGCGGGACGCCGCTGATTGTGCAGATTTTTGCCATTTACTTCGGTTTGGCGCAACTGGTGGTGTTGGATTCGTTCACGGCCGGGGTATATGCGCTGGCCATCCATGCCGGAGCTTATATTGCGGAAATTTTCCGTGGGGCGATTCAATCCATCGACAAAGGCCAGATGGAAGCGGCCCGTTCCCTTGGCATGACCTATCCGATGGCCATGCGCCTCATCATTTTGCCGCAGGCTTTTCGCCGTTCCATTCCTTCCTTGGGGAATCAGTTTATCATCGGATTGAAAGATTCTTCCCTGGTGGCTTATATCGGCGGAACCGAGTTGTGGGCCACGGCGTTGGGAGCGGCGGCGGATAATTTTAAGCAGTTTGAGACGTATTTGGTTAACGGGTTTTATTATTTGGCGTTGGTTTTGATTTTTACCTTTCTGCTGCAGTGGGTGGAAAAGCATTTGGATGTGGAACAAAGGAGTGTCCGCGCTTGATTCAGGTGAAAAAGTTGCACAAGTCGTTTGAAGGGGTGCAGGTGTTGAAGGATGTCAATTTTAAAGTGGAAGAAAGCGAGGTGGTTGTCTTCATCGGGGCCAGTGGTTCGGGAAAGAGCACATTGCTTCGTTGTCTGAATTTTTTGGAGAAACCGGACGGCGGCGAAATTTGGTTGCAGGGCAAAAAAATGCAGCCGGAAAAAAAGAATCTGAACCGGATTCGCCAAGAAGTCGGTATGGTTTTTCAGCATTTTCATCTGTTCCCGCATCTGACGGTTCTTCAGAATCTGATGGAGGCCCCGGTTCATGTGAAAAAAATCCCTAAAGAAGAGGCACGGCATTTAGGACTGAAAATGTTGGACAAAGTCGGGCTGCGCGAAAAGGCCCATGTCTATCCTTATGCTTTATCCGGCGGACAAAAGCAGCGGGTGGCGATTGCGCGGGCCTTGGCGATGCAGCCGAAAGTCATGCTTTTTGATGAACCGACTTCCGCCCTGGATCCCGAATTGGTGGGGGAAGTGTTGACCGTGATGAAAGAACTGGCACAAGACGGGATGACGATGGTGATTGTCACCCATGAAATGGGATTTGCCCGTGAAGTAGCTGATCAGGTGATGTTCCTGGATCAAGGGGTGATTGTGGAGTCGGGGCCGCCGGAACAAATTTTCGAATCTCCGAAAGAAGAAAGGACCCGGCAGTTTTTAAGCCAGGTTTACAATTGAACGGGAAGGTTTGAAAACCCCGGGTTGGAGACAACCCCGGGGTTTTTTCAGTTATTAAAGAGCGGACTCCAGTCCGTCTTTTGGATCAAGATGTCGGCATACTTTTCCAGCTGGGCCAGATCTTCCTCATCAAAACGGGCTTCCTTCGGGCTGTCAATATCCAAAACGCCGATGATTTTTCCGTTAACGGACAAAGGGATGACGATTTCGGAACGGCTGTCGGCATCACATGCGATATGTCCGGGAAACTCCAAGACGTTTTTCACCAGTTGCGGCCGCTCCTCTTTGATGGCGGTTCCGCACACGCCTTTGCCGACGGGGATCCGGACACAAGCCGGTTTGCCCATGAAAGGCCCCAAAGCCAATTCGCCGTCTTTCATCAGGTAAAAACCGGCCCAGTTGATGTCGGGCAAGGAATGAAACAAATGTGAGGCGGCATTGGATAAATTCGAAAGCCAGAAGGTTTCGCCTTCCAACAGGGCGGACAGTTGTTGTTGCATGGATGCATAACGAGTGGTTTTGTCTCCCTTTACCTCTTCAAAAGCAAACATGGAAAGCCCTCCGTTTCTCCGGTCAGACCGGTTGATTTCATGTTTTCGCAAGTATGGTTTCCATTGTACACCGGACCGGCGGGGATGAAAAGGTTGTACGCTCATGGCAAAGAAGTGTTAGAATATAAAAATGACAAGAAACAGATGCAACACAGTGACATTGAACCATAAAGGGGATGAAGAAATGCGTGATTCACGTGTTTTGAAATTGGCGGAAATTTTGGTGAACCATTCCTGCAAAGTTAAGCCGGGGGAAAAAGTTCTGATCGATGTATTCGGCAAAGAACGGGAACTGGCCCGTGCATTGATCGAAGAGGTTTATAAAGCGGGCGGGCATCCGTACGTGCAGCTCAACGACCAGATGATCACCCGTGCGCTTTTGATGGGAACTTCTGAAGAACATATGGAAACGTTAACATATCATGCGTTGGAACAGATGAAATCCATGGATTGTTACATCGGGATCCGGGGCAATGACAACGTGAGTGAACTGAGTGATGTTCCCGAAGAAAAAATGCGATTGTACATGAGCCTGTTCAATCACCGGGTACATAGCGAGCAACGGGTGAAACACACGAAATGGGTGGTTCTCCGTTATCCCAACGCGTCCATGGCCCAGCTGGCCAACATGAGTACGGAGGCTTTTGAGGATTACTATTTTCGTGTGTGCAATGTGGATTATGAACAAATGTCCAAAGCCATGGATCCGCTGGTGAAACGCATGGAACAAACGGATGAAGTGCGGATTGTGGGGCCGGGAACGGATCTTACCTTCTCCATCAAAGGAATTCCGGTGGTCAAATGTGCAGGGGAAATGAACATTCCCGACGGGGAAGTGTTTACGGCTCCGGTCCGCGACTCCATCAATGGCGTGATTACGTTCAACACCCCGTCGGTGTACCAGGGAGTCACTTTTGAAAACATCTCCTTTGAACTCAAAGACGGAAAAATTGTGAAAGCCACCGCCAATGACACCGAGCGGTTAAACCAAATTTTGGACACCGATGAAGGAGCCCGCTATGTCGGGGAATGGAGTTTGGGTTTGAATCCGCATATCCATCATCCGATGAAGGATACCTTGTTTGACGAAAAAATCAACGGAAGTTTCCATTTTACGCCGGGACGGGCTTACGATGAAGCAGATAACGGCAACCGCTCGGCCATTCACTGGGATCTTGTTTTGATTCAACGGCCGGAGTACGGCGGCGGAGAAATTTATTTTGACGGCGAACTGATCCGCAAAGACGGGCTCTTTGTAGTGGACGATTTGATTCCGCTCAATCCGGAAAATCTAAAATAAACAAAATGGATCAAAGAGAGGGGCAAAAACATGTTTTTTTGGAAGAAAAAAAAGAAAAGCATTGAAGTTTATTCCCCGATGAACGGACGGTTTGTATCATTGGAAGAAGTGCCGGACCAGGTTTTTTCCCAAGGAATGATGGGGGAAGGATTTGCGGTGGATCCGGCCGGCGGGGAAGTGGTGTCTCCGGTCGACGGAATAGTGATTCATCTTTTCCCGACGAAGCATGCCATCGGTTTAAAAACAGCGGATGACCTGGAAATTCTGGTCCACATCGGTATTGACACCGTGGAGTTGAACGGCGAGGGATTTGAAACCTTTGTCAGTGAAGGCGATTCGGTCAAAGTCGGGCAAAAATTGCTGAAGGTGGATGTGGATTTCTTGAAGGAGAAAGGAAAGTCGCCGGTTTCGCCGGTGGTTTTTCCTCAATCGGCTGAATGGAAGATCGAATTTAAAGAACAAGAAGATTTAAAAGCAGGAGAAACTCATGTTGCAAGCGTAGAAAAAAAATAAAGAGAATCAGCGGCCAAGAGGAAGAGGCTTCCTTCTCATATAATCAGATGGAAGGGGGCCTCTTTTTTCTAAAAGCTGAAGGGGGAATGAATCATGAATTTTCCGGAAGAACAAGTTTTAAACACTCTGGTGGAATTGATGCAAATTCAAAGTCCTTCCGGCCATACCGAGCATGCGATTCAATATGTCGGCCGCCGGTTGACCAAGGCGGGACTGCAGCCGGTGTTCACCAACAAAGGAGGGGTGCTTGTCACCATCAAGGGAGAAAACGACACCAAACACCGGTTTGTGACGGCTCATGTGGACACGTTGGGCGCCATGGTGAAAGAAATCAAGGAAGACGGGCGTTTAAAATTGAGCAAAATCGGCGGGTTCGGCTGGTTTTCCGTGGACGGGGCTTATTGCTTTGTGGAGACGAGAAAAGGTGAGGTGTTTACCGGAACCATCCTCGCTTCCCATACGTCGGTTCATGTGTATCATGATGCCGAAAAACAAGAACGCTCCGATGAAAACATGGAAGTCCGGCTGGATGTGCGGGCCGGCTCCCGGGAAGAGATTGAGGCGCTTGGAATCCGGGTAGGGGACTTTGTTTCATTTGACCCGTCCGTTGTCCAAACGGATACCGGCTTTGTCAAAGCCCGCCACCTGGATGACAAAGCCAGTGTGGCCGTCATGCTGGAGCTTTTAAACCACTTGCAAGAATCCGGGGCGAAACTGCCTTACACCACCTATTTTTATTTCAGCAATTTTGAAGAAGTGGGTTTTGGGGCGAATGCCGGGATCCCGGTTCCTGTTTGCGAATATGTGTCGGTTGACATGGGAGCGACCGGGGAAGGGCAGGCATCGGATGAATTTAGCGTGTCCATTTGCGCCAAAGACGGTTCGGGTCCTTATCATTACGGGTTGACCAATCATTTGATCCGGTTGGCCGAGGAGCATCACATTGCTTATCATGTGGACATTTATCCGCATTATGCTTCCGATGCCAGTGCCGCGGTCCGGGCAGGGTATGATGTGAAGCACGCTTTGATCGGCCCGGGGGTGGATGCTTCTCATGCTTATGAACGGACGCATCGGGATGCCTTGGAAAACACGTATCTGCTTTTGTATCATTATTTGCTTTCAAACATGGCGTAAACCGGGTTTGTGAAACTCAGGCCGTGCGGTTTTCACCAGACGGCTTGTTTTTTGATACGGGATCATTTTGGCAAGAAAAGGAGAGAGAAAAAGTGGATCTCAGAAAGGAACTGGACAGCATTCTCCGGGACGGCAACGATGAGGAAAGGGAAATTTTATCCTTGGCTGTACAGGCCATCCAGCAAAGAAGGGATCGCAACAGTGCCTATTTGTCCGGTTTTATGGGACTGAAGGGTGAATTCATCGGGGAGGATGAGTATCAGTTTTCCATTCCGATCACTCCGTTCATGTTGAATAAAGCCGGCATTGTCCACGGGGGCATCACGGCTGCACTGGCCGATTCAACGATGGGATCATTGATCAACCGGCGGATGCCGGATCAATACCGGGGAGCCGTGACGGCCGAAATGAAAATCAATTATTTGTCGCCGGGAACGGGCGATCGGCTCATTTCCAGAGCCAAACTGCTGAAGATGGGAAGCCATTTGGCAACCGCCACTTGTGAGATCAGGAATGAGAAAAATCAATTGATCACGCATGCGTCGGGAACTTTTTTCATGATTCGAAAATGAGAAAGCAACGGCTTTGGGCGGAACGGAAGAGGGAATGGACGATGGCGGAGATTGGAAGGAGACATACCGCCATTTCCGGTGAGAAAACAGAAGAACGAGGGGGCCTGTTACCGGCACCCTCGTTCGTTTTCCAAGCAGGCGGGTCATTCTGCCACTTCTAGATGTGTCAAATAATCGACCGGCTGATCCTTGTTGCTGCCGTCTGCCAAATACAGCAGCGCCGGGCCTCCTTCCCGGATCGGTTTGTTGTCTTTGGCAAAACACAGATAAGCTTTTTTGGCTTCTTCCATGGAAATGACAACATCTTCGCCCTGACGGCGACGACAAATCAACTTGGTTGCTTTCTCGGAAGGTTCGGCATTGGCCAGAAACGGAGCCAATTCCACAGCCAGACCGCTCACTCCGTCCAGACGCTCCTCCAGAGGGAAACGGCGCTCATCAAAAATCCAAATGGTCGGATCCAAATGAATGGTATATTTTACATCTCCGGTTACCTGAATGACGGAATTCATTATGATCACCCAAACGAAATGAATTTTATAACGTTTTCATTATATCGAAGAAAGAGCAAACAATAAAATAACAAATCCCGAATCGGACATCATAATCCATAAAAGAAACTTCGGAAAGAAGGAAGCCGAAATGCAAAAATTACTGGAGCGTTTGATTGAAAAACATTTGCCCACAACCCGATATGGCAAGTGTGCCGAATATATTCCCGTATTGGCTGAACAGGATCCGTCCCAGTTGGGGATCACCGTTGTCACCAAGGATCAAAAAGTGTATCAGGCCGGACGGTTTCCGAAACGCTTCACGCTGCAAAGCATTTCCAAGGTGATTGCCTTGATGCTGGCGGTGATGGACAACGGGGACCGCAAAGTTTTTTCCAAAGTGGGAATGGAGCCCACCGGCGATCCTTTTAATTCCATATACAATATGGAAATGATGAAGTGGAAAAAGCCGTTAAATCCGATGATCAATGCCGGGGCGTTGGTGGTGACCTCCCTGATCAAAGGGAGAACGGCACGGGAAAAGGCGGGGCGGATCATCCGGTTGATCGAGGAAATGACAGGAAGCAAAGAGATTGAAGTGGATGAAGAAGTTTTTCGTTCCGAATATGAAACGGCGCACAGGAACCGGGCACTGGCCCACTTGTTGAAAGAACTCAATCTGATCGACCGGGTGGAGGAAACATTGGAAGCATATCTGCTTCAATGCTCAATCCAGGTAACCTGTGAAGACCTTGCCAAAATCGGATTATGCCTGGCCCGCTACGGACAAACTTTTGACAACCGGATGGTGATTCCGGTTTATGTTTCCCGGATGGCGAAAACCTTTATGGTGACATGCGGCATGTACAATGAGTCCGGGGAGTTTGCCATCAAAGTGGGAATTCCGGCAAAAAGCGGGGTCTCGGGAGGCATTCTGGCTTCCGTGCCGATGGAGATGGGAATCGGAGTGTTCGGCCCGGCCCTGAACGAAAAGGGAAACAGCATCGGGGGGGTTGCATTATTGGAAGATCTTTCGAGGGAATTGGATTTAAGTATTTTCTAATAACGGGATTCGGTATTTTACAAACGGAGGGGGTCATGATACACTAACTTTAACGCAGGGAAAACGGGCCGTTTTAAGCAACCCAATTGCAATGACGGCGGTCGATGGAGGGGTTTGCTTTGACCATACCAACACAGACCGATTTGAGTTTCAAGGCTTTGCAATTACTCAGAGAAGATGCAGATAAAATCGCTCAACTTATTTCCGTACAGCTTGATAATCTCACCTTGCCAAAATGTCCTTTGTATGAGGAAGTTTTAGATACACAAATGTTTGGTTTATCCAGGGAAATCGATTTTGCCGTCCGGGCAGGATTAATTGAAAAAGAGCAAGGACAACAAATCATTCATGATCTGGAACGGAAATTAGCTGATTTTTATTCCAAGGTTTTGCCTAAGTCTAATGATAATATGTCATAGATGAACAGACTCCTTTGAAAAAGAGGAGTCTTTTTTCTTTTGGGATTCAGGATACAAAAAAGACCGCGCCCAGAATAAAATAGACGATCAGCAACAAAACCCCTTCATACCAGTTGGTCGCCCCGTCCCGGGAAATGGATGCGGTGATCAATGCAGAGACGGCAATGGCTGCAATTTCATGATAAGTGAAGAGAATGTCCATGGGTTTTTGAAACAACCGGCTGACAAAGATTAAGACGGGGGCCACAAAGAGACTGATTTGCAGGCTGCTTCCGATGGCAATTTCCACGGCGGCTCCCATCCGGTTTTTCATGGCCAGAAGGATGGCGGCGCTGTGTTCGGCCGCATTTCCGATGATCGCAATCAGAAAAGCGCCGACGAACAACTGGGACCAGCCGAGGGTGTGAGCGACGGCTTCGACGCTGTGTACAAGCCATTCGCTTTGAATTGCCACAAAAACCGTGGAAATGAAAAGAATGAGGAGGGAAATTTTCCCGGACCAAACCGGTTCCTCTTTTTCTTCTTCCCGGTCCGGCAGACCGTTCACGGTGTCCCCCAATTCGTCTTTGTGCGTGACAAGAGAGAAATAAAGCCACAAAAAATAGCCGATAATCAGGAAGAAAGCAATGATCATGCTGATGATTCCGACCTCCGGCTCCCCGAGCGATTGGATAAAGGCGGCCGGGATAAACAAGGCGATCACGGAAAGCATCATCAGGGATGCATTGTGGCCGGCAAGTTCGGCATTAAAGCGCTGGGTTTTATGTTTCATCCCTCCGAAAAGGACACTCAGTCCCAGCACCAACAGCAAGTTTCCGATCACCGAACCGGTGATGCTTGCTTTGACCATGTCGAAGTATCCCTCTTTCACCAGAAAAATGGCGATGATCAATTCAGCCGCATTGCCGAAGGTGGCATTTAACAGCCCCCCCAACCGTTCCCCGGCATAATGGGCCACATTTTCCGTTGCTTTTCCCAACAACGCAGCCCACAGCAAAAGAGAGAATGAAGCCGCGACAAATTGGATGAATTGGTGGTCCAGAAAGTAGTGGGCCCCTGCACTGAGCAAGGTGGAAAGAATCAATAAAGGATAAAACCATTTGTTATTCAATCCTGCGCACCCCTCATTCCATCAGATGTGGTTTATGTTGAACAAAAAAACATTTTGTCATACGGAAACGCAAAAAAATGTCAAATCCTATCAAAGTATCTGTAAGACGATTTCGAAAGTTTACGGCAGGAAATCTCTGTAAAAAATCGAAATAATTGAACATACTCCATTTTATGAAGGGAGGGACGTTCAATGACTCCCGTGTCCAAGGACATAGCGATATTTATTGATCTGGAAAATGTGTATTACGGACTCAAAAAGTATCATATGGACCCGGATCACCCGGATGAGACCCATAATTTATTTTTGCGCCTGCAAGAACATTACGGACGGGATGCCATCCGCCTCATGGAAGCATATGCGGATTTTGAGCAATTGGATTTGTCCATGATGAGCCTGCAAAAGAAACGGGTTCACATCCACCAGGTGTACGGGAACGGGCGAAACGGCCGGGAACGGAAAAATGCGGCGGACATTCAGTTGTGTTTGGATGCCATGGAAGTGTTATATGAAATTCCCGAAATCAACACGTTCGTGATCGTCAGTGCGGATCAGGACATGATCCCGCTTTTGGACCGCCTGTGGTCAAGAGGAAAGCAGGTTGAACTTTTTTGCCTTTGTGATGAAAGTTTATCCCGAACCGCTCAGTTGCATGAGTTTTGTGACCAAACCCACAATCTCTTCGAATTTTTGAATATTAATGAATTTCAGAATCTGACGCGGCTGGATCGCTTGATTCATAATGCGGTGGTGCAGATTTATGAATGGTATCATGACCCCAACAATATCGGAAAAAGTTATGGAAGCACGTGGATCAAAAATGATTTTATGCGAAAATTTCACCTGGATGAAATGGAAGCAAACCAATTGTTTACGAAGCTTTTGAAAGGAAAATTTATTGTTCCTGTAGAAATTGAGATGGAAGATAAAACATATTATGGTTATAAGGTGAATCTCAACCATTCTCAGGTGCAAACCATGGTGAAAATTGCCGGGTATAAGGTAAGTTGACCGGATTTCCGCGGGATGGTTGTGCTAAACTATAACCGGGGGCCATTCTGACGACAAGGGGGGATGATGCGTGGCTGAAGAAAGCAATCAAGGGACGATCCGGATTGCCGACGACGTGGTTGCCGTGATTGCCGGGCTGGCGGCTGGGAAAACCCATGGAATCGCCAGCATGTCAGGCGGGATGGCTGAAGGGATCGCCAAACGGGTGAGCGGGAAGAACATCACCAAAGGCGTGCAAGTCGAAGTGGGCAATTTGGAAGCGGCCATCGATTTAAGAGTCATCGTGGACTATGGCCAACCCATTCACAAAGTATGCCGGGAACTCCAACAAAACGTGAAAGAAGCCGTGGAAACGATGACGGGGTTACATGTGGTGGAAGTCAATGTCAAAGTGGACGGCGTCCATGTTAAGGAAACGGCCGTCCAAGCCGGTAACGGGGAGTTGCGTTGAAAAAGAGGGTGAAGCCAAAACACCCTCTTCTTTTGTCCCAAATTTTTATTTTTTCTCTTCGAGCAAAGCTTTTTCCAAATCATTCAGCAGTTGTTGGACTTTTTCTTTCAATTCTTCCGGGACTTCGGCTGTGTCATCCAGGCCGTGCGGGAAGAAGTGACGGGAAAACACGGGAGTGCCCAACTCCAGCAATGCTTTCGGGTGTTCCAACCGTTTATCGTTCACCACATCGCCGCTCAGACGCAGGTAATAATTCACGCCATTGGCCGACAGTTTGTAATCGTATGTGACCCGTTCATAATCCCAGGACCAGCGGACGAATCCCAATTTTTTCATTAATTTTTCCATTTCGCCGAATTCTTTTTTGATCCCTTTGGTTTTACTGTCATAAAAAATCATTCCTGTGCGCCTCCTTTGTATTGGCACCGTATTCAATCCTTTTTTATCATAGTACGAACGCTTTGACAAAGCAACCGGACAAAGGGGTATGGAGGCAGAGCGAAAAAGAGAAGAGAGGAGTGCCGGAACAGATGAAAGAACGACTGGATCGTCTTTTTCCCCTCATGCAAAAGTGGCGCCGCCATTTTCATCAATATCCTGAACCTTCTTTTCAGGAGCGGAATACGTCCGAAAAGGTAGCCGGCTATCTGAAAAGTTTAAATCTGGATGTCAAAACGGAAGTCGGCGGGTACGGCGTGACCGGTTTGCTCAAAGGAAAAGGCGACGGGCCCACGGTCGCGTTGCGCGCGGATATGGATGCCTTGCCGATTCAGGATGAGAAAACGTGCGAATACCGTTCGACTGTTCCGGGTGTGATGCACGCTTGCGGGCATGACGGACACATGGCCATGCTGATGGGAGCCGCCACTTTGTTGTCAGAGTTGCGTGAAGAGTTGCGCGGGAATGTTTTGTTTCTTTTTCAGCCGGCTGAAGAGTTGGTTCCCGGAGGAGCCAAAGCCATGATTGAAGACGGCGCATTGGAAGGGGTGGATGTGATTTACGGGGCCCATTTGTGGACGCCTCTTCCCCTCGGCACGGTCGGGTCCCGTCCGGGGGTGTTGATGGCGGCGGCGGATGCGTTCCGGATCGAGATCAAAGGGCGGGGCGGCCATGCCGGATTGCCGCATGAAGCTGTCGATGCGGTGCAAATTGCCGCCCATTTGGTGGTTCATTTGCAATCCATCATCAGCAGGCAAGTCAACCCCTTGGAACCGGCAGTGATTTCAGTGGGAACGATCCAGGCGGGGCAAACTTTCAATGTGATTGCGGAACATTGCCGGCTGGAGGGAACCGTGCGCACCTTCAACGAAGAAGTCCGCCGGTTGATTGTCCGCCGGATGAAAGAAGTCACCGAGACCACTTGCCGCATGTACGGGGCGGATTGCGAGTTTTACTATGAGTGGGGATATCCCGCCGTTTCCAACGAACCCCGGTCCGCCCGGCGGTTAATGGATGAAGCGCGAAAGGTTGACGGAGTTTCCTGTGTGAAGGAAATGGAGCCTTTAATGGCCGGTGAAGATTTCAGTTATTACCTGAAGGAACGTCCTGGCGCCTTTTGCTTTATCGGGGCGGGAAATGATCGGGATTTCCGGTATCCGCACCATCATCCGATGTTTGATTTTGATGAAAGGGCCATGAAAATCGGAGCCGGATTATTGATCCGGATGGCCTTGAGGGAAATGGGATTGGAATTGGAGGAAATAGGGAAAATTCCCGGGCAGTGTCAGGAATGAGTTGTCCCTCCCTGGCAAAGGATATAACCCAAGGGGGGATTCTGATGCATACTTTACGCGAAGTCATGTCGACCAATGTGGAAGCCGTGTCGCCGCAGGACAATGTGTATGAAGTGGCAAACAAAATGCGCAGTTCCAATGTCGGGATGATACCGGTTGTGGAAAACGGCGAGTTAAAGGGCGTGATTACAGACCGGGACCTTGTAACACGGGGAATTGCAGGCAAGAAGCCGAATTCCAGTTCTGTCAGTGACATTATGTCCACCAATCTTGTTTACGGGACACCGGACATGACGGTGGATGAAGCCGCTGAATTGATGGCAAGAGCGCAAGTGAGACGTTTACCCGTGGTGGAAAACAACCGCGTGGTCGGAGTTGTTTCGATCGGAGATCTGGCGGTTCAGCCGCAGTTCCAGGATGAGGCCAGCCAGGCTTTGAACGAAATCTCCGAAACGCACAATCCGAATGCATCCAATGACCTCCAGTGAGTTTGTGCCATGTTGCCGGTGAAACGCCGGCGGCATGGTTTTTTTGCATGCTTTTCACATAAAAATCCGGGTGCATAAAGTGGGCGAAAAGGCCGCAATCTAAAAGAAGATACTGGTTGAAAAGGAGCGAAGAAAACGTGAGCGATAAGATCTCGTCAGCCAATGTGGATAAAAAACCCCAAGAAGCGTATCAAAAACTGGCAAAAAAACATCAACCGCGGCCCAATGTGCTGAAAAACTGTGTGAAAGCATTTGTGGTCGGCGGAGCCATTTGCATGCTGGGACAAGGGTTGTCGCAAATGTACGTCAAGTGGTTCGGGTTTCCGCCGGAGAAAGCCGGAAATCCGACAGTGGCCACATTGATTTTTCTCTCCTGTTTGTTGACGGGGTTGGGAGTGTATGACCGGATCGGTCAATGGGCAGGAGCGGGAACGGCCGTACCGGTGACCGGCTTTGCCAATTCCATTGCTTCTGCCGCCTTGGAACACCGTTCCGAAGGGTTTGTGCTGGGTGTCGGTGGAAACATGTTCAAACTGGCCGGTTCGGTGATTGTCTTTGGAACCGTTGCGGCGTTTTTCATCGGCATCATTCACTACTTTTTCTTTCATTGGATCAAATGATCGGGGGAGATGGAATTGAATCAAAGTAAATTAATCGGGACGAGTACATGGAGTTTTTCTGAAGACCTGTGTGTGCTTTCCAGTGCGGCCACGGCAGGCCCCATGGAAGGCGAAGGGCTGTTGAAGGATCGTTATGACAAAGTGTATTCCGATTTATACATGGGCGAAAATACATGGGAAAAAGCCGAGCGCAAAATGTTGGAAGATGCGGTGCAAATCGCCATTGAAAAAGCCAACCTGACCCCCGGGCAAATCAATTTCTATGTGGCAGGCGATTTATTAAACCAAAACATTTCTGCTTCCTTTTCCGCCAAAACAAACCAAATTCCCCTGCTGGGCGTATACGGCGCCTGTTCCACTTCCATGCTTTCGTTGTCATTGGCCGCTGCTTTGGTGGACGGGGGATATGCCGATTATGCCGTGGCCGGTGTCAGCAGCCATAACTGCACGGCCGAAAGGCAATACCGTTATCCGACGGAATACGGAGGGCAAAAACCGGATACGGCTCAATGGACGGTCACCGGCGCCGGAGCTTGTGTTGTCGGAAAAGGGACGGGAACCATCGGAATTCGCTATGCGACCATTGGCAAGGTGACGGATTTGGGGGTGAAAAATCCGTTTGACATGGGATCAGCCATGGCACCCGCCGCGGCCAAAACGATTCAAACCCATTTTCAGGATACAGGCCGGACAGCAGATGATTATGATTTGATCGTCACCGGGGACTTGGCCAGCGTGGGATTGCCCATTGCCAGGGAGCTGTTGGAAAATGAAGGTTACAACATGGGATCCAAATTCAAAGACTGCGGTTTGATGATCTACACCCAGGATCAACAAACCTTCGCCGGGGGCAGCGGGTGTGCCAGCAGTGCAGTGGTGACCTACGGTCATTTATTGAAAGCGATGGAAGAAGGAGAGTATGACCGGATCCTGGTGGTGGCAACCGGTGCCTTGCTCAGTCCGGTTTCTTATCAGCAGGGCGAAGCGATTCCTTGCATTGCCCATGCCGTTTCATTTGAAAGGCGAAATGAGAAGGGAGGGTCTTGATGCATAATGAGCCACCAGCCGCGGTTTCTTATTTGGCCATCGGGGATTCATTGACGGAAGGAATCGGGGCAAACAGTCCCCAACAACATTTCGTGGTCCAGCTGTTCCGTTATTTAAGGCATTCCGATCACTGTCACTTCCGGAATTGGGGGATTTCGGGAATGACTTCCACCGAGTTGTTGCAGCTGGTGCAACATTCGGCTTTCCAACGGCTCCTCCCGCGCTTGACCCACTTGACCGTGACCACGGGCGGATGCGATTTCATCGAGCTGTTTGAAAAAGGAAAGCTGACCGTCGGGGAAATCCTGAAATCTTCCCGCATGGTACAAAGCAATGTCCGGCAAATCCTTTCGGTGATCCGACGGCAAAATCCCCGCCTGACCGTTTATCTGCTGGGATTTTACATTCCGTTGCCGGCATATGAGCTGGGGATCGAACAGGCGAAGATCTTTGTCCAGATGTTGAACCGGGCGTATTCGGGTTTGTGCAAGCGGTTCCGGGTGAATATGGTGGATCCGTATCCGTCGTTTTTAAACCGCAAAGAGTATTTTGCCGATGAAGTGCATCCCAACCAAATGGGTTATGATGAATTGGCCCGGTTGTTCATCCAGTCGGCCAAGCAAGATTCCCTTCAGAATCCGGGGGAAATGAGCAAAACCATCTCTTAAAAAAGGGGTGGTTTTTCTATTATCATAATGATATCATATAGATAACAAATCGATTTCGAGGTGAAGGTATGAATCAATCACGGGAAGTTCTGACTTGGAAAGTGAATGGCTTTTTGATGCTTTTGGTTCACTTGATTTTGCTGGTTGCCGGAGCAGGATTGGTTTTGGCAGGTCATTTGATTGGCATTGTTTTGTTGATCTTGTTTTTCGTCACTTTGCCGGGGTACACCCTTATTCAGCCGAACGAAGCACGCGTTTTGCTGTTTTTTGGGAAATATGTCGGCAGTGTCCGGGAAGATGGGTTTTTCTGGCTCAATCCGTTTGCTGCCAAGAAAAAGATCTCTTTGCGCGTCCGGAATTTTCAAAGCGATAAGTTAAAAGTAAATGATGCCGACGGCAATCCGATTCTGATCGGAGCGGTGATTGTCTGGCGGGTCGTCGATTCAGCCAAAGCATTGTTGGACGTGGAAGATTTCGATTCATTTGTTGCGGTGCAAAGTGAAACGGCCATCCGGGCCATAGCCAGCCGTTATCCGTATGACCGTCAAGACGATGCAGAAATCTCTTTGCGTACGGCCACCGACGATGTGACGGAGAATTTGCGTGAGGAATTGGGGAAACGTTTGGCGATTGCCGGGGTGGAAGTATTGGAAGCACGGATCAGCCATTTGGCATATGCCCCGGAAATTGCCCAGTCCATGTTGCGCCGTCAGCAAGCGCAGGCAGTCATTGCCGCACGCAAGCAAATTGTTGAAGGGGCCATGAGTATGGTGGAAATGACGCTGTCCCATTTGGAAAAACAGGGTGTGGTTCAATTGGATGAAGAAAGAAAAGCGGCAATGGCCAATAATCTGATGGTGGCGCTGGTTTCGGAGAGTGAATCCCAGCCTGTGATCAATACAGGCACCCTGTACTCATGAGCAAAGAAAAAAAACGTTTCCTTCTCCGGATCGACCAGGCACTTTATTCGGCTTTGGAAAAATGGGCAGCGGATGAGTTTCGCAGTGTGAATGCACAGATCGAGTTTATCTTAAAACAAGCAGCGAAAAAAGCAGGCCGGTTTCCTCCCGGAACCAAAGACCGGGAAGAAGGAAAATAAACTATAACGCTATGCATCCCGTCTATACCAAATCACCCCCCGATTCATAACTAGAATCAAAGGGGTGATTTTTTTATGAGTGCCAACTATCATTTGTTGCTCCGCTCCCCCGCCCATCTGAAAAAAATCAAAGCCGCGGGAGGAAACATCCGGTTCGTTGGAAAATACACGCCGGCAGTGATTGTATCTTTCAAACATCCCGACCAGGTGCGAAAAATTGCCAATAGTCCGGAATTGATCAGCATTGCCAAAGACCAGTTATTAACCCTCCCGTATTATAAAGTCAACAAAGTGATCAAGGCATCGGCCGTGCCTTATCCCGAGCACAAGTTGATGAATCATCAGGTATTGACATGGAATATCGCCCGCGTGATCGGAAAACGCCGTCTGAACAGCGGAGCGGGCGTCCGGGTCGGTGTCATTGACACGGGGATTGATTTTCATCATCCCGATCTGGCTTCCAATGTGAAAGGGGGCGTCAACATTTTGTCTCCTTCACTCCCGCCGATGGATGAAAACGGTCACGGGACACACATTGCCGGCATCATCGGTGCGTTGAACAATCACTACGGTGTGGTGGGAGTGGCTCCGAAGGTTTCGCTTTATGCCATCAAAGTGCTCAATGCATCCGGCAAAGGGACAATTTCCAATTTGATTCGCGGTGTGGAATGGGCGATTGCCAACCGGATGCATATTTTAAACATCAGTATCAGTGGGGGAAAACTGACCACGCCTCTGTTGGATTATGTTCTTCAGGCGGCGGTCAAACGCGGGATTCTGGTGGTGGCTGCAGCCGGTAACACCGGAACGCCGGCGGGGACGGGAGACACTGTTTCGGTCCCGGCGCGGTTGGACCCCGTGATTTCGGTGGCGGCATTGAACCGGAATAACGGGCGCGAGCCTTACTCCGCGACGGGAAAGGTCGATTTGGCCGCACCGGGTTCCCAAATTCTGAGCACCTACTCGTTCCGACGGTTTGCAATCTTAAGCGGCACATCCATGGCCGCCGCCCATGTCAGCGGGGTTTTGGCCATTTACCGGGCGGCTTATCCGCGGATGGATGCCAATGAGCTAAAAAAAATGGTTTTCCAACGGGCCATTGATTTGCCGCCGGCAGGTCCGGATCCTTGGACCGGAAGGGGTTTGGTCCGGGCGTTGTGAGCTCACATGAGGTATTGCAGAAAAAGGGTGGCAAACCCGAAATAAATCATCAGGGAAAAAACATCGTTTAAGGTGGTGATCAAAGGGCCGGAAGCGGTTGTCGGGTCTATGCCGAATTTCTCCAAAATCAGGGGGACGAAGGTGCCGACCATGGTTCCCAGGATCAGGGTGAAGAAAAGGGACAGCCCGACGACCAATCCGAGCTGAAAGCTTTTCCAAATGCCGATTGCCAGGATGATGAAAACGCTGCATACCAAGCCGATGAGCACTCCGGCAATCCCTTCCTGCCTGATGAATTTTCGGAAGTGATCCGGGGCGGGTTGGTCCTTGGACAGGGCCCGGATGGTCAAAGCCAGCGATTGCGTCGCTGCATTTCCGGTCATCCCGGCGACCATCGGCATAAAGAGCGTCAAAACGGGAAGGACTTCAATGGTGCTTTCAAACAAGCCGATAAGATTGGCGGTGAAGATGCCGATGCCGAGTAAGATGATGAGCCAGGGAATCCGTTTGCGGGCGGAATCAAAGGGATCCACCAAGTCCGTCGGTTGGACGGCCGACAGTTGTTCCAAATCTTCCTGGGCTTCTTCGATCAGGACATCGATGATATCATCCACGGTGACAATGCCCACCAGCTTTTTGTTATGATCGACCACGGGCAGGGCAAGAAAATCGTAGCGGCTCAGGATCCGCGCCACTTCTTCCTGATCCATGTCAACCGGAACCGAAATGACCCGTTCATTCATGATCCGGCCGATTTTTTCATGCGGTTCGCGGATCAAAAGGTCCCGCAAGGAAAGAACGCCGATCAACCGGTGCCGGACATCGGTCACATACAAATAATAAATCGTTTCGGCAGCAGGGGCGATTTCCCGCAAATACTGCAACGTTTTTTCCACCGTATAGTGGGAGGAGATTTGGACGTAGGCATTGGTCATCAATCCCCCGGCCGTGTCTTCCGGATAATGGAGCAATGCCCGAACCTGATCGGCTTCCACTGTTTTCATCTCTTTTAAAAGCAAAGTGGATTGGGACCATTCCAGTTCGCCGAGCAGATCGGCGACATCGTCGTTGGGCATGTGGTCGAGCACTTGCGCGGCTTTTTTTTGTCCCAATGCGGCAAGGACTTCCTTTTGTTCCTGAAGATCCAGTTCTTCCATGAGAAGAGCGATTTCTTCCGGCCGGAGCAGGGTGAGCAGGCGCCTCCGGTAAATATTGCTCAATTGGAAAAACAGGCGGGCCAGGTCATACGAATGCAATTTTTGGATCAGGGCCCGAAAACCCGGTTGATCCATGTTTTGCAAATAAGTCAACAGCTGCTTGAAATCTTTTTGTCCGATTGGTTGATGATCCATGATGGATTTCCCCTTGTCATAAGCCAAGCTTGGATTTACATAAATTGAAACTGACGTGACCAAAAAGGAGGAAGTTCAATATGTACCCAATGTTTTACCCCCCGTTCAGACATGGTTATGGCAGTCCGTATTACCCGTTCCCGGGTTATCCTCCGGGCACCGGTTGCGGATGCGGAGGAGGCCGTTACGGCGGATACATGCCGGGTTACTCATACCCTTCCAACCCTCCGTATGGGGGAGCTTATGGTCCGCCTCCTCAATCCGGGATGTCATATCCTATGTTTCCACCAGATGACCAAGGATATCAGTGGCAGTGGCAAAGGCCGCGCCGGAACAACCCCCGGGCCTGGGAATCGCCCGAATCTCCGGAATCCCCTTGGTTCCGCGCTTATCAGAATCAGGAAAAAAACGAGAAAGAAGAAAAGTGACCCGCCCGGGTTTTCCCTTTGTTTCATGCAAAGGGAATTTTTTTTGGAAAAAACAAGATCATTGAAAACAAACCGGGACGGACACACTACGGACAGAAGGAGGGAATGGAAATCATGAGAATACCGGATGTGATTCGCGAACCGGAAATTGCTCAACCCCGTCAACCGGAAATCATGACGCCCCGGGATCCGGAACCCGAAAGGAGAGAAGAACCGCACGCTCCAGACCGGAGTCCGGAACGGGTCATAGAGCCGAAACACTAAGAAAAAACGGAGCTTGTCAAAATGATTTGACAGGCTCCGTTTTGGTTTAAAGCCAATGAACCTCGGCGTTTTCCACATGATTTTTGGGTTCTGTGACAATAATAATGGCAGGATAAGTGATGACCTGTGCTTGGAAAGAATCTTTGGACGGTTCGTGTTTTTGCGCATGAACCACCAGTTTGTTTCCCTTTTGCTCCACTTTTTTCACGTCAATTTTATAGCCTGCGGTCGGCTTTTCTCCCAAACTTAAAATGACATATTTTTTGGAGTCGGCTGAAAGCAGCCGGATGGATTCCCCGGGGGATTGCAACGATTCTTGAGCTTGGTTTTGAAGTTGTGACGGCACCTGTTCCAAAGAGACGACTTGAAAAGGAAGTTCTTCCATGACCGTTCCTCCCGTGTCAGATTCTTGACCGAAGGTTGAGCAGCCGGCCAACAAACAAACAATGAAAATGGAGACAATGGCTTGGAAAGTGCGCAATGGTTTTTCACCCCACAATTGTTTTTATGGGATAGACGTTTTTTTATGACCGGGAGTTTCAACATTCTCTTTCCCGGTCACCGATTGGGGGACAGGAGGTGAAAAGGGTTGGCTTTCAAACCACTGATTGTCAGGGACAATGGGATCATTCTCGCAGAAAAACGGGCTCCGGGGATTCAGGATGTGATTCAAACACTGGACCGGTTTGCCCGGTGTGTCAAAGAAACGGATGATTTGTACACCTACCGGTGGGATGAATGCTCCCTGTGGCAAGCCGCCGCCGACGGCTCCGACCCGGACCGCCTCGTGACGTGGATTCGGCAACATGCCAAATTTCCTCTTTCTTCCGGACTGGTGAAAAAAATAAAAACGGAAATGAAACGTTTCGGTTTGATCCGGTTTGAGAAAGATAGCGACGGGACGTTTCTTTTGGTGTGCCCGGAAGAAGAGATCATCCGACGCATCAAACGGTTGCCGGAGATTATGAAATGTATTCTTCAAAAGGGCAAAAATACCCTTGTGATTCCGATGGAATATCGGGGATGGTTGAAAAAGAAATGTGTCGATTGGGGCTATCCGCCTTTGGATGGCATCGGCCCTTCCGAAGGGGCGCCGCTTTCCCTGCGCTTGAAAACCGGACTGCGTCAATACCAGCAACAAGCGGTGGAGGCTTTTTGCCATCCGGAGCAAAGCTGGCGGACCAGCGGTGTGATCCTGTTGCCGTGCGGCTCGGGAAAAACCGTGACGGCCCTTGGCATTATGGAAAAGGTTCAAAAAGAGACGTTGATTCTGACCCCGAATGTCACCTCCTGCCGGCAATGGATCCGCGAATTGAAAGCGAAAACCGACTTGCCGGAAGAATGGATTGGAGAGTATACATCTTTGGAGAAAAACATTGCCCCGGTCACGGTCACCACGTACCAAATGCTGACCAAAAAGGACGGGAAAACGGGGGCGTTTCTGCACATGAACCTTTTTTCGAAAAGAGATTGGGGACTGATCATTTATGATGAAGTGCATTTGTTGCCGGCGCCGGTTTTCCGGGTCACCGCCGACTTGCAAGCCAAAAGGAGGCTCGGGTTGACAGCGGCATTGATCCGGGAAGACGGTCGCGAAAAGGATGTGTTTTCGCTCATCGGGCCGGTGATTTATGCCACCCGGTGGAAAGAGATGGAGAAAGGGGGATGGATCTCGGAAGCGGTTTGCCATGAAGTGCGGGTTCCGCTTTCCGATTCCCTGAAAGAGGTTTACCAAGCCGCCGAAAAGCGCCACCGGTACCGGCTGGCCGCGGAAAATCCGCTGAAGCAGGAGGCCTTGCAAGAGATCTTAAAAAAGCATCGGGGCGAGCAAATTTTGGTGATCGGCCAGTATGTGGATCAGCTGAAAGCTTTGGCAGAGCGTTTTGACGCCCCGCTCATCACCGGTTTCACCCCGCAACCGGAACGGGAAGAATGGTACAGGAAGTTTCGGGAAAAGGAAGTCTCTGTATTATTTGTTTCCAAGGTGGCGAATATGGCGATCGACCTGCCGGATGCGAAAGTGGCCGTTCAAGTGTCCGGAACGTTTGGTTCCCGTCAGGAAGAGGTCCAACGTTTGGGGCGGATTTTGCGGCCGAAAGCAAACGGCCAAAAAGCTTATTTTTATCAGCTGGTCACCCAAGACACCGTGGACCAGGAATATGCATGGCGACGCCAAACTTTTTTGCGGGAAAAAGGGTATCAATATTTCGTCGTGAAGTGGGGAGGAACGTAACGATGCGGGTGAAAGAGCTCCGGTATTGTTTGACTTCATTACCCGGCGAAAAACGAAAACAGATTGCAGACGCCTTGGCTCTGAACGAAAAGGCGTCAATGGAAACGATGGAGCGGAAACTGACCGATCCCGCTTATTATCAGGATTGCCTTGAAAAGATGGACCGAAAGGTGCAGCGGTGGTTTTGGTCGGTCTTTTTAAAGGGAGGAAAAATAAAGAAACAAGCCCTGCATCAGGAGAAAAAACTTCCGCTTTCCAAAGTGGAATATCAGCGTCTGCTGGATGCGGCTTGCGGGCGGGGGTGGGTTTACTGCCTGCGGAACCGGCATATGGAGCGGATGTATTACGTGCCTTGGGAGATCCGGGTGGCCTGGGCCCGGTCCATTCCCGTCGCACAGTCCCTTCGCCCGTTGGATGAAGACCGCGTCGATCCCGCCCAATCCCATCCATTGAAAGCAAGCCAGGCTTTTTTTCACTTTTTGTCATCTTTAAGCCATGAGCCGTGGCTGTTGAACCGGACCGGCCATCTCTCCCAAAAAGACCTGAAAAAAATGGATGTCGAGTTGGATTTGGAGGACGTTCATGGATCTTGGCCCGGCTGGGCCGTTTTTCTGCTGGAAACCGCCCGTTTGCTCGGGTTGGTCACGGAGACCAACAAATATGTTGCCGTCCATCAAAAAAGGTGGAAAAGCTGGCTTTCCACCCCTTGGCCGAAAAGCGTCGCCCAATTGTATGAAGCCGTTCGCCATGTCCTGTTGAAAGACTACCCGGAGTTGGACGGACTCTGCTTGATTTTGGAACAATTGCCGGCCGGAATGTGGTGGGGATTGGAAGAAGTCTGGGTCCGTCTGCAAACGGAGGTGCCGCTGAAATTGCCGTATCATCTCATCAAACGGGTGGAAGAGGGGTTTATCACTCCGATGGCGTGCATGGGCTGGTTGGAGTCGGGCAGGACGGAAAAAGGAGAAACTTGTTTCCGGTGGATGCCTTATCCCCCCAGGGAATGGGTGGATCCGGGCGAAATACCGGTCTATGTCGATCCCGCACCGGAAATTTATGTTCCGTTTCATTTTTCGTGGGAAAAGCGGCATGAACTTTCCCTGTGGGCGGATTTTATGGGCGGGGATCACATGCTTGTTTACGAAATCAACGAAAGGTCATTGGCCCGGGGGCTCCGATACGGACGGACGGTGGACAAGATCCTGCAAACACTGGAAGCATGGGCGGGGGAAGTTCCGTCTCCCGTAAAGGAAAGGTTGCTGGATCTCAAAAAAAGAACCGGTGCCGTCACACTGTCAACATGGACGTGCCTGAAAATTGAAAGCGATGACGGGACCAATGAGTGGCCGGCACGCTTGGAAGAGGCTGGCTGGGAAGTCAGGAAACTGAACGAGTCCGAGTATTTTATCAAAGAAATGCCGGGAAGAGTCGGGGCCTGGCTGAAACGGCAGAACCGGGAAGTCATCATGGAAAAAAAAGAATGGACGGGTCAAGCCGGGAACCTGGAATCCGACTTTGAGGGCATCCGGGATTGCCGGGTTGAATTTCCGGAACCGGAGACCGTTCCTTTGCCCAAGGCCTGGTTTTCCGGGCTCAGACCCTATGGAATCAACATGGCCAGGGAAATGGTCCGGCAAAGCATTTCTCACGGATTGCCGATTTTCATGGAGTATCAGGGACGAAAAATGGAAGTGTATCCGGAACATTTGCGTTATGAAAACGGCAAATGGATGATGGAGGCACTGGTCGGAACCGAGCGCAAAAACATTCATTTGGGGGAAGTGAAGGCTTTCCAGTTGTTGCCCACTCCTTCTGTATTGGTGGAAAATCCATTACAATAAAAAGGAGGAGGGGTGTTCATGGAAACACTGGACATGGCGACCATACTGCTTGAAGCGTATCAATTGGCGGATAAAATCAACGAATCGCCGGAAGTTGAAGAGTACCTGCGGACCAAACAGCAGCTGAGTGAAGATCAGGAAGCGCAAAAAATGATCCGGGAATTCCACAAGGTGAAGGATCAGTTTGAAGAAGCCCAGCGGTTTGGCATTTTCCATCCCAATTATCACGAGGCCAAGGAAAAGGCGGTGCAGTGGCAGGAGAAATTACGGAAACACCCGACCATCCATTCTTATTTGGTGGCTGAGGAACAGCTGGACCGGCTGTTGCATGAAGTCTCCCGGACCATCGCCCATGCCGTGTCCGAATCCGTGAAGGTGCCGGGCAATGATCCGGTTTTCCCGATCGGGGCCAAAGGTTGCGGCGGATGCGCAAGTCACTCTTCCTCTTGATTTTATCCCTTGTTGAAATAGATCGAGCCGGCAGGGAAAGTGCCTCGGGGCTTTTCTCTGCCTTGTTTATATTTGGTACATTTCCCGCATTGAATAATTGTTAACAGAGTGTTAACATGATATTAGGCTGTTTTTTTATCCAAACATTGGCGCCCTCCGGACACGTTCCGAAGAAAAGGAGTTACCAAGCATGAATATTGCGGAAAGATTAGGTTTGGCTGTTTGGGTCAATGATCTGAAGTCAGCCCGTTCGTTGGGTCGCATGGGAAACATACATTACATTTCCAAACGATTAAAGTACGTTTACCTTTACATTGATGAAAAATCTGCGGATCAGGTCATCCACCGCATTGAGCAATTACCGTTTGTAAAACGCGTTGAAAGGTCGCAAAGAAGGAACATTTGCCTTGACTTTCATAAATCATGATGTCCATACTTTCATTTCTGTCACATCCAGTGACAGTTTTTTTGTTGTCTGTTATTTCGCATATCGAAATTTACCATGTCGGAAGGAGTAAGAAAAGATGCCGGTCTGGAAGCGAAACATGTATATTTTGATGGTGTCGCAGTTTTTGGTTTTAGGATCGATGACCATGATCATGCCGTTTCTTCCGCTTTATTTGAAAGAACTGGGCATGACGGATCCCAAGCAAGTCCAATTATGGGCCGGCTTGATTTTTGGGATCAACTTTTTGTCCCAGATCATTGTCCAGCCGATCTGGGGGAATCTGGCCGACCGGTACGGCAGAAAAATGATGATCTTGCGTTCCGGGTTTGGCATGTCGGTGTCCATTTTTCTCATGAGTCTGGCCACATCCCATTGGCAGCTGTTTTTCCTGCGCCTTTTAAACGGGGTGGTTTCCGGGTTTATTCCGGCTTCGATTTCATTGATGGCGACCAACTCCCCGAAAGAAAAAAGCGGTTATGTGTTGGGGATGTTGCAGGCCGGGGCCACCGCCGGATCCATCATCGGACCCTTTATGGGCGGGGTTTTGGCCGAATTGGTTGGATACCGGAATAACTTCATTATCACATCCGCCATGTTGCTGACCGCGTCGTTGGTAGTGTTGTTTGCGGTCAAGGAAGAGAAAAAACCGGACCCCTCCGTCCAGCCGAAACAATCGGTTTTGAAGGACGGTCTTTTTGTGCTGAATCAGCGCACGTTGCTGCTTCTTTTCGGAGTCGGCTTGTTGTTGCAATTTGCCAATGTCGGCCCGACACCGCTGATGTCTTTGTTTGTGGATGAATTGGGAGCGCACGGGCACGTCGCTTTTTTTGCCGGACTGGTGACGGCGATGACAGGCATATCCAACATGCTGTCTTCCCCGGTATTGGGTAGAACCGCCGACCGTTACGGATCGGACCGGGTTCTTTTTATGGCTTTGATCGCTTCCGGACTGCTCTTTATCCCGCATATGGCGGTCACCAACATTTGGCAGCTGTTGATTCTCCGTTTCTTATTGGGGCTTTGCGTCGGAGGATTGTTGCCTTCGTTGAACACATTGATCCGCCGTTTTTCGCCCCCGGGAAAAGAAAGCACCGCATACGGGTTTTACACCAGTGCCAATAGCATCGGCAATCTGCTCGGTCCCATCTGCTACGGCGCCATGTCGGGATGGTTTGGCATCCGTGGCGTTTTTCCGGTGACCGGACTCATTTTGATCCTGAATGCTTTTTGGTTCCATGCGGTGATGCGCAAGAAATTCCGGGATCCCCATTCCCGCAAGGCGGCCAAATCGGCCTGACAAAAAAACGAATTTGGAGGTTTTGGCTTGTTTCTTTCCGCCTCTCTTCCATACAATAGATAAAGCAATGATGATTATTGGTGAGGAGAGATTCTGTTGAACTTTTTTCAGGATTTGAAGGAAAAACTGGAGAAAAGTGTGGAGACGGCCGGCCAAAAATCTCAGAAAATGTTGGAGATGAGTCGCTTAACACTTCGGATAAAAGGGAAAAAAGAAGATATCGAAAACGAGGTCAGCAAACTGGGGTGGCAAGTTTACCGCCACTGGGAGGAAAACGGGAATCTCGAATTGTCGGACAGCATTGTCCTTTCTTTGGAATCGATCCGGGATCAGCAAAAACGGCTTGAAGCGTTGACCAAAGAGCTGGAAGAGTTAAAGAACAAGGAGATTGTTTCCCGCAAGGAAGCCGAACGGGTTCCTTTGGATTTGGCATCGGACGAGTCAGAGGGGGGGACGCGGGAAGCTTTGGTGTCTTCCGTGATTTACATCTGCCCTTATTGTGCCCGTCAAATTGCCCCCGATGATTCACGCTGTCCCCATTGCCAAAAACGCTTCAATTGAGGAGAGGAGCGTCCATGAAGCAAAAAAATAAAATCATCGCCATGCTTCAGGTGTTAAAAAAAGAAGCACTGACCAAAGAGGGAGAAAAAAAAATCATCGACCAGTTCAACCGCAAGGTGGAAAGCGTCGGCGGAATCCAGGCATTGATTCACAAATTGAAGGTCATGTACCACTATTTTCGTGATCCCGGCGTCAGCATAAAGAAAAAAGGGTTGGTGGGAGCGGCCCTTCTTTATTTCATCCTGCCGACAGATGTGATTTTTGACTGGTTGCCGGTGGTGGGTTATATGGATGACATGGCGGCCGTCTTGTTTGTTTGGCGGTTTTTATCAAAGGAGCTCGAACGGTTTGAACGGGGAAAAGAGCTGAAGTAGCCAACTGGTTCCAAAAGTAGGAAATCAGCGGAGACATTTTTTGGCAATAAGCTGATTTCTTACTTTTTTTATTCTTGCACTTTTGCTACAATAAATGGAGAATATTGTAGATCCGGTGGCATTGACAGACTTTCTTCGACAAAAAAAGGATCGAATCGGTTCGATAATTTTGATGGATAAAAAGGATAAGTGGAGAGAAAAGTTGAAGCGGAGTACATATGAGGGCGAGAAAGGGGAATCAATGATGAACCACAGGTCTGTGGCGATTACAGTGACAAGCGGCAAAGGAGGCGTCGGCAAGTCGACGACCGTTGCTTCACTGGGGTTGGGTTTGGCTCAGTTGGGTTATAAAGTTTGCCTGGTGGATACCGATATCGGATTGCGCAAGCTGGACTTGATGCTGGGTTTGGAAAACCGGATCGTCTATGATCTGGTCGATGTGATTGAAGGGGTAAGCAAATTGCGCCAGTCCCTGGTTCGCCATAAAGAGTACAATCAGCTCGCACTTTTGCCCGCGGCGCAAACCAGGTACAAGGAAGAAGTTTCACCTGAACAGGTCCAAGCGATTGTGGATGAGCTGCGGAACGAATTTGACTATATTTTGATCGACTCGCCGGCAGGGATTGAAGGAGGATTCCGCAACGCGATCGCATCCGCGGACCGGGCCATTCTTGTTGTCAATCCGGAAATTCCGTCCGTCAGGGATTCGGACCGGGTCATCGGTTTGTTGGAGTCGGCAAACATCCGGCAAATCGACTTGATCGTGAACCGGGTGCAACCCGGAATGGTCAGAGACGGGGACATGTTGAGCGTGGAACGGGTACAAAGCCATCTCGCCATCAATCTTTTGGGCATTGTTCCGGAGGACAAACGCATCATCCGTTCTTCCAACACCGGAGAACCGGTCATTTTGGACCACAAATCGTTGGCCGGGAAAGCGTTTGCCAACATTGCCCGCCGGTTGATCGGAGAAGAAGTGCCGTTTTTGGAATTGGAGTCTTCCACGATTATCACCAGGATCAAGAGGTTGTTCCATATCGCTTAATGAAATTTGAGGTGACAAGGATGGCTTTTTTGAACATGTTTAATCGGGATAAGGATGAACCAACGGCCATGACGGCAGATGACAGGTTGTCATTGGTGCTCAGCTATCAACGATCGGACATCAACGAACAAAAGCTCAAAGAATTTCGCGCACGGCTGATCGAGTTATGCGATGATTTTGGTTACGATGTGGTCGGGCAAGTGGTGGTGGTTCCACAATCCAAAGAACGCACAACCATCATCAACGCAAGCATTCCGGTGAAATTGAAAGGCCAGGTATAAGTAAAAGCACGGACCGGTGCGGGTTCGTGCTTTTTCTGTTTACAAGAACTTGTGATTGATCAGGTGTTTTTCCAAAAACTCGATAATATGGCTGGGAAAAGCCTTGTCTTCCGTCAAGGTGAACATGGCCACCGAAACCCGGGTGGTCCCGTATGTACGCATGAGGGAAAGCAATTTGGATTTCGCTTCATTGTTGGGGCGCCCGTATTTTTTCTCAAAAGCTTTTAAAACCAACTCTTCTTCTGGTGTCATGGATGATGCATGATCCGTCCTGTCATCGGAAGGAGTGAGTAAAGATTGTTGATATGTATGCATTTGATGAAACGCGGTTGTCAATTGTCGATTGGTTCCGGAAAGATCCTTGGATGGGACGGGAAAGGACTGGTTCACCTGTTGTAGTGACGGATGAAACGGCCAATCATGCAATTGCCGGCGGCGCCGGGGTCGTTGCACGGGAAGGTGTTTGAATTTTTCGGGATGTTTTCGTCTCAAGGTATAAATCCGTTGGTAGATGGCTCCCTGGGTGCGGGAAAGTTTTTTTTCCAGTTCGCTGATTGCGGCAGAGAGGGACTTTCCTTCTTCCAAATATTGATTGACGGTGTCAATGACCAATTCTTCCTCTTCTTTTTCCCAGCTGTTCAAGCGGTTCCCGCCGTCCGGAGAATTTTCTAAAGAGTGGAAACGATCTGGATATTCCGACCTCAGCTTCCTGACGTGGGACATCACTCCGGAATATCCGCGTTTTAATTGTTCAGACAGTTCTTTTAGAATTTCCCGTTCTTTTTTACCTTCTTTTAAACCTTCATTCATTGTTTTTATAATCAATTCGTTTTCTTCTTCGGTATATTTCCCTTTTTTTGTTTCAAAAAACATTCGGTGCAAACTCCTTCCGAAGATAATTTTCCTTAAAATCTTTACTTATAAATATAACAGAAAAGCCGTAATCTTTTCCACTGCCCATTTTACAAGCAAGGTTAATTATTAATATTTAACAAGGAACCGGGCTTGTTTTCTCGTTCACAGATCAGAAAATTTAAGGGAATCCATCTGAAATTATATATTAAAATCAATTTCTTGGCGACGGAGGTATGAAAAATGGGAAATTTGCCCATAACCCTTATTAAGAGAGAAAAAGAATAGGTTGATATGAACGATGAAAGGGGCGGAGTGATGACACTGATGTCGATTCAAGAAATCAGTTCTCTTTTATTTTCACGTCATAGAATCAAAACCCACCGGGATTTAAGCGACCAGGAACTCCCCCATCGCCATTGGAATGAAACTGAACGTGCCGCATTGGTGATTTTTTGGGGGCTGTTGATTTACCCGAAGCTGGATCCGGATTTAAGAGAAGAACACCAGTCGGACGCGGTACATATCAAACGGTTTATCAATATATTTGAAAACTATTTGGGAAGTGCCGGACGGTGCCGTGACGTGTTGGAAAAGCTGAAGGAACATGATTATATCCGCTTTCGCGATGAAGAATGGGTGGTCCCCGGAACCGGATTGTTTTCCGCGGTCGATGCGGCCAAAATGTACCGGTATTTTCGTTCATCGGTTTTGTCCCGTAGGATCTTCCAACTACTTTATCCGGATCGACATGCTTGAACAGACAATTCCAAAAAATGACCCCAGTAATTACTTTTTCAAAGTAATAGCTGGGGTCATTCTTGTTTTAAAGATTCGAGAAACAAACGCAAGGTTTTCCGCTGATCGGGTGATAATTCCAAAGCAACGCGAATAAGATGTTGAATGTCGTCGGGCAGATGGTGGATAAACGGCTGTTCTTGCCCGAGTTGATTAATGAGTTGCTCGATTAAATTGCGCGATTCGTTAATGTGCTTGTAGGTTTCGATCAACAGCTTTTCTGTTGACTGGCTCATTGCAATCCATCCTACTCTTTGACGGAATGAAGGATTTCATCGATCTCTTTTTTGATATAGATCAATTCTTCAGGGCTCAATTTGTGCAGGTCACGAATCATCATCTCGAGCTTCATGGAGCGGAATTCTTCCAGAAAAGACGGCATATATTGTGGTTGCATGGACATACCCGTTTACTCCCTTCGGTTTATCAATCTGTGATGGGTCAGGTTTTCATTCTATCAAAAATTCGACGCAGGTCAACATCGGTTTTTGACCTTGTCCTCTGTTTTTTGTCAGCTTTTTGCCGGGATGTTTCCTTTTTTTCTTTCAATCAGACAAACCCAATGACGATTTAGACAAAATTTTTGGTTTAATCTGTGGAAAAGCGGGTAATAATTTGTTGACTCTCGTCAAACCAAATGAAAAGAATTGAGGTGCTTCGTATGATCGAACAGTTAAAAGCACTGGAAGAGCGTCTCTATTCCGTTCAACAAGAATACTTACTTGCAAAAGAAAGACATGAATTTTTGGCACAATACGATCTTTACGAAGAGTGGAAACAATTGAAAAAACAACAGAGCGAACTGAAGTCACAGTTAGGGCTCAATTAAATGATAAATGGCAGAAAACAGCCGGCGGAATCCCGCCGGCTGTTTTCCATATATTTTAAGCATCAAATCAATTGACAAACCAATGATTGCGTATTATGATGTCAAAAGATCATTCATGACATCGAAATCAAACACCCGATTCTTCTTATCCAGAGAGGTGGAGGGACTGGCCCGATGAAACCTCGGCAACGGGCTCTTCGGAGTACTGTGCCAATTCCAGCAAGCGTTTTGAAGCTTGGAAGATAAGAAGAGGTTTTCAATAACATGGAGACAGAAGACCTCTTCGTATTGATCGAAGAGGTCTTTTCTTTTGATAAAGGGGAGAGACGATTGAAAAACAGAGAAAATCCATGGGCTTTATTGCCTTTTGCCGTGTTTCTGATTTTGTTTATCGGTGTGGGGGCTTATACCGGTGATTTCACCAAAATGCCGGCCATCATCGCCGTGATGATCGCATCGGTATTGGCTTTGTGCATGCACCGCAAGGAGTCTTTGGCCTCGAAGTTGCAACACTATTTTCGTGGAGCCGGACATCCGGATATCCTCATGATGATCATGATCTTTTTGTTGTCCGGCGCCTTTTCGGCAGTGGCCAAAGGCATGGGGGCCGTTGATTCCACGGTCAACCTGGCCTTGAACCTTTTGCCGGCCAATTGGTTGATGGTCGGACTGTTCGTGATCGCCTGCTTCATTTCGTTGGCGATGGGAACATCGATGGGAACGATCGTGGCACTGGCACCGATCGGGGTCGGAATCAGCCAGCAGGCCGACATTGCACCGGCCTTGTCCATGGCGGTGGTGATCGGGGGAGCCATGTTCGGGGACAACTTGTCCTTTATCTCCGACACCACGATTGCAGCGGTCAGCACCCAAATGATCAAGATGAAAGACAAATTTAAAGCCAACTTTTTGATTGTGTTGCCCGCCGCCGTCTTGACGGCAGTGATCCTCTTCTTTTTCACGGAGGGTGGACAAGGCAGCGTGGCCGGCGGCGTGGCCGGCGGCCAAGATTATTCCATTCTCCAGACATTGCCTTACATCGCCGTGTTGATTACGGCGTTGCTCGGGGTTCATGTATTGATTGTCCTGATCTTGGGCATTGTTTTTGCGGGAGCCATCGGGTTGTTTGAGGGCAGCTACACCTTGCTTTCCTTGGTGAAACAAGCCGAAGTAGGGATCACCGGCATGCAATCCTTGTCGATCCTTGTGCTGTTGATCGGCGGAATGGTGGAATTGATCCGGCATTACGGGGGCATTCAATTTTTGTTGAACCTGTTGACGAGCAAAGTGCGGACGAAAACAGGGGCGCAGTTCGGCATTGCCGGTCTGGTGAGTTTGACCAACCTGTGCGTGGCCAACAACACCATTTCCATCATCATGACCGGACCGCTTGCCAAAGAGATTTCGGATCGATATGGAATTGACGGGCGCAAATCGGCCAGCTTGTTGGACATCTTTTCCTGCAGCGTGCAGGGGCTGATCCCGTACGGGCCGCAAATGCTGCTTGCTGCAGGAATTGCTTCCATCTCGCCGGTCAGCATCTTGGCTTATTCCTATTATCCGGCTTTGATCGCCGTTTGCGCCGTGTTGTCCATCCTGTTCCGCTTTCCGCGCTTAAAAGCCGTGCCGGTCAGCCATCAGCAAGAAGCAAAAGCAAGTTAAAATCAGAGAAAGAAACCAGGGGAAAACGCCCCTGGTTTTTTATTTTTCATTTTAAAGAAGCAAGGCTCCATATTACTTATGTATGAAACTGACCGGCCGACAGAAAATGGAATCACCCTTTCACCACCTATATCTTCAATGTCCTTTATGAAGATTACTACCCATTAACCCAATAAAAAAACCGGCTCATACAGGGGTTGCAGTGGCTCGGGCTCGGGGCCAAAACTTCCAATGGTTATGGCCTGTTGAAAATCCCGCTTACGATCAGGACAGGGGTTCCAACATGCCGAAGCCTTGATTGGAATAACTTCCGATTCCCGCTTCCATTGCCACTTCCTGAATGCGGGGGGATGCATGGATTTGCAAAGGCATTTGGTATCCTTTGATCTTTTTTCCTTTGATGTCGATCAAAGTGGCAGCTTGTTCAAGGCGAAAGCGCCCGGGATTCAGCAAACGGATGCGAATGGGATCCGGGTTGGAGTCATCCGCTCCCCATTTCAATTTGGTCCAACGATGGAGGGAATTTCGGATTTGGTCATAAAAATCGCTTTCCAGCGGATGGCAAAAGACCAACTTCCCGTCTTTGCGTACGGGAACGACCACCGGCCCCAAACAGCGATAATTCATGACAGATTCGAAACGGGGCCGTTCCTCAAAATGAATCGAGTGCAAAGGAAACCGGTGTGAAAACAGTTTTAATTGGTTAAGTGCTTGGATGCCTTGACAGAGCGCTTGCAACAAGGGAGGATGAATCGAATCCACTTTCCATGTCGCTTTTCCCTGTACCCGCATTTGCCCTGGGAATTTCCGGCAATGTTCAAAAGCGAGGGGGGAAAATACGAACGGCTTGTATTTCCGGCCTTCATAGGGGATGCCTTCCTGATGCAACCACTCTGCGAGATCCGGATCCGCCATCCGGACAGCGTGGTAAAAATAACTCATCAGGGCATATGGATAATGGTAGGGAAGAGATGTTTCCACCGGGATATCAAACGTAAACCGAATTCGCATCAAATCGCTCCTTTAATGATTCTCCTTTCACTCTAGCAAAGGAGAAACCAGGCGAACAAGAAAAAATAAGTTTGGCCGTTACCATTTGAAACAGGAGCCGGATGAAACGCTGCACAAAGTGGTCGCTCAGCTGAAAGAGAAGAATGAATTTATTCCGCTGGGGATCTTCAGCAAAAAATATTTGGCTGTTTTTCAACGAAATAGTTAAAACGATCCATGGGATTTCAAAAGATGATTGAAATGAATATTCTAAAATGACAGAAAAAACTAATTGACTGAAAAAAGATCGAAAGTTTATACTTAATTTGAAGGAAACGTTTTCGTAACGTTATATGATTTTATGTTATATAACGATAACCCAACACGAGGAGAGGGAAAATTCAAAATGGTGAAATTAATTGCGATTTACCGCCAGCCGGAAGACAAGGAGAAATTTGACGAGCATTATTACAATGTCCATGCTCCTTTGGCTGAAAAGATGCCGGGGCTGATCAAACTGGAAGTGAATAAAATTTACGGTTCGCCGGCCGGGGAGAGTGACCTGTATTTGATGGCCGAAATGTATTTTGAAAACAAAGAGGCATTGCATGCGGCCCTGGCATCCCCGGAAGGAAAAGCAGCAGGCAAAGATTTGATGTCGTTTGCCGGCAAACTGGTGCAAATGCATTTTGCCGAGGTGGTGTAAGGTCTGGCATGATGTCAACCGTGTGTGCATGCGGTTGGCGTCTTCCATCATGAATTCACAGTATTCAGATCGGTTCGTATATCGTTCCTTGAAAGCGCTACCGATAGGATTGGGACAGGTGGTTTGAGATGAAAAAGGTCAGTGAGCATTCCACAAACGAAGCGGTGATCAATCGTTTCAACCATACCTTGGGGATTGAGATCGAGCGGTTGGATGAAGAAGGTTGCACGGCATCCTTAACAATCCGCCCGGAATTTTACAACAGCATGGAGGGCGTGGTGCATGGCGGCGTGACGGCCACGTTGGCCGATGTTGCCATGGGACACGGGGCGGCTCCGCCTGTCAACGGTTTGCAACAATGCGTCACGGTGGAAAGCAAAATCAATTACCTTGCACCGGCCAGGGGAGACCGTTTGATTGCCGAGGCCAAGGTGATCAAAAGGGGATCAAAGATCATCGTGATGGAAGCCCGGGTCAAGACCGGTGACGGAAAGCTGGTGGCGGTGGCGGTTGGCACGTATGCCCGCATCCAGCCCAAACATGAATGAAAAATTTCACTCAAGGAGCATGCATGATGGGAAAAGAAACAGTATTGCTGGAGAAAGAAGGCTATTTGGGTATCATCCGGCTGAACCGTCCGGACCGGATGAATGCCTTGAATTACTCCACTTTGGTGCGGCTTGGGGAAGTGATTGGTGAACTGGAACAGGATTTTAAAGAAACCCGGGTCGTCATCGTGACAGGAGAAGGAAAAGCTTTTTGCGCCGGAGCGGATTTGAAAGAGCGGAGAACCCTGAATGAACAGCAAGTCCGCCGCAATGTAAAAAAAATCCGGGAGGTGTTTTCGGCACTGGAGAGGCTTCCGCAACCCACCATTGCCGCCATCAACGGACATGCTTTTGGCGGTGGGTTTGAGTTGGCCTTGGCCTGTGATTTCCGGTTTGCCGTACAGGAAGCCGGGATGGGACTTACCGAGGTCAGTCTGGGAATCATTCCGGGGGCCGGCGGAACACAGCGGCTGACGCGGTTGACCGGCCTTGCCAGGGCCAAGGAACTGATCTTGACCGCCCGGAAAATTACGGCCAATGATGCAAAGGATTATGGCATATTAAACGGGGTTGCCGAAAACCACGATCATCTGTTTGAGATGTGCCGTTCCTTGGCCGGTGAAATTCTTTCCAATGCCCCGTTGGCGGTGTATCAGGCAAAATACGCCATCGACCGGGGAGCCGGGTTGGATCTGCAAAGCGGATTGGACCTGGAGTCCAAAGCGTATGAGGTGTTGATCCCCACCCGGGATCGGGTGGAAGCGTTGGAAGCATTTCGTGAAAAAAGGAAGCCGGTGTTTCGGGGAGAGTAACCGTCGGCTTGGCCGAAAGGGAGGGACATTCTGGTGATATTCAATCAAGCGATGGAAACCGCATCACGGGAGGACATGCAAAACCTTCAGCTGGCCCGTCTGAAAGAAACGGTAAAGCGTTGTTATGAAAACGTTCCTTTCCACCGGGAAAATTTCGACCGTGCCGGGGTGAAACCGGAAGATATCCGTTGCCTGGAAGACATCCGGCGCTTGCCGTTCATGAAAAAGACAGACTTGCGTGAAAATTACCCGTTTAAACTTTTTGCGGTGGATCTCAGCCAAGTGATTCGCATTCACGGTTCTTCCGGAACCAAAGGAAAGCCGACGGTGGTTGGTTATACGAGAAAGGACATTGAAAACTGGGCAGAAATTGTCGCCAGGGCGATTTGCTGTGCCGGCGGCCGTCCGGGAGACATTTTTCATAATGCATACGGATATGGATTATTCACCGGAGGTCTCGGCTTGCACTACGGAATGGAATGCCTCGGTATGACAGCCGTTCCGGTTTCCGGAGGGAACACGCCCCGTCAGGTTACGCTGATTGAGGATTTCAAACCCCGCGGCATTTCCGGAACGCCTTCTTATATTCTGAACCTCGTGGAAGAAATGGAAAGGCGGGGGATGGATCCCCGGGAAACCAGCTTGGAATACGGCATTTTCGGGGCGGAGCCCTGGTCGGAAGAAATGCGCCGGCAGTTGGAAGAAAAGCTCCGCATCAAAGCAGTGGACATTTACGGATTGAGTGAAGTGATGGGGCCGGGCGTGGCGATTGAATGCCACGAAGCACAGGACGGGCTCCACATTGCGGAAGACCATTTCCTGGCGGAGGTGATTGACCCGGATACCGGGGAAGTTCTTCCTTGGGGAGCTGAAGGGGAACTGGTCTTCACGTCGTTGACCAAAGAAGCGTTTCCGGTGATCCGCTACCGGACGGGCGACATTGCATCCCTTCATCCGGAAAAATGCAAATGCGGACGCACAACCCTCCGGATGTCGCGGATCAAAGGGCGTGTGGATGACATGCTGATCATCCGCGGTGTCAATGTTTTTCCGACCGAGATCGAATCGGTGCTTTTGAGCTTCCCGCAGCTGGCTCCCCATTATCAGGCGGTGGTGGAACGGGAAGGGGCGTTGGACCGGATTGAAGTGCACTGCGAAGTCACCCCGGAATTTATGAAGCAGGCCGGGGATTTGGAAAACAGCCCGGAAATGGAGAAGCTGTCCAAAGAGATCGGTCATGCCATGAAAAGCACGCTGGGGGTTTCCATCCAGCTGAAGATTTGCAAACCGCACACCATCCCGCGCAGTGAGGGGAAAGCGATCCGGGTGGTGGACAACCGGAACAGCGCAACTGCAGGCTGAGGCTCCGGCGGGATCGGGATGAAAGGGAAACAAAACCGGAGAAGGAGGGGAGTTTGTGGCCGGATATCAGATTGGCGTCGTCGGGGCCGGCACGATGGGATCGGGAATTGCCCTGGTTTGCGCCAAAAAAGGGCACCGGGTCTTGTTGATGGATGTGGATCCGGCGATGCTGGAAAAAGCCAAAGCTTATTTTCAATCAGTTTTATCGAGAGACGTCAAAAAAGGGCGAATCAGCGAAGAGGAAAAAGTGTCGGTTTTCCGGTCCGTCCAATTTGTGGAAGACCTGAAGAAGTTGGCGGACTCGGACATGGTGATCGAAGCGGTCTTGGAACGGATGGACCTGAAAAAATCGATTTTCCGGTCGTTAAGTGAAATTTGCCGGCCCGATGCCTTGCTTTTGACCAATACTTCTTCGCTTTCCATTACCGAAATTGCCGGCGGCCTGAGGAGCCCGGAGCGGATTCTGGGGATGCACTTTTTCAACCCGGCTCCCGTCATGCCGCTGGTGGAAGTGGTCCGGGGAAAGCAATCCGGCGAAAAGCAGGCAAAGTTTGTTTATGAATTTGCGCAAAGTCTGGGGAAAGTGCCGGTGTACGCCAATGATACACCGGGATTTATCGTCAATCGCGTGGCCCGGCCTTATTACAATGAAGCGCTGCGCATTTTGGAAGACCGGGTGGCCGGGGTTGAGCAAATCGACCGAATTCTCACTGAAGCCGGCGGATTTAAAATGGGGCCGTTTGAACTCCAGGATCTGATCGGCATCGATGTGAATTTTGCGGTGACCGAATCGGTTTACTCCGGTTTTTTCCATGAGCGCCGGTTTCAGCCGAGCCGCATTCAACAAAAGATGGTTCAGGCGGGAACCATCGGCCGGAAGTCAGGTGAGGGATATTATGAGTACGACAAATAACACCGTATTGCTGACGGGAGAGAGTGTGCTGTTGCCTGAATTGAAGGAACTTTTTGCAAGCAAAGATTATGAAGTGGTGACGGAAAAGGCCGTTGAAAACGATGCACAGAAGATCGGGTTGGCCGTGGAAGTTTCCAATGTTGATCTGGAATTGAAAAAAGCCGTGATCCAAAAACTGGACCGCGAGCTTCCGCCGGATGTTCCCATTCTCACGACTTCATTGGGAGTGTCGGCCACCGAAGTGGCATCGTGGACCCGGCATCCGGAAAGAGTCTGCGGTTTTGGCACCTTCCGGCCGTTGTCGGAACGGAAATTGCTGGAGCTGGCCCCCGGACTCAGGACATCCTTGGAAACTTTGAAACGGGCGGAGGCGTTTTTTCAGTCGTTGGGCAAAAATACGGCTGTGGTGCAAGATGAGACCGGGCTGGTCTTTCCGAGGGTTTTGTCACTCATCATCAATGAAGCCGTTTTTGCAGTGATGGAGGGGACCGCAACCCCCCGGGACATCGATATTGCCATGAAAAAAGGGACGAATTATCCATACGGTCCGCTGGAATGGGCCGACCAAATCGGCTTGGACGAGGTTTACGCGGTGATCCGCGGACTGCATCGGGATTTGGCGGAAGAGCGATACCGGCCGGCTCCCTTGCTTCGGAAAATGGTGTTGGCCGGGATGCTTGGCGTCCGAAGCGGCGAAGGGTTTTATACCTATTCCGGAGAAGCGGCCCGGCCATCGACGAGGAGGGACGAACAATGAGAATTCCGGTGATCGTGGATGCCGTACGGACTGCCATCGGAAGATACGGCGGTGCATTGAAAGAGGTCCGTCCCGATGACTTGGGAGCGGTGGTGATCCGCCATCTGACAGAACGAAACGACATCCCTTTGGAACGGATTGACGACGTGATCTTGGGGTGTGCCAATCAAGCCGGTGAAGACAACCGGAATGTGGCGAGAATGTCCTTGTTGCTGGCGGGCCTTCCGGTGACGGTGCCGGGTGTGACAGTCAACCGTTTGTGCGGTTCGGGGCTGGAAGCGGTGAATCAGTGTGCCAATGCCATTGAAGCGGGGCGCGGAAAAGTTTATATTGCCGGCGGAACGGAAAGCATGACACGGGCTCCGTACGTGATGCCAAAACCGGAAAAAGGCTTTGCGCGCGGAGAGCAAAAGCTGTATGACACCACGCTCGGTTGGCGGTTTGTCAACGAAAAGCTTGCCAAAATGTATTATCCGTACAGTATGGGGGAAACCGCGGAAAATGTGGCGGAACAATACCGCATCAGCCGGGAGGAACAGGACCGGTTTGCGTTGGAAAGCCAGCAAAAGTACGCCAAAGCCCGGGAGGAAGGCAAGTTCAAAAGCGAGATTGTCCCGGTGGAAATCCCCGGGCATAAAGGGCAGGTCACCCTTTTTGCCGAGGATGAGCATCCCCGTCCGGACACGACCTTGGAACAGTTGTCCCGGTTGAAGCCGGTTTTCCGCCAAGGCGGGACGGTCACGGCCGGCAATTCTTCCGGCATCAATGATGGGGCCGCCGCCTTGTTGTTGATGGAAATGGGAACGGTCGTGAAGCTCGGCTTGAAACCGCGGGCCCGGGTGGTGGCTTCGGCTGTGGCCGGTGTGGATCCGTCCGTCATGGGAACCGGGCCGGTCCCGGCTACGAAAAAAGCGTTGAAACAGGCCGGACTTACCATCGATGAGATTGATTTGATCGAATTGAATGAAGCGTTTGCCGCCCAATCCCTGGCCTGCATCCGCGAGTTGGGGATGGATCCCGCCCGGGTGAATGTCAACGGGGGAGCCATTGCCATCGGCCACCCCTTGGGATGCAGCGGGGCACGCATTCTGACCACCTTGCTGTATGAAATGGAGCGGAGGAGTGCGCGCTACGGTCTGGCGACGATGTGCATCGGGGTCGGACAGGGCATTGCCACGATCATTGAAAGGTTGTGATCAAGAGCCCGGCGACAAGTCACAGTAGAAAGTTGACAAACTCCGTTCAACATTTGAAATATTTTTTTGTTATAATAGGCGAATAGGTTCGCGATGGAGAAAAACAGGCAACGGTTGAATGGAGTTGAAAGAGATTGAAGCCTCAATCGATGATTTTTACGATATATGGCGAATATGTCCGCCATTTTGGCGGGGAAATCTGGGTGGGCAGTCTGACCCGGTTATTGGGCCAATTCGGCATGTCCGAACAAGCCGTGCGCGTCGCCATATCCCGGATTGCCAGCCAGGGCTGGCTGAAAGCGCGCAAAGTCGGCAACCGCTCCTACTACTCTTTGACGCCCCGCGGAAAGAAGCGGATGAACGAAGCCAGTGCCCGGATTTATAAGCAATCCCCGGGCCGGTGGGACGGAAAATGGTGCATCATTCATTACAACATTCCGGAAAAGCAGAGGGCCAAACGGGATCAATTGCGAAAAGAATTGTCATGGATGGGCTTCGGCATGTTGGCCAACAGCGTGTGGATCAGTCCGAATGACTTGGCGGACCGGGTCAAAGAAATTGCCGAATCTTATGACGCCAGCGAATATATTGAAGTCTTCCGGTCCGAACATCTCGGTGTCAGCACGGACAAGCAGTTGGTGGAAAAATGCTGGAATCTGGATGAAATCAACAAAGCCTACGAAGAGTTTATCAGCCGTTATCAGCCGCAATATGAAAGATTGAAAGAGCAAGTGAAAAACGAGGAAGACATATCGGATGCGGAATGCTTTGTGGAGAAAACCAAACTGGTGCACGAATATCGCAAATTTTTGTTTATTGATCCGAGCCTGCCGGAAGAATTGTTGCCCGATTTTTGGACAGGGCGGGAGGCGGACCGGTTGTTCCGCCATTATTATGAGCTGTTGCATCCCGGTGCAGTCCGGTTTTTCCTGAGCGTTTTCAAAAGTGCGCCGGAGTAGAATCGAAGAGTGGAGACGGCCAAACGAAGAGGGGAGATTTCCCTTCTTTTTTTGTGTTTATTTATTCTGATTATAAATATATTAATGAATTTTATGCATTGAAAAACATATTACAATATGATAACATATCGTTAAACAAACGTTATATAAAAAGGTTGTGATGTGGATGCATATCGATGACCGGAAACTGTTGGGAGATCAGGAATATGGCAATGGGCATCCCGATGACGAAAAACGGCGAGAATTTCTGGCCCGGATTGAGCGCGGCGAAAAAATTGAAGCGGATGACTGGATGCCGGATGATTACCGCCGGCAGTTGATCAAACTGATCGCAATGCACGGGATCAGCGAAGTCATGGGGGCGTTGCCGGAGAAAGAATGGGTTCCCAAAGCACCCACGTTACGGCGCAAGCTGGCGATCATGGCCAAAGTTCAGGATGAGATGGGGCACGGACAATTGTTGCTGAGGGTGGCGGAAGATTTGCTGGCCCCGATTGGAAAAACCCGGGAAGACCTGATGAACGACTTATTTGTCGGAAAATTAAAATTTCATAATGTATTCCACATGGAGGCACCGACCTGGGCTGATGCCGGCGTGATCGGATGGTTGGTGGACGGGGCGGCGATCATCACGCAAACGATGTCCCTGAGCACCTCGTATGCGCCTTATGCCCGGGCGCTGCAACGGATTTGTGCCGAAGAAAAATTTCACATGCAACACGGCGAAAGTATTGTATTGAGCCTGGCAGAAGGAACCCCCCGGCAGCGCCGGATGTTGCAGGAGGCGGTCAACCGCTGGTGGCCGGCATTGCTCATGTTCTTCGGGCCGCCGGAAGACGGGGGAATTTCCAGTAACCAACGCCTGAACCTCCGGTATAAAATCCGTTCCAAAACCAACGAAGAGTTGAGGCAGGAGTTTTTCCACAAATATGTTCCGCGGATTTTCCATCTCGGGTTGACCTTGCCGGATGAGACCATTCGTTACGACGAAAAAGAAGGCCGTTGGCATTACCGGCAGCCGGACTGGAATGAATTCAAACGGATCATCAAAGGAAACGGGCCCCGATCCAAAGAGCGGCTGAGATTGAGAAAAATTTCTTATGAAGAAGGAAAATGGGTGCGTGATGCCCTGCTCGCCAAGCAACGAAACGCGGTCTGGGGGGGAAGCGTATGACCAGCGGGGACAAGGAAAAGAAAGACTTTTTCGTGTTTGAAGTCTTCAGCCAAAAGAGCCCGACTGCCCATTTCGTCCACCAGTTCAGTTTGTTGGCCCCGAATCACGAGGTGGCCATGTCCATGGCGCGCGAAAACTTTCTCCGGCGTGAACCGTGCGTCAATTTGTGGGTGGTCAAACGGGACGATATCTGGGTCCTGCCTCCGGAACAGCGCCGGTACTTGGAAAAGCTGGACAACAAGAGCTACCGGGAAACAAAAGGGTACGGCGATTTGCAATCGAAATGGCGCCGGCATAAAGAGCGGTTCGAGAAGAAAAATGCTTCAGGAAAGTAAAAGGAGGGTCCGTGTGTGAGCAATCTCCGTGTCGAATCGGCAGAGCAAGCCAAGCAGAATCCGGAATATTTATCGGCTTTGAAGGCCTTGCTTTTCCAGATTGCCGATGATGATTTCATTTTGGCTTTCCGGGGATCGGAATGGCTGGGGCTGGCCCCCCATATTGAAGAAGATGTCGCTTTTTCCTCCATTTCACAAGACATGATGGGACATGCCGTGCTCTTTTATGAAATGTTGGAAGCATTGGGGGCCGGAAAAGCCGATGATCTGGCACAACTCCGCAAGCCGGAAGAATTCCGCAATGCCGTCCTGGTGGAGCGGGTGAACGGTCCCGGACTTTATCTGGAAGAACCCCGCTATGATTGGGCTTATGCCATTGTGCGCTCGTATTTTTATAGTGTGTTCAAACAAATCCGGTTTGAATCTTTGGCCCGGTCTTCCTACCTGCCACTGCAACAGTCGGCGCGTAAAATCCTGACGGAACACCATTACCATCTGCTTCATTGGCGGGTGTGGATGAAACAATTGGCCAACAGTACGGAGGAAGCCCGGTCCCGTCTGAAAAAGGCGACGGAAAGGGCGTGGGAGGATGCGGGCGGATTGTTTCAGTTGGGGCCTGAAGCTTCCGCCATGGTCCTATACGGATTGATTGAAGACGAAGAGTCATTGACAAAGCGGTGGTTGGAGCAAGTGAACAAAGATTTTGAGGACTATGGTTTGCCTCCGGCCGGCGGGATGAAAGCGACTGGATGGAACGGGCGGGCCGGGGAACATACACCGGATCTCGCCGCGGCTCTGGCCACCTTGTCAGAAGTTTACCGGCTGGATCCCACAGCTCGTTGGTAAAGGAGAGGGTCAAGGTGGCAGAAAGGGAAGAGATGTTTTGGGAGCTGCTGCAAGAAGTGAAGGATCCGGAAATCCCGGCGGTCAGCATGGTGGAAATGGGCATGATCCATCAAGTGCGTGTCGAGGATGATGTGGTGTCCGTGGATGTTTTGCCCACTTTTGCCGGTTGCCCCGCTTTGGACATCATGAAAAAAGCGATTGAACAGAAACTGGGCGCGGTGGAAGGGGTCCGTGAGATCCGGGTGAACTTTTTGCTCGAACCGGCCTGGTCTTCCGACCGCATCAGTGATGAGGGAAGGGAAAAGCTCAAGAAAATGGGCATCATGCCGCCGCCACGCAAGGATGAGAAAAAGAAAACCTGGGAAGTGACATGTCCGTATTGCGGTTCTTCATTCACTGCTTTGGAGAACCTGTTCGGGCCGGCCGCATGCCGGAGCATTTTATATTGCAAAAACTGCAAAAATCCATTTGAAGCGCTGAAAATGATTTAAATCCAAATGGAGAAAGGGTGGCCAATCCATGAGTGAGATCAAAAAAATGTATATCCGGGGAGAATGGGTGGAAGCAGAAAGCGGAGAAACACTGGAAGTATTCAATCCGGCCACGGGAGAATGTGTGGGGGTGGTCAGTTACGGGGATGAACGGGATGCGAAAAAAGCCATCGATGCGGCGCATGAAGCGTTCAAAGAATGGTCCCGGTTGCCCGGTCGGCAAAGATCCAAATATCTCACCAAATTATACGGGCTGGTGATGAAACACCGGAATGAGCTTGCGGAACTGATGTCGGCGGAGATGGGAAAACCTTTCGGGGAAGCCAAATTTGAGGCTGTGGGCAGTGCGGACAATTTCTTGTGGTATGCCGAGGAAGCCAAGCGGATTTACGGGGAAACCATTCCGTCTTATGACGGCAACAAGCGGCTGATGGCCATCAAACAGCCGGTGGGTGTCGTGGCTGCCATCACCCCTTGGAACTTCCCGGTCAACATGGTGGCGAGAAAAATTGCCCCGGCACTTGCCGCCGGGTGTACCGTCGTATTAAAACCCGCGATGGAAAGCCCGTTGAGCGCGGTGCGGCTGTTTGAACTGATGGAAGAAGCTGGGTTCCCCAAAGGCGTGGTCAATCTGGTGCTGGCCAAGGCGGAAAAGTTTGGCGACGAAGTGTTGCAAAACCGGAAAGTGGCGAAGATCACCTTCACCGGTTCGACCGCCGTCGGCAAGCATTTGATGGAAGGTGCGGCCAAGCAGGTGAAACGGATCAGCATGGAGCTTGGCGGACACGCTCCCTTCATTGTGTTTGAAGACGCCGATCTCGATGCGGCGGTGGCCGGTTTCTTTGAAAGCAAATTCCGCAATTCCGGGCAAATGTGCATTAGCACCAACCGTTTGTATGTCCATGAGTCCGTGGTTGATGCGTTTACGGAAAAACTGGTCGCACGGTTGAAAAAAACCAAGGTGGGTGACGGGCGCCAAAAAGGCGTGGAGATCGGACCGCTGGTGGATGAAGAAGCATTAAACGGGGTGATGGAACACATCCGTGATGCCAAAGAAAAAGGAGGCCGCGTGATCTTTGGCGGAAACAGGCTGACAGAAGGGGAATACAGCAAAGGATTTTTCCTGGAACCGACTGTCATCACCCATGTCACCCCGGATATGAAAATTACTTATGAAGAAACATTTGGTCCCGTCGTGCCGATTATTCCCTTTAAAGAGGAAGAGGCCGTGTTGGAGATGGCAAACGACACCCGCTACGGATTGGCCGCCTACTGCTATACGAAGGACAACAGCCGCTGCTTCCGGGTGGCAGAGTCCTTGGAATATGGCATCATCGGTGTCAATGACGGCACCCCGACCCAGACCCAGGCACCTTTCGGCGGGTTGAAGGAAAGCGGCTTGGGCCGTGAAGGAGGTCGCTATGCGATGGAAAGCTTCCTGGAAACCAAGTTTATTTCCATGTCCATTTAGCCATTACTTCGAATTCTTTCCTTGCTTTTATTTTTAAACACTGAATTTGGATGGTGTCTGCAGAAGAGCTGAACCCTTGCGGATTCAGCTCTTTTCATGTGCGCCCGGCATGCGTATATGCTATAGGGTTCAAGTCCCGAACTGCGAAGGCAGCAGTAGCAGTTAGCCTAAGGCAGGGGTGTCCGCCGTGAGACGGAATCCGAAGGAAGCCGGCGGCAAACCTCCGGCCCGAGGAACACGAACCTCATACGAGGCCAGGCACCGTTGGATGAGTCTGCATGACAAGACAAAATCCTTGCTGCCGAAGGCGGTGCAGGGTAAATGAGGCGGGTGGATGGAGGAGAAGGATGTGCGCTTACCCGGGGAGGTCTGGCTGGTACGCCATGCCCTCATGGTAACCTCTTTCGGAAGGAAGAGCTGAACAGCCAGAAGTCAGCAGAGGTCATAGTACCCAAGTAGGGGACGCCTGAACGGGGAAGGACCGAACACTTGAGGAGAACACGTCACCAGGCGTTCATTCCCTTGCAATGAAGCAGCCAATCCAAAACGGAGCTGCCCGGAGGAGGAAACGGTGAATCCCGTGGGGGTCTCCGGGAGGGTGGAGCAAGGGATGGCACAAATGGACCGACATGTTCACGAAGGCGGGGAATGTCGAGATGCTGATGGAGCGAATCCTGTCACGAGAAAATCTTCGAAAAGCGCTCAGACGAGTGGAAAAGAATAAAGGGAGTCATGGAGTGGATGGGATGACTGTAGAATCCCTCAGGGCTTATCTCATGACCCACTGGGCTTCCATCCGCGCTTCCATCGAAGATGGAAGCTATGTACCGTCTCCTGTCCGAAGGGTCGAAATCCCGAAACCTACCGGGGGAGTTCGGTTACTTGGCATTCCTACCGTACTGGACCGTTTCATCCAGCAAGCGATCGCCCAAATTCTCACCCCACTCTTTGACCCGACTTTTTCTGAATTCAGCTATGGATTCAGACCGGGTCGACGCGGGCACGATGCAGTCAAGAAAGCTCGTTCATACATGGAAGCAGGATATCGTTGGGTGGTAGACATCGATTTGGAAAAGTTTTTCGACCGGGTCAACCACGACCGGCTGATGGGAACTCTTGCGAAAAGAATTCAGGACAAAACACTCCTCAAATTGATTCGTCGATACCTCGAATCCGGTGTGATGAGCAGCGGAGTGAAGGTAGCCAACGAACAAGGGGTACCGCAAGGCGGCCCTTTGAGCCCGTTGCTTGCAAATATTGTCCTGGACGAACTGGACAAAGAGTTGGAGCGAAGAGGACACCGATTCGTCCGCTACGCGGACGACTGCAACATCTATGTGAAATCCAGACGGGCCGGAGAACGGGTCATGGCCTCAATTTCCCGTTTCATTGAGGACAAACTCCGTCTGAAAATAAACATGGAGAAAAGCGCAGTCGACCGACCGTGGAAACGAAAGTTTCTTGGCTTCAGCTTTACATGGGGACGCAAACCGAAAATTCGTGTTGCCAAAGAAAGCTTGAAACAAGTCAAACAGAAACTGAAGGAACTGACCTCCCGCTCCAAGCCCATCCCCATGGAGAGTAGGATCGAAGAGATCAATAAAATCACTGTGGGGTGGTGCAATTACTTTGCCCTCGCAGAAACTCCCACCCCTTTTCGCCGACTGGACGAGTGGCTGAGAAGAAGACTGCGCATGTGTCTGTGGAAACAATGGAAGACTCCGAAAACCCGAGTCAGGAAACTGGTCTCACTGGGGGTACCGAAGGGGAAAGCCTTTGAATGGGGAAACACGCGCAAGAAATACTGGCGAATTGCCGGTAGTCCCATCCTTCAGAAAACACTTGACTCTGCCTATTGGCAGAGTCAGGGACTGAAGAGTATGGGTGATCGATATTTCCTGTGTCGTCAGACTTGAGTGAACCGCCGTATACCGAACGGTACGTACGGTGGTGTGAGAGGACGGGGGTTAGTCACCCCCTCCTACTCGATTAGTTGTCCCGGTTATGGGCTTAATGCTCGCCGGCCAGTTGTGACAAACATTGATTAACTTGGCTCATGATTCTTTTTATCAGTTCCTCCGCCGGTTCACAACGGCTGAGGGCAGCGGCTTGGCCGGCCCACAACGCCATGTAATCCGTGTTTCCTTTTTTGGAGGCTGCTTGGCGCAGGTACTTGGTCAAGGCATTTTGGACGGGGTATGGGGGAAGGGGATGGGGATAGTTCTTCATTTCCCGGATAAATTCGTTTTGGATGGCCCGTGCCGGCTTTCCGGAAAAGACGGTTGTCATGACGGTGCTTTCATCGGTGCTTTGCAGGGCGGCTTCTTTGTGTTTGTCATGGGCGCTGCTTTCCAAGGTGGGTAAAAAGGCCGAGCCCATTTGAACCCCGTCCGCCCCCAGAGCCAGGCTGGCCAGAACCCCGCGACCGTCCATGATCCCGCCGGCGGCAACGACCGGAATCCGGACATGATCCACCACTTGAGGGATCAGGGCCATCGTTCCGACATATGGAAATTCGGCGGAGAGAAAGGTTCCCCGGTGGCCTCCCGCTTCACTTCCTTGGGCCACGACGGCATCCATCCCGCTCTTTTCCACTTCGACAGCTTCCCGCACCGAAGTGGCTGTCCCGATGACCACCGTGTGACGGGCATGCATCTCCTGGATGACGGCGGGGGACGGAATTCCAAAAGTGAAGCATGCGACAGGGACCTTTTCTTCCAGAATGACGTGAATTTGTTCTTCAAAGGAAATGGCGGCATGGCTTGTGGTTTCTTGGCCGGAGGCACCGGCGGCTTCTTCAAACCGCTTGAGATGATTTTTCATCAGGCGTTCTTGTTCCGCATTGGTTTCATAAGGCGCGGGAACCATCAAGTTGACGGCAAACGGACGGTCTGTTTGCTTCCGGATTTCCCGGATGGCTTGGCGGATGTCTTCGGGAGACATATAGCCCGCTCCCAGTGATCCCAGACCGCCGGCATTGGATACCGCCGCAACGAGCCGGGGACTTGTGATCCCGCCGGCCATTCCTGCCTGGATAATGGGGCTGGAGATTTGCAATAATTCGGTTAACCGGGTTTGATACCAAGGCATGTGAATCCCTCCCTGATCATGTTGTAAAATCCATCCGGGATCGTTTCTTTTGCACGGAATGCGATTTGAAGGTGGATTTTCAACAACCTAAATAAAACCTTAACTTTATTCTATGAAATTTACGGAATGATTTGAATTGTCGTGTCAGACGATCTCTTGATAAATGCATTCGATTTATACAGTTCCTGTCCAAAATTCTCACAGGAACGCCTCTTTATAAGGAAGAATGATCATGCAAAAAAGAAGATAAACTTTTTGAGCTGGTGAAGATGATTTGATTCATTTTAGAGAGGGAATCGGATGAACATTGAAAAAGAAAGCAGTAAACCTCTTGACAAAAAATTAATTTATGCTATAATTTAAAATTAATTCTATATTATATATAATGGGATTCCCGGACGTGGGGGGATCCCATTTTTTTTAAAGGGGTGTATGGACGTGAAAAAAGGGGAATCCAGTTTAACCGCGCTGATTTCCGCATTTGGCAGGGCTTATCACAGCCAATTTGATACACCAAAGATTTTCGACGATTTTCTCGCCAAACAATTGATGACACAAGAAGAATATGATGCCATTAAAACCCATATGGTTCAAGGAATTTCGTTTTTCAACCCGGAAATGGCCGAGCAACATCGGGACAATCCGGATGAAATATTGAAATGGATCACCCAAGTTCAGTTATCGCCAACGCCTTTGGCACGGTCGGCCTATTGCGAAGCGGTATTGCAAAAGGAAATCGAATCAGGGGTCAGGCAATATGTCATTCTCGGTGCAGGCATGGACACGTTTGCCCAGCGGTATCCGGAACTGAAAAACAGATTGGAAATCTTCGAATTGGATCACCCTTTCACCCAAACGTTTAAATTGCAAAGATTGCAGGAGGCGGGTTTGGAAATACCGGATCATCTTCATTTCATTGCTTGTGATTTTACAAAGCCGTTTTCTTACGAAAAACTGTATGAAAAAGGCTTTGGCGATCAAAAAACCTTTTTCAGTTTGCTGGGCGTTTCTTATTATTTAAGCAAAGAGGAGTTGGCCGATTTGCTCCGGCATTTGTTTGCGAACGTTCCGGCGGGAAGTTCCATTGTTTTCGATTTTGCCGATGAACGACTTTTTGAAGAAAAAGGGTTCTGCAACCGGGTGGAGAACATGGTGAAAATGGCCGCGGCTGCCGGAGAGCCGATGAAATCTTGCTTTTCATTGCCGGAAATGGAGAACATGTTGGAGAAACCGGGCTTGCGGATCGTTGAACATTTATCGCCGGTCGATATTCAGGAGCGGTATTTTCGCAATCGGAATGATCATTTGTCTGCCTGCGAAACGATCCATTTTCTTCATGCCGTAAAAAGGGAAGAACTTTGATAAGATTCTTTCTTTCAAAGAGAGGATGAAGGATGATTCTGGAAACAGAAAGATTGTACTTGAGGGAATTGAAACAGGAGGATCTGGACCGTCTTCATGCCATCTTCTCCGATGAAGAGACCATGCGGTTTTACCCGGCGCCTTTCACCCGGGAACAAACCGGGCAATGAATCCAAAAAAATCAAGAACGATACCGGAAAGACGGGTTCGGACTGTGGGGGGTGTGCCTGAAAGAAACAGATGAACTCATTGGTGATTGCGGACTGGTTCGCCAGACCGTGGACGGCCGCACGGAAATTGAAATCGGGTATCATATCCATAAAAAGTATTGGTCCAGGGGATTTGCCACGGAAGCGGCCAAAGCATGCAAAGCATATGGCTTTCATCAATTGCATTTCAATAAATTGATCTGTCTCATCGATCCGAAAAATATTCCTTCCATCCGGGTGGCGGAAAAAATCGGTTTTACCAAAGAAAAAGAGGTTTTTATATTTGGCAAAAACCATGCGGTTTATTCGGGGGATAAGGAATAAGCTTACCGGGGATCCATCGGGTCTTGTATAAATCATCATCAGAAGCACTTGCCCTGTGTATTTGCAGGCAAGTGCTTCATTGGCAATTAAAGATTGTTTTTTAATTTTTCCGGATCATGCTGAGGGTTTTTTATCATTCATCCAACTCTCCTCCGGGAAGAGCCGTAATCACGTGATCTTATGATTGATTAAACCACGTGGTTCATGAGCCATTCTTTGGCTTTATCGCCTTCAAGCATTATTGGATTTTCAGGTGTACCGATATTAATGCTTTTTATATATGCATTATCAATACCTCTGATGTCTGTTAATTTTGCCCCTTTAATCAAAACATCTTCAAAAACGGAGACACTTACATCCACATGTTTCAAAGTAGCCTCACGAAAGTCAGCCTCCACAAAAAGACTGTTCACTAACTTGGCATGGGTCAGGTCTGTTTTGTAAAAGATGGTTTCAAAGCACTCACATTTAACAAACCTTGCATTTTTGGCATTAGCATGAGAGAAATTCACATAAGATAAATTTGCTTTCGTAAAATCAGCATGGGCCAAATTGGTATATTGAAATGTGGAGGAACACAGATGTGATGCAAACCAATCTTTACTTTTTAAGTTCATTCCATCAAATACACAATCTGTTAAAAAAGATTGATCCAAGGGATATTCCATTAAATTCATTTCACGAAAATCGATTGCGTCCAATTTTAATTTTTCGCCTTTTTTGCCAATCGTTTTAATCCATATTTTATGGGCTTCCAGACAATTCAATATTTTTTCTTGCATTTTGAAAACCTCTTTCTATGGATACCATATGATTCGGTCCTCAACCCCATTCTTTTTAATTGCATCTTCTAACTCTTTGACATGTTGAGGAATTAAATCTCTTTTATCAATAATTACATTATGACCTCTGCGAAACTCCGCATTAATCTTTTTCATTGCTTTTTCAACAGTAAAAGCGCCCTTTCTTGGAGAAGTGTGACCATTTGGATAGGAAACAAAACTTTTTATGTCCCATTTTATACCTGTGGTGGTATCAATAAATTCTGCGCCCCCGTCAGCCTGTGGATCACGAATGATTTTTCCCAGCTTTCCTTGACTTTCAAGCGCTAAACCTATTTCTCTTTCTTTAATCCCCTGTTCTGTAATTTGTCCGCCATGAGAAGGGTCTCTTGCTAAATCGTCATATTCCTCTTGGGTTCTTTTGACAGGATGATTTTTCTGATTTTTTCCACCCCCGTTTGTGCCTTCAATCCGATTCACCTCAGGTCTCCGGGGAATGTCCGGGGGTCCGCCGGCAGGCTGCAGTTTGGGACCGAATCCGAATCGTTCAGCCAGATCATCAATATAGACACCAAATTTCTTTAATAATTTCTTTCCGCCATTAAATATTCCTTTCAGGATCACCCCTGCTTTTTTGCCGGGGCCGGAAGCAATGCCGATGGCTGAGATCACTTTATCGACCGGGCTCAGTTTGTCCCCGGAGATGGAATCTTTTCCGGTAAAGAGGTCCTTCAAATTTTTGATGTTGGAGATGACCGGAATACAGTCGACAACGCTGCTTAACGCCCGGTCTGCCTCTTTTTTCCTTTCGCCTTGCAATGGATCGCCTGTGTATAGATCATATCCCAACAAACTTTCGACTGATTTTTTGAAGAAGCCGTCCAAAAATTCGTCATTTGCCTGCTTGCTTAATTTCTCCAAGTCTTTTTTATCCTTGGCGGCACCGATCCAGATAAGAAAATCGCCCAGCCAGGTGTTTTCGTCTTTTTTCTGTTGCGCACCTTGATTCGGTTTGACTTTGGTAAAGTCCTCATTCACTTCGGGAACCTCAAAACCTCCCGATGGATCGGCATAGCATGTTCCCGCCGACATGAAAAGAACAGCGAAACAAACAACAAGCCTGAACAAGGTCATGCAGAATCTTTTGATCATGATGATCACCCTGTTTAAAAAATCATAAGAATTATGGCAATCAAAAGGTTAACCAATACAACCAACAGCAGGGAAATGAGCATGGCGAAAAATCCCCTGAGTTTGGAAAAAGAGTGGATTTCTCCCAATGCAACGGCCATAAAGACGGCCCACCAGATCAAGATGGCCAGATCAAGCAGATGGAGGAAAATAAATAAGATTGATAAAAATGTACTGTTTTCCACGGTGGGTTGAACGGTTTGAAAAATTTCGTTTCCCAGGATCAGGATTTCCAAAAATCGGATGATCAGCGAAGCGGCAAAAAAGATCCCTGACCATGCGACGACGGGTTTGATTTCTTTGGTTGATCCTGTGCCCCCAACCATTGTCCGGTAATGGAAAACAAATAGGTGGAAATCCAGACAAACAGGTAACCGGTCACCGGACTAAAGATGATTGCAATCAGCAAGATGGCGGACAAGCTCAAGGTATCCCCTGTGGAGTTGAAATAAGAATTGTCCAGATTCATGGAAAGGCCGGTCAGCAATATCAGCATAACGGGTATTTTCTTGTTGTTTAAAATCCGCTGGACCGTGTCCCCGGGGTTTAACCATATGGACAACCATGGAATGTTGAATTTGTTTTTCAATGGAGACAACCTCCCGTAAAAATGTAATGTTCCGTACGGATCTCATGGATCAATCACCAAACCGGCGCAAGGCGACAGTCCTATTGGCCGGATTTAACAATGTGAAACAAGAAGTTGTTTTTATTATAGAATATATAAAATATTTTAAAAACAATGAACTCAAATGATTTGTAGATTATTTCCATCGGGGCTGAGGCTGTCCCTTGCGCCAATACACAAAAACCGCCCCTTGAAATGGTGGCGGCTTTTTTATCTGAGACGGGATGACGTCGCTCGTTTAAAAATACTTCTTCTGCCCCTGATACTCTTTCAGGATTTCCACCGCTTCACGGAAACGCTGTGCATGCACCACTTCCCGTTCACGCAAGAATTTCAACGCATCATTGATGTCCGGATCATCGGACATGTCTATCAACCATTGGTATGTGGCCCGTGCTTTTTCTTCGGCGGCGATGTCTTCATACAGATCGGCAATGGGATCTCCTTTGGCCTGGATATAGGTGGCCGTAAATGGAACACCGGCGGCGTTATGGTAAAACAGGGCTTTGTCATGATCTGCAAAATGGGCGCCCAGTCCCGCTTCTTTCAGCTGTTCCGGCGTTGCATCTTTGGTCAATTTGTACACCATGGTGGCGATCATTTCCAAGTGGGCGAATTCTTCCGTGCCGATATCCGTCAAAAGGGCTTTGACCTTGTCCGGCAACGTGTAGCGCTGGTTTAAGTAGCGCAGGGCCGCGGCCAGTTCCCCGTCAGCGCCCCCGTATTGTTCAATCAGAAATTTGGCCAGTCTCGGGTTGCATTGGCTGACCCGGACCGGGTATTGCAATTTCTTTTCATAAATCCACACCGAATCTTTCCCCCTTTATATTTCCCAAGGCCAGGGACCTTCATTCCATCCGTCGGGATACCGGTTAAAACTGTGTCCGAAATGCATCAGGGGACCGAACTGTTTTTCATATCGGCGGCGGAGTTTGTCGCGTTCTTTGGCGTACCAGTTGTATTGGTCAATGGCGGACAGATCATCCGGATGGGTATCCAAATAAAGGTTCAATTCCGTCAACACAAAATCCACTTCCTGTAACTGCTTGAGCATTTGGAAGCGTTTGGCGTGATCCGGATACGTATCCATTATCTTTCCTCCCTTGGCGTTTTTTTCGGAGGATAAGGGCTGTATAAAATAGGCCACAGGGTTCCGCGGCGCAGGGCTTTGTGCGGCGGATATTGGGGGAGGCCGGGCGGTTGAAAACCAAGGAATTGGTTGGGTGCAACGACGTAAGTTTTGACTCTTTGCGGAGGGCAGGGATCCAAAGGGCTGATGTACGGATACCAAATCCGCTGTTGATAACGGAACGGGTCAGGCGTATTGCGGTCGCGGCAGTCTTTCACTCCAATCACCCTTCCTGTGAAAAATAAGATGGGAGGCATAATAACGATATGTATAAAAAAAGCATTTTAGAATGAAAAACATATTTTCCGGTTACAAAAAAACTGTGATGATACGGAAAACCGAGGATGCCGAAAAACGGTTTGAATACCAAATTTTCCTATGCATTGGCTGGTTTGATCCGACACAAGCTATAGACAACAAAGCCAAGGAGGTGAAAACACATGGCACAACAAGATCGCACTCGCAGTTCTAATCAATTGTTAGTGGCTGGTGCTGCTCAAGCAATCGATCAAATGAAATATGAGATTGCTCAAGAGTTTGGCGTTCAGCTGGGAGCTGACACCACTTCCCGTGCAAACGGTTCTGTCGGGGGAGAAATCACGAAACGTCTGGTTTCCATGGCTCAACAACAGCTTGGAGGAAGCAACTTCTGATTCAAGGACAATGAAATAGCATGGTGATTGGGTGGCGGCTGTAGAAGCCGCCACTTTCAATGGAAAGACAATGCATCCGTCAGGGATTTTTCATTGTTCATAATTTATGCAAATTCTTTACTTTTTACCGAAAAGAGTTTATTTTATAAACAATAGTTGCAATCATGAGATTGGGAGGGATTTGGATGGCGAAACTTTACAATTTGACACAAGATATTGACCGCCACGCCCCAAGCGGCAAGGAAGCGATCCGCTGGGTCAACGCAGAGGGAAAAAGATGTTCGCTTTCTTATTCTGAATTAAAGGAAAAATCGGATCGTTTGGCCAAAGGGATGGTGGAACTCGGACTGGGCAAGGGAGACCGGGTCATGATTTTATTGCCGCGAATCCCTGAGGCTTATCTTTCATACATAGCGTGCTTAAAAGCCGGATTGGTGGTGATCCCGGGATCGGAAATGTTAAGGGCCAGCGACATTGCCTATCGGCTACGCCATTCCGGGGCGAAAGCGGTGATTGCCCATGCTTCGCTTGTGGAACGGGTGGAAGAGGCGGAAAAACAATCTCATCTGTTGCACAGCCGGCTGATTCACGGAGAGGAACGGGATGGCTGGAAACCGCTTTTATCCTTGAATGGAAGCGCTTTAACGGAGCTCCCGGAAACCACCGAAGAGGATATGGCCTTTTTGTCTTACACATCGGGAACCACCGGCAATCCCAAAGGCGTGATCCACCATCACAGTTGGGCGATTGCCCATCAAAAGACGGCGACCGAAGCCTGGCTGGATATTCAGCCGGATGATGTGGTCTGGGCCACTGCCAGCCCGGGATGGGCCAAATGGATCTGGAGCCCGTTTGTATCCACTTTGGGGGCCGGTGCGACGGCGTTTGTATATCACGGGACGTTTGATGCCAAAACATATCTAAAGCTTCTGCAGGATGAAAAAATCAATGTGCTTTGCTGTACCCCCACCGAGTATCGCATGATGGCGAAACTGGATAACTTAAAGGATTACCGGTTGCACTTGAGAAGCGCGGTCAGCGCCGGGGAACCCTTAAACCGGGAAGTGATTCAGGTTTTCCAAAACCATTTCGGGATCCGGGTGCGGGACGGTTACGGCCAGACCGAAAACACACTGTTGGTGGCCACTTTAAAAGATATGGAAACCAAACAAGGTTCCATGGGCAAACCGACTCCCGGCAACAAGGTGGCCATCATCAACGACGAAGGAAAAGAAGTCCCGGCAGGGGAAGTGGGGCATATTGCGGTTCATCGTTCCTCACCGGCTTTGTTTAAAGGGTATTATCAGGATCCGGAAAGAACCCTGCAAGCATTTATTGGTGATTGGTATCTTACCGGGGACCGGGCGAGAAAAGATGAAGACGGATATTTCTGGTTTGAAGGCCGGGCGGATGATATCATTATCAGTTCCGGATACACCATTGGCCCCTTTGAGGTGGAGGATGCTCTGGTCAAGCACCCGGCCGTGAAGGAATGTGCGGTGGTGGCCAGCCCGCATGAGGTGAGGGGATCAATCGTCAAAGCGTTTGTGGTTTTGAAAGAAGGATTTTCCCCGTCCGAAGAGCTGATCCAAAAGTTGCAGGATCATGTCAAAAAGATAACGGCTCCTTACAAATATCCGCGGGAAATTGAATTTGTCGGCCACCTGCCCAAAACAGCCAGCGGAAAAATCCGCCGGGTCGAACTTCGGAATTTGGAAAAGCAAAGAAAACAGGCATCGTCTTGAAAGGATCGAAGCGCTTTCGGTATAATGAATGGGACTTGAATGGAAAAGGAGTCCATGAAATGAAGGTATTTGCGCATGGTTGCAATATCAACTTCCAGGAATCCGTCAGGGAAATGGTAATTTCCGATTGGAAGCGGCTTTTGGATAAAATGCTCGATCAGCAGGAAAAAACGCTTTTCGGGAAAATCGATCTTGAAGCAAAAGAAGTCAGGGTTTACGGCCGCTTGGAACGTTTTGATTATGATGAGGAAGGGAACCGGTGCACGTTTTATTTCCGGTGGTTGGATGAACCGAAGCACGAGGAAGAGAACCGGAAGCTGGAAGAGTTGTATTTGAGCCACGAAGCCAGCTTTGATATTGTGGATGAACAAGCGGGTCCCGTTCATTACCGGGTTTTATATATCACGTTCATGGATGAAGAGACGGGGGATGAAACCACGTATTTCTTTGCGGATGAGGAAGGCGTCTCCGAACCGCTGGCTTGTGTGGCGGAGTTTTGGCAACAGGTATGGGAGTTGGGACGGGACATCGATTTTGAAATGTTTGGATGTTCGGTTTATGACATCAATCGCAAACCATGCGGTTGTGAATGAAATCACGGGATAAAGGGCAGAAGTCTTTAGACTTCTGCCCTTTTTTCGTTTTTTAGGTATATAACGTGTGACTTTAAAACGGTTGTTTCATACAACTAAATCAACCGGAAAAAGCCATCGTTCACCATTTTCGCTTGTTTTTGAAGACCTCTTTAAACACGTTGTTGATGGCCGGGGTGTTCATGAGCTGAACCAGAAATTCATCAGAGCCGCTGCTTTCAGCGGATTGTTTGGAAACGACTTTTTCTTTTTGGGGTTTGGTTTGGACTTGGTTCAACTTTGCGAGGGCAGAGATGAGTTCTTTTAAAACTTCTTTATCCGTCACCGCCAAGTTGACCGATTGCATAGCTTTCACGATGTCATCGAATTGTTTGATCCGTTTGGACAACAAGCCGGACCAGTTTTGGATTTCTTTCCAATAGTCAAGAGAATCTTCCGGCTTTTTTTCCATCGTCGTACGCACCGCCTTTCAGGAGAAGGATTCGATGGAAATATATTCACAAGATTGTGAATCAGTGAAACCGGGGAGTGAAAATCATGGAATACACCAATGGTCTGCTCCCTTCTTCGGCAGAGAAGTGGAATGCACGGCCGCCGCAAGGCATCCGGAAAATTTTTTACTTGCGCAGCGGCCATTCTTTGGACCGTTGTTTGAAGGAAATGAGATATTCAGGGGTCCGGCCGATTCGTTACTTGTCCCATTTGGGGATGATCATCGGGGAATACACACGGCCTTTCCGCTCGCATAAACTGGAAGGAATCGAGTACTGGGAAAGCGATATCCGGATAACGATCACCGAACCTTATATCGGAACATTGAACACTCCTGTCAAGCAGGAAAACCTGCCTTGGGGAATTGAAAGAATCAAGGCGCACAAGGCTTGGAAATGGAGTAAAGGGAGAGGGGTCCGGGTAGCCGTGATCGACACGGGGATTGCAGATGACCATCCGGCGATCCGTGACAATTACCGGGGCGGGATCAATATTCTCTCTCCTTACCATACCCCGAAGGATTATAACGGCCATGGCACGCATGTCGCAGGGATTATTGCCGGGCGGACGGCAGAGGCCGGGATTGTGGGGGTTGCCCCGGAGACGCATATTTACGGGGTGAAGGCGTTTAACCGCAAAGGAAGCGCCAACCTTTCCGACTTATTGAGCGCGATCAACTGGTGTATCGAAAATAAAATGCATGTCATCAACATGAGCTTTGGCATGGACAAAGTCAGCGAATCCCTTCGCCATGCCATCCAGATTGCTCACCGGAAAGGGATTTTGATGGTTGCGGCGGCAGGGAATCAAGGGATGTCTTCCCGGATTGATTTTCCGGCCCGCTATCCGGAAACCATCGCGGTGACATCGATTTCGAAAAACGGGGAATTGTCAGTGTTCAGCAATTACAGCAAAGGAGTGGACATTGCCGCCCCGGGAGACCGGATCCTGTCGGCCTGGTTGAATCATTCCAAGCGGGAGATGTGCGGAACTTCCATGGCGGTTCCCCATGTGACCGGAACCATTTCGCTTTTGTTGCATCTCAATCCGTATCTCAATCCGGAGCAAGTCCGTTACATTCTCACGCAATCGGCGGAAAAGCACGATCATCTGAAGGAGATCGGCGTGTTGAATGCCTATGAGGTTCTCCGGTTTTATCACAAGATCTACCGTTATTAGCCCGGGGGTTCCATTCAAAGAAAGGTTGGAAATGAAAGCTCGGTTCCGGTGATTTTATGTTAAACTTATTATCGTGGTCAAAAGCGACAGCACCATATTGAAAAAGGATTGATCAAGGCGATGAAGAAGTCAAAGCAAAAAACAGGGGGCGCAGGGCTGGTTACCCAGCGTTTGCATATCCTGTGGTTCATTGTTGTTCTGCTCTTTGTCGCTGTGATATTGCGATTGGGTTGGATCCAGCTGGGCTCGGGAGAAAAATATCAACTGTTGGCCGAAGAAAACAACTTCAAAAAAATCCCGATTGTTGCCTCAAGGGGGCTAATTTTTGACCGGAACGGCACGGAGCTTGTCGGGAATCAATCGCTGTTTGCCGCGATGTATATTGAACCGGATATCAGCAAAGAACAAAAATTGCAGACGGCAAAGAATCTGGCAAACACATTGGGGATGACCGTGAGTGAAGTCCTTGATGCCATGGATGTCGGATTGGACGAAAAAGGAAACACCGTGATGCGCAAACAGCCCCCCTATTACCCGAAGAGCATCAAAGACCAATTGAGTGAGAAGGAAATTGTCAAAATCTCTGAAAACCCTGATCTTTTTCCCGGCGTGAATATTTTTTCCCAGCCGCTTCGCAAATACCGGACGGATACATTTGCCGTTCAGACCATCGGCTATGTCCGTCCGTTTGCCGGAGCAAAATCCTCGCTTTCCAGGTATAAAGATGCGGCGGAAAAAAAGGACCAAGGCGGTTACCTGGACTGGGAGCAAGTTGGAATCGACGGATTGGAATACACCTATCAGGATGAGCTCCGGGGAAAAAACGGTTACCGGTTGGTCCGGGTGAACTCCAGGGGAAAACTGGTTGAAGTGTTGAAAGAAGTCCATCCGAAATCGGGAAATCACTTGTATTTGACCCTGGATGAAAAAATGCAGCTGGATGCGGAAACATTCATCGAACAACATTTAAGGCACTTGCGCACCACTTCCGGAAAAGACCGGGCACCGTATGCCAAAAATGCCTATGCCGTCGCCATGGAAGTCAAAACGGGAAAAATCCGGGCGATGGTCAGTTATCCGGACTATGATCCGGGGATTTGGAATCAAAAAGTATCCCAAAAAGATTATCAAAATCTGAGTTATGTGATGAGAAACGGAACCATCACCGAAGCTCCTTATGATGCAAGGGGTGCGGCGGACCCGGAAAAAGAGATGCAAAAACATCCGTTGTCCGTTTTGCCGTCCGGATCCACTTTTAAGCCGCTCATGGTTTGGATGGGCTTGGAGAAAGGTTTGATTTCGCCGAATACACACTGGTCCGATCCGGGAAAATATTATTATGCGAAAGCGACACCTCCGGTGCGGAATTCCGGCGGGCACAATTACGGAACGTTAACTCCGGAAAAGGCACTGCAAAAGTCTTCCAACACGTTTATGGCCTGGCTCGGGACCCGCTGGTATTGGAAAGAAAAGTCGGAGGCGGTCCGGGAATTCCGTGAACTCACGCACCGTTTTGGCTTGGGTGTGAAAACGGGGGTTCCTTTAAAAGGAGAACAGGACGGTTCGGAAGATTATCTCGTCACCGCCGAGAAATTCTCGGGTTTGGGCGCAATGGCTCTTTCTTCCTTTGGCCAAGCCCAACGGTACACCACGATGCAGTTGGCCCAATATGCGGCGACGCTGGCGAACAAGGGGAAACGAATGAAGCCGCAACTGGTGGAAAAAGTGGTCAATCCCCATACGCGTGAAACCAAAGAAATCAAACCGGAAGTGTTAAACCAAACGGACATCAAGCCGGAACATTGGCAAACCGTGGTCAACGGCATGGTGAAAGTGACCAAGTCCGGCGGAACCGCCAGCGGTTTGTTTGGCCATTTGCCCTTTGACGTTGCGGCAAAAACGGGTACGTCCGAACAAGACATTCCCGGCAGAGGCCGTGTGGAAAATTCCGTGTTTATTGCCTTTGCCCCGGCTGACGATCCGGAAATTGCGGTGGCTGTCGTTGTCCCGGAAGGCGGGTATGGTGCGGTGGCTGCCGGTCCGATTGCGGAACGGTTGATCACTTCCTATTATGAGCAGTTTATGGCAAAGTGATCATGAAGCCGGCGGAGTGCAATTCCGTTTTTGAAAAAAGAAAATCCCATCTACATCGCCGGTAGATGGGATTTCATCTTCTGATGAGGCCAATTATTGTTGTTGTTGTTGTTGGCCTTTTTTAGCTTGAGATTGCTGGTTTTGTTGACGAACTTGTTGTGCATTGGTTTCGGAAGCAAACTCCGTTCCGAATTTACCAGCTTGTTGCCCTTGGCGAGCTTGTTGTTGCTGTTGTTGAGCTGCACCAGCTTGAGAAGCAAACTCGGTACCGTATTTACCGGTTTGACGTTGAGCGGATTGCTGATTTTGCTGACGAACTTGTTGTGCATTGGTTTTGGATTCTTGCGGTCCAAAGTTTTTGTTGTTCATCATTTCGTTCACCTCCCGTTAACTATGGTGTCCCCTTATGGAGCAATTATGTTTACCGTTTTTTTCCTGTTTTTCTTTTGAAATCGAATGACCCATAGGAGGCGCAAATGAAACAGAGATATTTACAATGGGTTTTGAAATATCTTCCGAAAAGAACCATATCCCGGTGGATGGGAAAGCTTGCCCGGCAGTCGTGGAGCCGCCGGTTGATTCCCATCTACATCCGGTATTTTCGAGTCGATCTCACCCCTGTAAAAAAACCGGTGCATGAATTTGAAAATCTGCTTGCTTTTTTTATCCGGGAATTGCGGCCGGACATGCGGCCGGTTGCCCGGGAAGATCATTTGATCATCAGTCCGGTGGATGGCACGATTTCGCAGGTGGGTGAGATTAAAGAAGGAAAGTTGTTTCAGGCCAAAGGAATTACCTATTCTTTGGAGGAGTTGCTGGGGCATCAGAAAAAATACGTCGAGTCTTTTCTGGGCGGTCGTTTTATGACCATTTATCTGAGTCCGAGCGATTATCATCGCTTTCATATGCCGTTGGACGGAAAAATTCATGCTTGTACGCATTTGCCCGGCGAATTGTATCCGGTGAATCCGATGGTGGTAAACTGTATGAAAGGCATTTTTGTTGTGAATGAGCGTCTGATTTCTTACATTGATTCCATGGATTGCGGAAAAGTGGCGATGGTCAAAGTCGGGGCAACCAACGTGGGAAGCATCAAGGTTTCCTATGACCGGAACATTGCCACCAATCAGAAGGCGAAAAAGGAATTGTTCCAGACGTACGATCCGGCCTTTTCCTTTAAAAAAGGTGAGGAATTGGGTTGGTTTGAATTCGGATCCACCATCATCCTGTTATTTGAGCCCAATCAAATCGACTGGATGAATTATTGTGTCCCGGGAGCAAAAGTCCAAATGGGACAAGCCGTGGCACGGATTTTAAAAAACGGAGGGGAGGCCATTGAACCATAGACGCGTCATCATCCCCTTGCATCAGTTTCCGCGTATGTTTCCGGTGGTGACAAGCGTTTTAATCATTCAAGCCATCGTGTTTTTCTTTTTTTTGATATCGGGTCATCAGCATCACCCGATGCAATGGATTCAGTTTGGAGCCGTTGTGCAATGGCGTGTGGAAGAAGGGGAATTTTGGCGGTTGCTTTTTTCTTTGTTTTTGCATGTGAACCTTTTCCAATGGCTGTTGGTGGCTTTTTCTATTTATTTGTTGGCCCCGCAGTTGGAATGGCTGTTTGGAAAAAGTGTTTTTTTGCTTCTCTTTTTGGTGACCGGCATGATCGGAAACTGGGGCATTTGTTGGATGGATTTCCAGGGAATTTATACAGGCGCGACGGAAGCGGTTTTTGGTTTGATGGGGGTTTACTTATATCTGCTTTTGCGCGGCATCATTCATCCCTTATTCGGAAGGGCCATGATCTTGTTGATTGTTTTGAGCCTGGCTTTGGGCCATGCATTTTTGTTTGCGCATATTTTGGCTTTGCTTGCGGGATTTGTCATGGCCATGGTGATGATCCAAATCAAACAATTCACGGCACGAAACAAGAGTGGGTTTTAATGATTTCGGGACAGGCGAAAAAGTCTGTCCTTTTTTGTTTTGTGGTAAAAAATCCGGGCCTGGATAAGCTAATACTGGTGATGGATGATGCGACTCTTTGCAAACATGGACCGGATGGACCGGGAAGCCTGGCTTCTTTTGTTGACCAGCAGCCTTTTTTTTATGGCCACTTCTCTGTCCAGCACGTTTGTGAATGTATACCTTTTTAAAATGGAAGAAGATTGGGTTCTCATCAGCATGTTTAATCTCATTCAGTACTTTATGACCGCGGTCACGTTTGCGCTTGGAGGATGGCTGATCAAAAAACGGGACCGGGTGATGGCGATCCGGTTGGGGGTTGCGGTGTTGGCCCTTTTTTATCTCGGTGTATGGTGGTTGGGCGCCCGGTCGGTTGACTGGTTTTCCGCACTCGGTGTCATCATGGGGCTGGGTTCCGGTTTTTATTGGCTGGCTTACCATGTGATGTATTTTGAGATCACGGAAAAAGAGAACCGGGATATTTTTAACGGCCTTCACGGATTCTGCACATCCGCGGGAGGAATTGTGGCCCCGTTTGTATCCGGGCTTTTGATCAGCAAAATGGGGGAACTGAAGGGATACCGGCTGATTTTTGGCATTTCGTTGATCATCTTTTTATGCGCCGTTTTGGTCAGCTTTTTTTTTCCGTTCCCGGAAAGCCCGGGGAAACTATGCGTTGCGGTCGGTTTTGGCATTGGCACGGGATCGGGAAACGGATTGGTTTTGGGTGAATTTGGCCATGACCGGCCAGGGTTTTCGCGAAGGGGTTTTTGCTTTTTTGCTGGGTTTGCTCTTTTTTGTCATTGTGAAAAGTGAATTGGCCTTGGGAAGTTTTTACACGGTTTCCTCCGCGATGTCCTGTCTTTCCTTCTTTATTGTCAGTCGTTATCTGCGGCCGGATTTGCGAAACCGTTACATGCTGGTCGGCGCCTGGATGATGGGATTGGCTGCGGTGCCGTTTGTTTTTCAACCCAATGAATGGACGATCTGGATTCTCGGGGTGGGCGTTTCCCTGTTTTATCCTTTATACCTGTCCCCGATGACTGCCGTTGTCTTTGATGTGATCGGCCAATCCGGAGAAACGGCAAAGTACAAGGTGGAATATGTCGTTTCCAGGGAAATGGCATTAAATCTGGGACGCATGGCCGGTGTGTTGTTGTTTGCGGGATGGGTTCAATCTTCAACGTCCCTTTCGTCGATCCGGTGGTTTGTTTTGGTCATCAGCTTTGTCCAGATTTTTGCTTGGTGGGCGATGCGAAAGATTCCGGTACAAAAACGTGTGGAAAACCATGCTTGGAGGATGTGAAAGGCAGGGCATCCTCAATGAATTTAATATTTCAGAATATATTAATTATTTTTGGTTTGATACAATAAAAGAAAGCAAGGGAGGGGGGACCGGATTGATCCTTTACTTTGCTTACGGTTCGTGCATGGATGAGTTGAGTTTCAAACGGACGGTGGGCGAAAACGGGTATAAACTCATGGGCAGAGCCGTGTTGCCGGATTTCCGGTTGGCTTTTACCTTGTACAGCCCGAACCGGATGGGAGGGGTTGCGGATCTTCTTTGGTCGCCGGGTGAAAAAGTGGAAGGGATCCTGTATCAGTTGAACCCGGAGGTGCTTAAGGATCTGGATGAACGGGAAGGGGTGAGCCACGGGCGATATAAGCGGATCCAAGTGAATGTCTGCCATCAGGGGAAAAAGAAGATGGCGATGACTTACACGGTGGTGAAGAAAGAAAGCAAAGAGGTTTGCCCGCATCCGTCATACTTGAAAGAAATCATGCGGGGAGCCGGAAGGTTGAGCCGGGAATATCAGGAGCAATTGCGAAAGGCATGCAAGGAACGGTTTGGCATTTCCGTGTAACCTTAAAAAAAGGAGGGGGAAACGGATGGATTTGTCCGGATTGGTCCGGAGGCAAAAAGCCTTTTTTTACAGCGGGAAAACCAGGGAGCTTTCGTTTCGGTTGAGTAACTTACAAAAATTGTTGGATGCGGTGAAAAGGTATGAGCCGGACATCCTGACAGCTTTAAAAAGGGATTTAAACAAGTCGGAGTATGAAGCCTATGTGATGGAAATCATGGTGATCAAAGAAGAAATCAAATGGATGAAAAAGAATTTGCGAAAGTGGGCAAAACCGCGCAGGGTCAAAACCCCGCTGGTTTTATTCGGCGCCCGGAGCTATGTTTATCCGGAACCCTACGGCGTCAATTTGATTATTGGCCCGTGGAATTATCCGGTCCAATTGATTTTGTGCCCGTTGACCGGCGCCATTGCGGCCGGGAATTGTGCCGTGATCAAACCGTCGGAATATACCCCGCATACATCCAAAGTATTAAAGCAAATGATTGAAGGAATTTTTGATCCGGAATATGTGGCTGTGGTTGAAGGGGAGGCGGAAACAGCCCGGGCATTGATCCGGGAGCCTTTTGACCATATTTTCTTCACAGGGAGTGTGCCCGTCGGCCGGTCCGTCATGGAGAGTGCAGCCAAATCATTGACTCCGGTGACCTTGGAGCTGGGCGGCAAAAGCCCGGTGATTGTCAGTCCCGACTGTAATGTGGAGTTGACTGCCCGCCGGATTGTCTGGGGCAAGTTTACCAATGCCGGGCAAACTTGCGTGGCGCCGGACTATGTGTATGTTCCGGAAGAGCTCAAAGAGGCCCTGTTGAATCAAATGAAAGAGGAAATCAAGTGTTTTTACGGGGAGAATCCGCTGGAAAATCCGGATTATACACGGATTGTGTCTGCAAAGCATTTTCAACGGTTGCAGTCCTTTTTGGCACCGGACCGTATTGTCGTTGGCGGCAAAAGCGATCCAAAGTCGCTTAAGATTGAACCGACCATCTTGGATCCCGTTTCTTGGGAAGATCCCGTCATGCAGGAAGAAATTTTCGGCCCAGTCTTGCCGGTGTTGACCTATTGCAAGCTGGATGAAGTGATCCAAACCATCCGGCAGAAACCGAAACCGCTTGCACTCTATGTGTTTGCAGAAAACAAAAACGTTCAGGAAAAAGTGATTGCTTCCTTGCCTTTCGGCGGGGGATGCGTCAATGACACGCTGATGCATGTCGGAACCCCGCATTTGCCCTTCGGGGGAGTGGGCCCGAGCGGGATCGGAAGGTATCACGGGAAATACAGTTTTGATTGTTTCTCCCACCAGAAGGGAATGATCAAACAAACCACGCGGTTTGACATGGCTTTAAGGTATCCTTATGTGAAAAGCGGTTTGAAGTGGATCCGGAGATTGACAAGATAAAAACCGCGGAAGCGGGGAAGCGGGTTCCCTGCTTCTGCGGTTTTTTTGTCTGCCACGGATTTACAAATCAATCCGCCGGCCTTCCCGGTCGCTTTGGATGGCTGCTTCGATGATGCGGATGACTTCGCGGGCTTCTTCTGCGGTCACGGGCGGACGGGAGCCGGTGCGAATGGCTTCCGCCAGCTTTTGGTAATACATTTCATAGCAGCCGGCAAGAGAAGGAATGGTCGCCGAAATTTCCAATCCGTCCTTTTCGTAAACCGCTTTTAAATAGTGTTCCGGACTTTCTTTGCCCCATTCGGGTGCATGGGGGGTCAGGCCGTTTTTCAGTTGCTCTTCTTGCGGATCCATCCCGTATTTGATCAAGGTTCCCTGACTTCCGTGTATTTCGTAACGGGGACCCGGCGATTTCACCAGACAGCCGGCTTCCAGCCGGACCCTCAAACCGGATTCATAGCCGAGAACCAGATGAAAGGCGTCCGTGGTTTGCGCCTGCGGGCGTTGTTTGAACAACTCCGCAGACACGAATTGCGGTAATCCGAATAAGACCAAAGCCTGATCGACCAAATGGGAACCCAAGTCATAGAGCAATCCGGAACCGGGAAGATCCCGTTCGCGCCACCGGTCTTTGACTTGTGGGCGGAACCGGTGAAAATGGGCATGATACGTGTGAATCGTTCCGATCAATTCTTGATTCAGGCATGTTTGGACGGTCAAAAAGTCGCTGTCAAAACGGCGGTTTTGATAGACACTCAAGATGCGGTTATGCTTGCGGGCGAGTTGAATCAGTTCATCGGCTTCTTCGGTGCGAATGACAAACGGTTTTTCCACCACCACATGTTTGCCGGCCGACAGCGCTTCTTTCGCATACGGATAATGGGTTTCATTGGGGGATGTAATGATGACCAGTTCCAATTCGGGGTCGTTGAGCATCTCCTCCAATGTTTTGGTGATTTCTGCTTCCGGGAGTGATTGTTTGACCACTTCGGGTTTGGAAGAAAGGACTTTGGTCAATTTCAGGGCCGGAACAGCCTGAATGACCGGTGCATGAAAAGTGGACCCGGAAAAACCAAATCCGATCAGTCCCGTCTGAATGGGTTTCATATGGAAACACTTCCTTTGCTGCTTTAAGAATCATAATGTGTGGCCCGACGATAGCCTCGAAAACGGGTTTCCAGCTCTGTACCCAGCCGGAACAAAGCATCTTCCTGTCCAGGGATGGTCACCAGCTGAAAAGCAACCGGCAGATGTTCTTCGTTTTCCCCGATGGGTATGGTGAGGGAACACAGTCCGTATGTGTTGGCATACGTGATAAACTGCAGGTATTTAAAAATCGTTTTCCGGATGGAAAAGAGTTGGCGGTAAAGTTCACCATGTTTCAGGGCCGGGCTGTGATAAACAGGCAAAACCAAGATGCGTTGTTTTAGAAAATCATACACTTCCATTTTCGTTTTTTTCCACCGGATGAGCAAGTCTTTCCATTCCCGGGGGGAGGGTTTGAGAAATTCAGCGGCCAAAAGAGCCCAGGTCAAATAGTGGTGGTAACGGGGCTTGAGGCCGGTTTTGGATTTGAGCCAATCCCAAAACACTTGTCCGATATGGTCAAACTCGGTCTGCTGGAGAAAGGATCGGGCGCCGTCAAAAGTCATGATCCAAAACCACGTTTGTGTGGAGTCCGAAAAGTGAGGCGGGAGGGTCCGGTCGATGGGGAAATCTTGTTTCAAAAAGGAATGGATTTGGTTATACAGTTGCCTGGTTGAAGTGTTGACAGGGGTGAAAAACCAAAGATCAGGCACCGACAGGGTGTACTCGGAGAGATTTTGGACGGGAGACGGTTTTCCGGCGATAATTTCATGGATCAATTGGGCATCGGCGACGGATTTGGAAAGGGCGCCGATGCCCAGCATATTTTGCTGCAAGGGATGAGCCAGCTTTGGAAACAATCCTTCATCCGGCACTTGATTCATACCGGACTTGAAACCGATCACTCCATTGAAATGGGCCGGAAACCGGATGGATCCCCCGATGTCGGCCCCGATGCCGACCGCAGCTCCGCCCGCGGCAATCAGTGCACCTTCCCCTCCGCTGGATCCCCCGCTTGTCCTGGATAAATTCCACGGGTTATTGGTGCGGCCGTAAAGAAGATTATCGGTTTCCTGGCAGAAGCAGAGTGAAGGTGTGTTGGTTTTGGCAAGGATAATGGCTCCTTCTTTTTTCAAACGCCGGACAACTTCGGCATCGCACGGCCGGGGAGCGGAAGCATGGTGGGGAAGGCCTCCCGAGGTGACGGTTCCTTCGACGAAAAAAGATTCTTTCAAGCTGACCGGGACACCGGCCAAACGCCCTTTCAAACCTTGATCCTTGATTTCCCGGGCTTCTTTCAATGCATCATCCCACCGTGTTTCGACAACGGCATTCAAATGCGGATTGATTTTTTGGATGTGGTGATAATAAGTTCGCAAAACCTCTTCCACATCCCAGGTCCCCTTTTTTAATTCCCTGGACAGGGTCGTTGCATCCATGGTCAGGATTTCTTTCATTGGATTCCCCCTGTATTGATTCAGAGTATTCTGTTATTATTATATCATTGTTGCTCGCGGGGAGGGGCGGGATGTATGGAAGAAAAAGGAAAATATTTCGGGGATTCTTGGAAAGATTAGCAGGGAAAGAAGGATTATTGGTCGAATATTATAGAGATCAAAAATGCAGTTATGGTACCTTTGCATGATGAACAGGAGGAAGATCATTGGGTCACCGTGTTTTTGTCACAAGTTTGATCAGCCAACATTATATATCCAAATTAAAAGAGCATATGGAAGTGGAACTGAACCCGTTGAACCGGCAATTGACTCAGTCGGAAATCATGCAATTTGCCAAGGATAAAGATGCCCTTTTATGTACGGTGTCCGATGAAATCAATTCAGAGGTGATGGATGCTTGCCACCGGTTAAAGATCATCAGCAACTATGGGGTTGGATACAACAATATTGATGTGGAAAGAGCGACATCGTCCGGGATCATCGTTACGAACACGCCGGGTGTGTTGACCGATGCAACCGCGGATTTGACGTGGGCCCTGTTGCTTGATGTGGCCCGCCGGGTGTCGGAAGGAGACCGGTTGGTCCGGCGCGGGGAATGGAAAGGATGGGAACCCGGGTTTTTATTGGGGACGGAGGTGACCGGAAAAAACCTGGGAATCATCGGAATGGGGAGAATCGGCCAAGCCGTGGCATACCGGGCGCGGGCTTTTCATATGAATGTGATCTATCACTCCCGCACACGCTTGTCTTCTGAAGAAGAGCAAAAGCTGGGGGTCCGGTGGAGTTCATTGAACGAGCTGTTGGAAGAAGCTGATTTTGTTTCGCTGCACGCCCCTTACACCCCGGAAACGCATCACTTGATCGGGCGACAGGCGCTGAAAAAAATGAAGAAAAGTGCGTGTCTCATTAATACCGCACGGGGCCCGTTGGTGGATGAACTGTCATTGGCCGAGGCTTTGCGAAATCAAGAAATTGCCGGAGCGGCACTGGATGTTTATGAAAGGGAACCGGAAGTTCCGGCAGAGCTCAAAGAAATGGAAAACGTGGTGCTGGCTCCCCATATGGGAAGTGCCACCGTTGAAACGAGGGAAGCGATGGCCCGCTTGGCCGTGGAAAACTTGATCTGCTTCTTGAAAGGAGAGCGTCCGCCGCATGTTGTCAACACCCGCGCCTGGGAAAAGCTTTACGGGTAATTTTGACAAGGTGGTGGCTGAAAGAAAAAAGTTTGGTTCTTTACTTGGAGGAAGAAATAAAATGTGTTAATATATTCCTCAGTTTAATTTCGAGGTTTGATGGTTGGTTTCAGGCCAATGTTGTTCAGCGTTGAATTACGAGGTGAAATCGCTTACAACCACCGTTTGACGGGATTGAAACTTCATAAAATGCTTGTGAAAAGAGAATGGGATCAGCAGACTGGCGGCGGATCGCCGGGAGCACAAGCAACGAGAAGAGCTTGTGTTGCATTAAAGGAGGATGAGTTAGTATGTCGCAAAATAAAGAAGTTTATTTGACAGAAGAAGGACTCGAGAAGGTAAAAGAAGAGCTGGAATACTTACGAACGGAAAAGCGCCAACAAGTCGCCCAACGGTTAAAAGAAGCCATTGCCCAAGGGGACCTGAGCGAAAACTCTGAATATGACGCAGCCAAAGAAGAGCAAGCTTTTGTGGAGTCCCGTATCATTACGCTTGAGAACATGATCCGCAACGCAAAAATCATCGATGCGGCCAATCAGGATAAAAACGTGGTGAACGTGGGAAGCAAAGTGACGATTGAAGAACAGCCGGACGGGGAACGCGAGACTTATACGATCGTGGGAAGCGCCGAATCCGACCCCGCTTCGTTCAAAATTTCCAATGAATCCCCGATCGGGAAAGAATTAATCGGCAAAAAAGTGGGCGAAATCGTCAACGTTTCCACTCCGTCCGGAACCATTCAGTTTAAAATCATTGAAATTGAATAAAAGGATGCATAACATAAATAACAGGGAAGCGGTCATGCCGCTTCCCTGTTATTTATTAATGATATGTGGCTTTACACTGCGCAGGAATGCTTCGATTTTGGCGATATCACCCAGACCCACATTGTATTTTCTCAACGAACTGTTTAAATGTTTGATGGCGATTTCGTATTCTTCCGAGGTGATGTTCAAACCGGTATGGGCTTCTCTTAATGTTGCTTTGTCATAGAGCGGGGTCCCGCTGATGGCATAGCTCATGAAGTTGGTGATTTGTTTCTGCCGCAATTCTTCGATGTTGACGCCGATAAAATGATGGTTGACCCGGTCATCCTGCATCATCCGGTTAAAAAATTCCGCAATCACTGCTGTAATGGCCTGCTCTCCGCCCAAGCGTTCATAGAGAGTGCTTTTGGTACTTCTTAGCATAAAACATCCTCCGTTCGTAGGGGGGAAGAGTAAAAATTGACAAAAAATTTCATCGAATATATTTCCAGTGAAGCAATCCGTGCGATTAAACAAGATACATATAGGAAAAAATGGAATAAATTTGCCGATTGGTTTCATAAGAAAAGTTTATTCGATTTTGAATGGGAGTGCAAATAAAAATAAAATCTAAAAAAGCCCCATGAAAATGCATGGGGCTTTCTGAGCGGACCCGGTTACTTGGTGTGTTCGGCTTCCTCCGGTCCGGCTTGGCTGTACGCTTCCTGAATGGCACTCATGACCTTCCGGGTGGATTCATCCTCAAAAAACTCGGATGCAAATTCGGTTTGTTCCTGATCTCGCCGGGCTTTTGGCTTTTTCATTTTGTCTTGTTTCATTTGTTCTTCTTTCATTTGCTCACCTCCATATGGTAACAGATAATCTTAACCTGTCATTTTCAACGGATTTTATTCGGGGATCCTGATTTCAACCGATGGAATTGCAGGAAACAGGAGATTGCATTATTATTGTTAAAAGATTATGTGTGAATTTTTTTATTAAGGAGAGAGGACGCGCGTGGAATCATTTCAGGAAGGATTCTCATCATTTATCACGGGATTTTCGATCATATTGTTGATTGCAGTAGTGATTTGGATGATTGGTCTGGTTGTTTTGTTGTTTCGTGAGTTATTTTCACCGACCCGGTTGGATCTGCGTGGTTATCTGTATAAAGTGTGGCGTATGTTGATTGTGAGCGTGGAGTGCACCATCTATGGCACCGTGGTCATCGCGCCCGTCATGATGTACGTGACAGAAGAATATTTGCGGTACGGGATGATTACGGTCGCTGCCGTCATTTTGACCGTCATCAGTTTATATATCCGCAGACAAACTGGAGGATGGGGCCGGTCCGGGATGTTCCGGATCCGCCGGCATAAATAAACCGATTGGGATCACCGATCGGTTTATTTCCTATATCTGCATTTCCCTTTACTTTCACAAGCCATTGAGTGATAATAAAAGGAAAACTTATTTTTGGTACGGATGTGAGAGGTATGCCGATCGATGCATTAATCGATATTGCTGAGTCGTATTTATCGAAAGAAGATGTGATGTGCCTGAAGGCGGCTTACGAATTTGCCGCCAAAGCGCATGAGGGACAAACCCGGAAATCCGGTGAGCCTTATATTCATCATCCGGTGGAAGTTGCCATCATCTTGGCGGAGCTGAAGATGGATTTAACGACACTGATCGCCGCCCTGCTGCATGATGTGGTGGAAGACACCAGTGTCACCTTGGAAGAAGTGGAAGAAAAATTCGGGCCTGCTGTCGGAAAACTGGTGGATGGTTTGACCAAGTTGCGCAAACGCATGAAATTCAAGTCGAATCAGGAGCACCAAGCGGAAAACCACCGGAAGATGTTTGTGGCCATGGCCAAAGACATTCGCGTGATTCTGATCAAGTTGGCAGACCGTCTCCATAACATGAGAACGTTAAAATACATGCCCGAAAAGAAACAAAGGGAAAAGTCCAGGGAAACGCTGGAAATTTACGCCCCGCTTGCTCACCGGCTCGGAATTTCCAAGATCAAATGGGAATTGGAGGACACCGCCCTCCGTTATCTGAACCCGCAACAATATTACCGGATCGTTCATCTGATGAAGAAAAAAAGGGCGGAACGCGAACAATATCTGGATGAAATCATTTCGACGTTGTCCGAACGCCTGGAAGGTTCGGATGTCCCGGTGCTGGATATTTCCGGGCGCCCGAAGCATATTTACAGCATTTATCGCAAGATGGTGACGCAAAACAAAGAATTTAATGAGATCTATGATTTGATGGCGGTCAGGGTCATCGTCAACACGGTTCGGGATTGTTACACGGTGTTGGGAATCATTCATACGATCTGGAAACCGATGCCCGGCCGTTTCAAAGATTACATTGCCATGCCGAAAGCCAATATGTATCAATCGTTGCACACGACGGTGATTGGTCCCAAAGGAGAGCCGATCGAGGTGCAAATCCGCACCATGAAAATGCATCGGACGGCTGAATACGGGATTGCGGCCCATTGGGCATATAAAGAAGGAAGCACCATTGAAAACAGCAAATTTGAAGAAAAGCTCAAATGGTTCCGTGAAATGATGGAGCTTCAGCAAGAAACGAAAGATGCGCTGGAGTTTGTGGAAAGCCTGAAGGTGGATTGGTTCTCGGATTCGGTTTTTGTGTTTACCCCCAAAGGGGATGTGATTGAGTTGCCACAAGGCTCCGTCCCGCTCGATTTTGCCTACCGGATTCATACGGATATCGGCAATATGTGCATCGGGGCAAAGGTGAATGGAAAGATTGTCCCCCTGGATTATCAGCTTCACACGGGAGACATTGTCGAGATCCTTACTTCCAAGCACAGTTACGGCCCCAGCCAGGATTGGCTCAAAATTGTCAAATCCTCCAATGCACGGAATAAAATTCGCAGCTGGTTCAAAAAGCAAAGACGGGAAGAAAGCATTGTCAAAGGCCGCGAAATGGTGGAAGCGCTTTTGAAAAAACATGACTTTAAAGTGAGCGAAGTATTGACCAATGAACGCATTCAAGAAGTGACCCGGAAATTTAACTTTCAGGATCCGGATGATTTGTTTGCGGCCGTCGGATACGGGGGGATTACCACTGCACAGGTTGTCAACCGGTTAACAGACGGTCTCAAAGAGGAAGAACAACCGGTCGTCCTGCCGGACGTGAAAACGATGCGCCACCGAAACCACAAAGCGGATCAGGGAGTCCGGGTCAAAGGCGTCGACAATCTGCTCATCCGCTTGTCCCGGTGTTGCAATCCCGTTCCCGGGGACGATATTGCCGGATATGTGACACAAGGGCGCGGGGTCACGGTTCACCGGGCGGATTGCCCCAATTTGAATAATGTCCCGAAAGAGCGGAGAATCGAAGTGGAGTGGGACAGCCAAACTTCCCAGCATTATCAGGTCGATATCGAGGTTTCCGGATTTGACCGGCAAGGCTTGTTGAATGAAGTGCTCCAGGTCATCAGCGACACCCAGACCAGTTTGTCGGCCGTCAGTGCCAAAGGGGACCGGCGCGGCATCGCTTCCATCCACATCCGGGTGGGAATTCAAAACATCAATCACTTGAAATCCGTGGTGGAACGGGTCAAGGGAGTTCGCGACATTTACAGCGTTCGTCGGATTATTCAATGATAGCAAAGGACGGTGTCAGGCATGAAGGTGGTTTTGCAGCGGGTGAAAAATGCCCGTGTGACCGTGGATGGGGAAGTGACGGGAGCCATTGATCACGGGCTCCTTCTCCTTGTCGGTTTTAAAGAAGGGGACACGGAAGAGGATTTGCGCTACTTGGCCGACAAGGCGGTTCATCTCCGGATTTTTGAGGACGAAAGCGGGAAAATGAATCATTCGTTGCTGGATGTGAAGGGTGCCATACTTTCGGTTTCCCAGTTTACATTGTACGGGGACTGCCGGAAGGGCCGGCGCCCCAATTTCATGCGTTCGGCCAAACCGGAAGTGGCGGAACCGTTGTACCGGCGTTTTAATGAAATTTTGAGAAGTTACGGTGTTCCGGTCGAAACCGGCATATTTGGCGCGATGATGGAAGTTTCTTTCACCAATGACGGGCCGGTCACTTTTATTTTGGAGAGCAAAGAAGCATCCTAAAAGAGACAGATATGTTATAATACCCGCTGAGTAATCAGTCAGATAAAAAAGGAGGATACATAGTGTCCAACGTGGATCAATTAGCTGTAAACACCATTCGTATGTTGTCGATTGATCAGATTGAAGAAGCAAATTCAGGACATCCGGGATTGCCGATGGGAGCGGCCCCGATGGCCTACGAACTCTGGGCAAAATATATGAAACACAATCCGAAAAACCCGAAATGGTTCAACCGCGACCGGTTTGTGTTGTCTGCCGGTCACGGCAGTGCCTTGCTGTACAGTCTCCTGCATTTGTTCGGATATCCGCTTTCCATCGATGATCTGAAAAACTTCCGTCAGTGGGGAAGCTTAACGCCCGGCCATCCGGAAGCCAATTACACCCCCGGTGTGGAAGCGACCACAGGTCCGCTCGGGCAAGGGATTTCCACTGCGGTCGGGATGGCGATGGCGGAAGCCCATTTGGCCGCGCGTTTCAACCGTGACGGTTTGAATGTCGTGGACCATTACACCTATGTGTTGTGCAGTGACGGCGATTTGATGGAAGGGGTTTCGGCAGAAGCCGCATCGCTGGCCGGACACTTGCGTTTGGGCAAGTTGATCGCCCTGTATGACTCCAACGATATTTCCCTGGATGGAGAATTGGCCCACGCCTTTACTGAAAGTGTGAAAAAACGCTATGAATCTTATGGCTGGCATTATCTCCTGGTGGAAGACGGAAATGATCTGGATGCCATCGGCAAAGCGATTGAAGAAGCACAAAAAGTGACCGACCGTCCGACTTTGATTGAAGTGCGCACGATCATCGGGTATGGAAGCCCCAACCGTGCCGGTACTTCCGAAGTCCACGGAAAACCGCTCGGCAAAGATGAAGTGGAAGCGGTGAAAAAAGAATATGGCTGGCCTTATGAAGAACCGTTTACGGTTCCGGCGGAAGTGCGGCAATACTTTGATGATCTCGCTTCCAAACTGAGTGAATCGGAAGCGGCATGGCAAGACTTGTTGAAACAGTATGAAGTCAAACACCCGGAACTGGCGCGGGAGTTCCACCGGGTGATGAGAGGGGAACTGCCGGCCGATTGGGAACAACAATTGCCGAAATTCACCACTGAAGACAAGCCGCTTGCCACCCGGGCCGCCTCCGGTCAAACGTTGCAGGCCCTGGCCAAAGCGGTTCCGGAATTGATCGGCGGATCAGCTGACTTGGCTTCGTCCAATAATACCATGATGAAAGAAGAGGGCGTGTTCCATGCCGAAGATTACTCGGGAAGAAACATTTGGTTTGGTGTGCGCGAACATGCCATGGGTGCGGCGTTAAATGGAATGCTGCTCCACGGCGGGGTTCGTGCGTATGGCGGAACCTTCCTGGTCTTTTCCGATTATTTGCGTCCGTCTATCCGACTTGCCGCTTTGTCCAAACTGCCTGTTGTTTATGTCTTTACGCATGACAGCATTGCAGTCGGGGAAGACGGGCCGACACACGAACCGGTGGAACATGTTCCGTCTTTGCGTTTGATTCCGGGACTCAAGGTAATCCGTCCGGCGGATGCGAATGAAACCGTTGCCGCCTGGGCTTATGCATTGAGCCAAAAAGAACATCCCGTTGCGCTTGTTTTGACGCGGCAAGGATTGCCGGTTCTGGAAGGAACGGTGGGCAAAGACCGCACTGTCATTGAAAGAGGGGCTTATGTTCTGTCCGAAGCCCAAGGGGGAAAACCGGATGGCATTATCCTGGCCACCGGTTCTGAAGTGAGCCTGGCGGTTGAGGCACAACAAAAACTGGCTGAAAAAGGAATCCATGTCCGGGTTGTCAGCATGCCATGCCGGGAGTTGTTTGACGCACAGCCTGAGGATTACCGTGAATCGGTGTTGCCTTCCAACATCAAGGCACGCCTTGCGGTGGAAGCCGCTCATCCGATGGGATGGGATGCTTATGTCGGCGACAACGGCGCGGTGATCGGCATCGATCGTTTCGGGGCATCGGCTCCGGGGTCCCGGGTGATGAAAGAGTATGGTTTCCATGTGGATAATGTGGTCTCGCATATGGAAAAGCTGTTGCGGGGCTGAACAAAAAATCCCTGTCACTGTCGTAAGTGGCAGGGATTTTTTTTGGAAACGTGTCCTTATTCGATGGCCATTTTGGCGGTGGCAATGGCAACCAGGATCCAGCCGATAATGAAGCAGACACCGCCAATCGGTGTAATCATGCCGAATTTGCTTACATTGGTCAAGACCAGCGTATACAAACTTCCGGAAAAGATGACGATGCCGGCAAACAAGAGCCAACCGCCGATGCTCATGAGCGATGAAGCTTGGCCTGCTTTACTCATCAACAGGCCGACGGCAATCAATGCAAGGGCATGAATGATATGATAATGAGCGCCTGTTTCCCAGGTTTGAAGCATTTTATCCGTTACCCTGGGGGCTAGTCCGTGAGCGCCAAAAGCCCCGATGGCCACCGCAAGAGCCATGTTGATGCTTCCCAGGATGACGAACACTTTCATGATGATCCCTCCTGTCCATCATTACCATACCATGATTCATGAATTCATCACACAGTGCAAAAGAAAAAAGATTGATCTTTTTCTTGACAAAAGCTATCTCCCTCATTAAAATCTTTAGATAAATCAACTTGAAATGGATATTCGCACGATGATGGGAAAAGTAGCTGTCTGGCGAGCAACCAGAGAGGGGAATCCTGAGGCTGGAAGATTTCCTTTGTGACGGGGCAGTGAAAGACACCCGGAGTATCTAACCGAACGCCAATGTTGGCCAGTAGACTTAGACGTAACTCGGCGATAACGAGTGTGAAAGCGGGAAACTCATTGTTTCCAATTAGGGTGGCACCACGGGAATCGTTAAACCAATCTCTCGTCCCTGACAATAAGTCAGTGGCGGGAGATTTTTTAATTTGTGAATACGGAAGACGGGTGTTTAGGAGGGAATGCGTTCATGAAATATCAAGCATCGCCGAAATACTTTGTTCCGCGCGGAACGGACGATCTTCTGCCGGGCGAAGTGGAGAAATGGCAATGGATGGAAGAGACGGCGCGCAAGATTTGCCGCCTGTACGGTTTTCGCGAAATCCGCACCCCTTTGTTTGAACATACGGAGATTTATCAACGCGGGGTGGGGGAAGCGACCGATATCGTTGAAAAAGAAATGTACAGTTTTCATGACCGCGGCGAGCGAGCGTTAACGCTTCGTCCGGAAGGAACGGCCGGAGTGGTCCGGTCTTTTGTGGAGAAAAAAGTGTTTGCCGATCCGCAACCGACGAAATGGTATTATATCGGGCCGATGTTCCGGTATGAAAATCCCCAGGCCGGAAGAAGACGCCAGTTTCACCAGTTCGGGGTGGAAGTGTTCGGAAGCGCGGATCCGGCGTTGGACGCGGAAGTGATTGCACTCGGGATGCATTTTTATCAAGCGTTGGGATTAGAAGATGTCCGGGTTGAAATCAACAGCGTGGGCGATCAGGAAACGCGGGAACGTTACCGGAAGCGCCTGATCGATTATTTTGAACCGGTCAAAGATTCCTTGTCAAAAGAAGCCAGGGAACGTTTGTACAAAAACCCTCTGCGCATTCTGGACAGCAAAGATCCGAAGACCAAAGAGATTGCGATGGAGGCGCCGTCGATTTTGGACGATCTGAGTGAGCCGGCCCGGCAGCATTTTGAGCAAGTCAAGTCGTATCTGGATGCTTTGGAAATCCCGTATGTGATCAATGACCGCCTGGTGCGGGGACTGGATTATTACACCCACACCGCTTTTGAGTTCATGGTGGATGTTGCGGGGGCCCAAGCAGGGACCATCGGCGGAGGCGGCCGCTATAACGGCCTGGTGGAAGAATTCGGCGGGCCGGAAATGCCCGGTTTTGGTTTTGGCATCGGGCTGGAACGGGTGCTGTTGGCTTTGGAGGAGCAGAAGGTGGAAATTCCCGTCCAAAAAGGCATCGATTGTTATTTGATCACCATCGGGGAGAAAGCAAAAACAGCCGGTGTGAAATGGCTGAAGGCATTGAGGGAAGCCGGGATTGCCGCCGATCAGGATTATTTGGGCCGGAAAATGAAGGCGCAATTCAAAGCAGCGGACCGGAGCCATGCCCGCTTTGCCGCCATCTTGGGTGAAGACGAGCTGGAGCAAGGAAAAATCAACGTCAAACATTTGGGCTCCGGAGAACAGGAAACGATTGAGCTTGAACAGTTGATTCCATATATCAAAGCAAACATCAGGAGGAGATAAGCGTGGAACAGGTTTATCGTACCCATTATGTTTCCGAATGCACCAAAGAACTGGCCGGAAAAACGATTGTGTTAAATGGATGGGTGCAAAAGCGCCGGGACCTGGGCGGTCTCATTTTTATCGACTTGCGTGATCGCACCGGGCTGGTGCAGGTGGTGTTTAATCCGGAAATTTCCGCAGAAGCGGCGGCGGTTGCCGATCAAATCCGGAGCGAGTATGTCTTGGCGGTGCGCGGGGAAGTGGTTGAACGCGATCCGGAAAATGTCAACCCCAACATGGAAACCGGGGAAATCGAGTTGCTCGCAAAAGAGGTGCACGTGTTTAATGCCGCCAAAACCCCGCCTTTCATGATTACCGATGATGAAGAAGTGGATGAAGCCATCCGCTTAAAATACCGTTATCTGGATCTCCGCCGTCCGGGCATGCAGACCACCATGCAAATCCGCCACAAAGCCATGCAAGTGGTCCGCCGCTTTTTGGACCGGAACCACTTTATGGAATTGGAGACCCCGATGCTCACTCGAAGCACACCGGAAGGAGCACGTGATTATTTGGTGCCGAGCCGTCTGCACGAAGGGGAATTTTATGCCCTTCCCCAATCGCCTCAATTGTTTAAACAGTTGTTCATGGTGGCGGGCATGGACCGGTATTTCCAATTTGCCCGTTGTTTCCGGGATGAGGACTTGCGTGCCGACCGGCAACCGGAATTTACCCAGATCGACATTGAAGCTTCTTTCTTGCCGGCCGAAGAACTGCAGTCGATGATGGAGCAAATGATGGCCGAATTGTTCCAGGAGACTATCGGGGTCAAGGTGGAAACCCCTTTCCCGCGTCTGACTTATCAGGAAGCCATGGAACGCTACGGATCGGATAAACCGGATTTGCGTTTCGGCATGGAGCTGAACGATCTGTCGGAAGCCTTGAAAAACACTTCTTTCCAAGTCTTTGCCAAAACCATCCAAAACGGCGGGCAAGTCAAAGCGATTTGTGCCAAAGGGTGTGCCGGCTGGAGCCGGAAAGAAATCGACGGTTGGAGTGCCAAGGCACAGGAGCTGGGGGCGAAAGGATTGGCGTGGCTGGCCTTGAAAGAGTCCGGTGTGAAAGGATCGGTGGCCAAGTTTTTAACAGAGGAAGAGATTTCCCGGATTCAGGAAATCACCGGTGCCGAAACGGGAGATTTGTTGTTCTTTGTTGCGGACCAGCCTGCTGTGGTGGCTCATGTGCTGGGGCAATTGCGGTTGCTGCTGGGGCAGGAGCTGGGCTTGATTGACCCGGATGTTTACCGGTTCGCCTGGGTTGTCGATTTCCCGCTGCTTGAGTATTCGGAGGAAGACAGACGCTATTATGCGATGCATCATCCGTTCACGATGCCGGTGGAAGAAGACATCGATCTGTTGGAAACCGACCCGGGCAAAGTTCGGGCCAAAGCTTATGACATGGTGTTAAACGGTTATGAAATCGGCGGGGGAAGCCAACGGATTTACCAACGGGAAATTCAGGAAAAAATGTTTAAAGCGTTGGGCATCACCGAAGAAGAAAGCCAAGAAAAATTCGGCTTTTTGCTGAGAGCTTTTGAGTACGGGGCTCCGCCGCACGGAGGAATCGCCTTCGGGTTTGACCGGATTGTCATGTTGCTGGCCAAACGGAGCAATCTCAGGGAATGCATCGCCTTCCCGAAAACCGCGCAAGCCAGTTGCTTGTTGACCGAAGCGCCTTCTCCGGTCGAAGAAAGCCAGTTGGATGAACTGCACATCCAAATCAAGCCAAAGAAGAAGGCTGAAGACGTTCTGGCTTGATGCACCTTTAAATTTTTGGTAATATAGAAGCAACGAAACGAGTCCTGCGATGTACGTGTCCGCCGGGATGTTTTGAGCCAACACCCATGAAAAGGGAGTCTGCGTCATCCATGCTAGGGGAAGCCACGAAAAGTGAGTGGACCTTCGAACATGGATGCAGGACACCCACCTGCGAGAGAGCAGGTTCAAAACTAACGGAGCACGGCATAACGGGACTCTTTTTTATTATGTGTGGAATGACAGAGGAAGGCGAAAAACATGATTATTGGTGTGGATATCGACAATACCATCAAAGATACTCACCGTGCCGCTGTGGAAATTTACAACCGGAAATTGAATCAACAAGTCAAAGTGGAAGATGTGCAAGACTTCTATTTGGATAAAGCGTATGGTTTGACACCGAAAGAAGGGCAAAAACTGTGGCGTTCGCTGGAAGAAGAAATTTACCAGCTGGGTGTCCCGTTAAATCATGCTGTGGAAGTGTTAAATGATCTGGCTGACCAAGGACACCAGATTTATTTTATTACCGCGCGGCCCGATCTGAAAAATATTGAAAGCGTTACCAGGAAGTGGCTGAAAGAACACGGCTTTCCTTATAACGGAAAAAATCTGATCATGAATTCGCAAGATAAAGGAAAAGTTGCCAAGGAACTGGGAGTGGAGCTGTTTTTCGAAGATGCTCCCGATCATTTGGAAAAGCTGGTGAAAAGCCAGGTGCCCACGGTGATCGTCGATGCCGTCTACAATCGCGACTTTCCGGTGCCTTTAAAACGGATTACCAACTGGCGACAAGTGTATTCATTGGTTGAAGAAATGGAACGTTCCAAACAGAAAAAGGACACTGATCAACCGTAAAGCACCCCGCCGATGCTTTGCGGCTTTTGTTTTTTCTAAAAAATACAAACCGCCCCTTGGAAAGGAGCGGTCTCCCGTTTATTGCACCGGTGCCTGCGGGGAAGAGGCCATTATGTCATTGGCCGGTTGGTAAGATTGGATCATTTGTTGCATGACGTCCGACGGGAGCTGAGGCACCTGATAGTATCCTTTTTTGTTTTGATACAGGAAGATTTCATACGCCATCTCCAGGCAGTTGGCCACGCTGTCTTGAACGACGCGGCGTACCACGGGGTTGGTGATTTCGCAAGCGGCTCTTGCTTTCTCGGCGGCAGAAGTTTTCATCAGTCCCATCATTTGTTGGGAAATGTGTTCGTTGTTCCATTCATTGGCGGATTGGATCGGTTTCTTCGGCGTACCGGCTTCCATGCCGTAAATCACGTTGTTTCCTTGCTTCATTTCATACTTGCCGGTGGGTTGTTGAGGCGGGGTTCCAGTGGAGAAACATTCAAGCAATGTATTATATTCTTGTGTCATGAATTCATGTTGCCGCCGGATGATATCGCGGAGTTCCTGGCAAGTGCATTGCTGTTCCAACATGGTATATTGGTTCAATGTGTTGATACCAAAAGATAAAAGTTCATGCACATCCATCATTTCATGAGCGCCATGGTTCAGTGAAGGGGGAACCGAAGGGTTCATGGTTTGATTTTCCTGTTGATGTTGAAATTGATTCATAATTTCTTCCTCCTTTCTGAGTCAACATTAGGTAATATGACCAAATAGATAAATGATACTCTTGTTTGTTTCAGTAAATCGTTGGTAAAGCGAAGGGGTCATTTAAATAACGTCGAAGTTTTCATATTTATGATCTCAATTCTCTACATAAGGAGGATTTATCATTGAAAATCAGAGTGGTTACACGGAAGGTGTCAGGATCAACCTTGCCGCCGCTTCCTTCCTCCAGAAAAAAACAACGCATTCCCAACAAGCTGGTGTGGACGTGTGTGATTTTGCTGGCTGTGGGAATGGGTGCCGGACGTTTGATGGATAATGAAGAACAAAGAGAGGCTGTCCACGGGTTGTCTGCAGAAAGGGTCGTGGTGCGGCATGTTCCTGAAATTCCCGAGATTACCCGGACGTTCCACGCACCGGAGCCCGTGGCTCAAGCATCGCAAGAAGTTTCCGATGTGAAAACTTTTGAGGCTGACATGCATGAGGAAAAAAACCGGGAAGTGGAAAAAACCCCCGAATCGGTTCAGAAGCCAAAGGTGAATCCGGTCGACAAAGATGAACCGGAAACTACGAGTCCGGACCCCAAAGAAGAAGAAAGATCCGTTGAACCTTGGCAAGCTGATCGTGTTTATCAACCGGGAGATTATGTCCGTTATGAAGACCGGGTTTATGTGGCGGAAAGGGAGAATCAAGGAATCCCGCCGGAAACCGGGTTATTCGGAGATGAGAGAAATCCTTGGAAACAGGTGGAACAATAGTGATTTTTTCCATGAAGGAATCACTTTTGTAAGAATTTGAAATCATCATCTTGACAGAAATTCAATCATTTTGTATGAATTAGATGACTTGGAATCTTTACATAACAATGAACAATATCTGGAAAAAAGGAGCCGGAGAATGAAGATCAAACATTTTGGGATCATGATGCTCGTGATCGCGGTGATTTATGCCTTGGTTGAAATTTTGACCGATGATGGCGGAATTAACTTTTTTGTGCCCCTTGCTTTGGCATTGGCCGGGATCGCTGCCCTGAAACGAAAAGACCGGGAAGAAAAAATATTTAAAAAGAAAGAAAACTGACGGGGAAAGATAGAATCAGGTACGAAAGCCGTACCTGATTTTTATTTTTTGGATTCCCCGGGCGTTTCCTTCATCCAGTTCATAAACAGTTGCAATTTTTTCTCATAACCGTGAGTTGTCGGATGGTAAAAGGTTTTTCCGCGATGTTCTGCCGGTAAATAATCTTGCCGCACATAACCGCGGGGATAGTCGTGCGGATACAAATATCCTTTTCCTCTGCCTTGTTCTTTGGCGCCGTGAAAGTGTGCATCGCGCAAATGCGGGGGAACGGATCCGTCTTTTTCGTTTTCAACGGCTTGCATGGCTTCTTGAATTCCTCTCACCACGGCATTGCTTTTCGGGGCGGTGGCGATGTAAATCACCGCTTGCGCCATGGGGATTTGCGCTTCAGGCAGGCCCACCAAGTCCACCGCGTGCGCAGCGGCTGAAGCGATCAACAGTGCGCGCGGATCGGCCATTCCGACATCTTCGGCTGCATGGATCAAAATCCGGCGGGCGATGAAACGGGGATCCTCCCCGGCCTTTAACATTTTTGCCAGGTAATAAAGCGCGGCATCCGGATCCGAACCGCGCATGCTTTTAATAAAGGCGGAAATGGTATCATAATGGTTGTCGCCGCTTTTGTCGTAACGCACCACTTTTTTCTGGATCGATTCTTCGGCAATATCCAGCGTGATGTGGCGGACGCCGTCTTGGTCAGGGGGAGTGGTCATAACCGCGAGTTCCAACGCGTTTAAAGCGTTGCGGCTGTCCCCGCCGGCCACGCGGACGAAATGCTGAAGCGCCTCTTCATCCAACCGGATGTTTTCCTTGCCGTATCCCCGCTCCGGGTCCTGTAAAGCTTGCAGCAGAATTTGCCGGATTTCAGAATCCTTCAGTGGTTCCAACATAAACATGCGGGAACGGGAAAGCAGCGCGGCATTCACTTCAAATGACGGGTTTTCGGTCGTTGCGCCGATCAGGATGATGGTTCCGTTCTCCACGTGCGGGAGCAGGGCATCCTGCTGGGAGCGGTTGAAGCGGTGGATTTCGTCTATGAAGAGGACGGAACGGCGGCCGTGCATGGTTAACCGTTCTTTGGCTTCAGAGATGACTTGGCGTATATCTTTGACACCGGCGGTCACTGCATTCAGTTGTTCAAAGTAAGCTTGTGTGTGGTTGGCGATTACATGCGCCAGGGTTGTTTTCCCCGTGCCGGGCGGCCCGTAAAGAATTATGGAAGAAAGTCGATCGGCTTCGATCATCCTCCGGAGCAGTTTTCCCGGTCCGATGATATGTTGTTGTCCGATCACTTCATCGATGTGACGGGGACGCATCCGGGCTGCAAGCGGTTCACTTTCCTTTTTGGTTTGTTGGTATCCGTATTCAAACAAGTCCATAGGGTTCCGCCTTTCTCAGATCAATCATCTACGTTTTATTTTTATGATAAATTCAGGAAAAGTAAAGGGATACAGAACTTTTCCAAGCGGAATGTAACAAAAAGTACAGGAAAAAAGATTGCTAAAAGAGAATGAAGCTATGATACACTGACAATGAACTGTCGGTCCATATGCCTTGCGATCGGCACACGGGCATCGGAAATTTTTGAAACGGCATATGAAAACCATCAAATGTTTGATTAAGTAAGTTAAAGGAGTGGCAATCTTGAAAATTTCAACCAAGGGTCGATATGGTTTAACCATTATGATGGATCTGGCCAAACGGTTTGGACAAGGGCCGGTTCCTTTAAAGAGCGTGGCCGAACGCCACGGGTTGTCGGAACATTATCTGGAACAGCTGATCGCCCCGCTGCGGAATGCCGGACTGGTGCGGAGTGTACGCGGAGCTTACGGCGGATATAAACTGGCAAAAGATCCTGAAGAAATCACTGCCGGGGACATCATCCGGGTTTTGGAAGGCCCCATCAACCTGGTGGAATACACCGAAGAAGATGATCCCGCCAGACGGAACTTGTGGAAACGTGTCCGGGATGCCATTGTCAAAGAGTTGGACAGCACCACACTGGCCTCATTGATCAATGATTCCGATGACGGAAATCATGACGGTTATATGTTTTATATCTGAAGAAACTTTTAAAACGAAGCGAAAAGGCGTATCTTTTTATTATAGATTTTTTAAGAGTTCAGCAGGTAAGGTGAAAATCAATGCCCATTTATTTAGACCATGCAGCGACAACGCCGATACATCCGAAAGTGAAAGAAGCCATGTTGCCTTTTTTGGATCATGCGTTTGGAAACCCCTCCAGTATCCATCAATACGGCCGGGAAGTGAGAAGCGCGCTGGATCGGGCACGTGACCAAATCGCTCAAAGCCTGAATGCCGACAGCAGCAGGATTGTCTTTACCAGCGGCGGAACCGAAGCCGATAACCTGGCCTTGTTCGGGGTCATGGAGGCGGAACGCAAAAAAGGCAGAAATCATTTGATCACATCCCAGATTGAACACCATGCAGTTTTGGATACATGCCATTATTTGGAACGGAACGGGTTTGAAGTCACTTATCTCCCGGTCAATTCCAAAGGGCTTGTGGACTTGGAGGCTTTGAAAGAGGCGGCCCGGCCGGAGACGGCACTTGTTTCCATCATGTATGGAAACAATGAAGTGGGCACCCTTCAGCCTGTCCGGGAAATCGGCGAATGGGCCCGGGAACGGGGGATTTTTTTTCATACAGATGCGGTACAGGCATTCGGGGTGGAAGAAATTGATGTAAAAACATTGCCCGTGGATTTGGTCACCATCTCCAGCCATAAGATCAATGGTCCCAAAGGGGCGGGGGCCCTTTATATCGCACCGGAGGTTCCGCTGATTCCCCGCTTTTTTGGAGGTGCCCAGGAGAGAAGGCGCCGTGCCGGAACGGAAAACGTTTTGGGAATCGTCGGATTTGGAAAAGCAGCGGAAATCGCCAGCCAAAAACGCGCAGAACACCGGGCGAAAATGGACGGGTTGCGGAAACTCTTTTTGAAAGAGCTGGAAAAACACGGGACGCGTCACGTGATCAACGGCGATACCGACCAGAGCCTTCCCCATATTTGTAATGTCAGTTTTCCCGGTACGGATTCTGAAACGTTACTGATGAATTTTGATTTGGAAGGCATCGCATGTGCGAGCGGTTCGGCATGTACGTCCGGAACGCTGGAAGTGTCGCATGTCTTAAAAGCGATGAATTTACCGGATGACGTGACAAAATCGGCCATCCGTTTCAGTTTTGGCTGGGAAAATACCGAAGAAGAAGTGAGACAGGCGGCGCAAATCACGGCGTCGGTTGTAAAGCGGTTGACTTCGGTGTGAAAACCGGCAATAGCAGGAATGAACAAGGGTGGAAATCGAAACAAATGGAAAAAGAAAGGGAGGGAGACCATTGAATTTGCATGCCCTTGATCAAATGGAAGATTGGGAAAAGGAATTGGACAACATTGACTGGAAAACCATGCTTGCCGACATTGACCGTGCATTGATGGATAATTTGGCCGCCGAGTTGGGTTTTCCTTCCTATCAACGTTTGGAACAAGCTTCGGAGCGGGTGGTGGATGACTTTTACGTCGCCCACCTTTCCGACGGCCGGTGGGTATGGTGGAATCCGACCACGTATGCCAAAGAAGATCCGTTGTATTTTGAGAATAAACAACAAATTATGGAGTTTATTGCCAAAATATTAAAGTTGGAAAAAAAACATTTAAAACGCTTGGAACAGGGACTGGATCAAGTGGTGCAAACCAAGCGCTGCCGTTGTTGCGAACACGAATATAATCCGTTTGACCCGTCCCGCATCGATTGGGATGCGGAGCAGGAGCAAGCGGAATTTTGCTCCCCCGAATGTGCGATGGAATACGTGATGGATGAAATGAAAGAAGATTTTACGGGATAATTCGTAAAAGCGACCTCAGATATTTGTTTGAGGTCCTTTTCTTTAAGGCATGAATCAGGGTGAGTGTCATGAATACACAGTTGGAGCTGTTTCAAGAAAGCTATGTCAAAGGCGTGTTCAAACAGGAAATTTTTTATAACGAGGAAACCGGATATGGCGTGTTTATCTTGAAGGTGACGGATGCCTCCGAAGAAGTGGAGGAAGAGGAGATCACCGTGGTCGGCAACATGTTGCGCCCGTATCAGGAAGAAGTCTACTGTTGCTACGGAGAGTGGAGAAACCATCCCAAGTTTGGCCGGCAATGGCATGCCCATCGCGTGCAAAAAGAGATTCCGCGCTCCAGAGACGCCATCATCCGTTATCTTTCCAGCGGGCTGTTCACCGGCGTGGGGCAAAAGACGGCAGAAAAAATCGTTGATTTTTTGGGGACGGAGGCACTTGACAAAATTGCAAACGATCCCCGTTGCTTGGAGGAAATCAAAGGGATTTCGGCCGCAAAAGCCCGGAAAATTGCGGAGCAGCTTCATGAACATCAGGGACTGGAGCAGGCGTTGGTTTATTTGTACCAATTCGGAATCGGCCCGGCCCTGGCCCTGCGGATCGTACAAACTTATAAACATGAGACCATTTCCATTCTGAAAGAAAATCCCTACCGGATGATTGAAGAAATTGACGGAATCGGGTTCCGGCGGGCCGATGAAATTGCCAAAGCACAAGGGCTCAGCGAAGATGCGCCGGAGCGTTTTCAAGCCGCGTTGCTGTATGTGATCAAGGAAGCTTCCTTGTCCCGGGGACATGTTTACGTCACTTGGGAACAGTTGAACGAAGCAGTCAATGATTTGTTGGGGGAAGAGGCGGTCCGCTGGTTTCCGGAAGAGAAGCGGACGCTTTATGTTGAGCACCTGTTGGATGATGACCGGTTGATTGTTGAAGACGGTCGCTATTATTTGCCTTCGTTGTATTATGCGGAATACGGGCTGGCCATGCGCGTCAAGCAATTGCTGGAGGAGCCGTTTGAGCCGGAATACTCGGTGGCGGACATTTACGGAAAAATCGGGGAGATTGAAGAAGAGTTGTCAGTCAGTTATGCGGAGAAGCAGAGAGATGCCTTGATCATGGCGATGTCGTCTTCCTTGATGATCTTGACCGGCGGGCCGGGAACGGGGAAGACCACCGTGATTCAGGGGATTTGTCAGCTGTTCTCCCGCCTGAACGAAATTTCCATTAATCCCGATGATTACAAAGGAACGGAAAAGCCGTTTCCCATCCGGCTGGTTGCGCCCACCGGACGGGCCGCCAAGCGGATGTCTGAAACCACGGGGCTTCCGGCCATGACCATTCACCGGTTGTTGGGATGGAAAGGAGAATTTTTTGAGCATCATGCTGATCATCCGATTGAAGGAAGTTTGCTGATTGTGGATGAGGTTTCGATGCTTGACATCTGGCTGGCCAATTCGCTTTTTCGGGCCATTCCGAAGGGAATGCAGGTGATTTTGGTCGGGGATCAGGACCAGCTTCCTTCCGTGGGACCCGGACAGGTTTTGCACCATCTCTTGCAGGTGAAAGAGATTCCCCGTGCCGAGTTGACGGAAATTTTCCGGCAACAGGAAGGTTCTTCGATCATTGAGCTGGCGCATGCCGTGAAAAACGGTGAAGTTCCGGATGATTTGTTGTTGCCCCGGCCCGACCGCCGTTTTTTTTCGTGCAAAAAAGAACAAGTGTTGTCTGTCATTGTGCAAACGGTCGTCAATGCCGTCAAAAAAGGGTACACGTTGTTTGACATTCAGGTGCTGGCCCCGATTTACAAAGGCCCCGTCGGGGTGAACCGCATCAACGAAGAGATTCAAGCCGTTTTAAATCCCCCGGGCGAGCAAAAAAAGGAAATTGCTTGGGGAGACACGGTTTTCCGGTTGGGCGACAAAGTGTTGCAACTGGTCAATCACACGGAACATCCGGTTTATAACGGAGACATGGGCATTATCACTGCCATTGACGAAAAGGCCTCCGGGGATCAGCCGGTGTTGTGGGTGCGGTACGACCGGCTGGAAGTCCCTTATAAAAAGACGCAATTGGGTCAAATTTCCCTGGCCTATGCCTGTTCCGTCCATAAGGCGCAAGGATCCGAATTTCCCATTGTGGTGTTTCCGGTATTATTTGCTTTTCGCCGGATGCTGGAGCGGAATTTAATTTACACGGGGATTACCCGGAGCAAATCGTATCTGATCATGTGCGGGGAAAGGGAAGCCTTGGTCGAGGGGTTGAAAAACCAACGGGGCGAGGAGCGAAACAGCCGGCTTCAGGACTTGATCGAGGAAGACTGGTAACAAGTCCCCCGCATTTCCACCGGTGATCCGCCAATACTAAGGGTAGCGGGGGAGGCTGATATCCTTGCGCAAATCCCAGGAAGTGATCGGGCTTTCCATCATCCATCTTGAAACAGGCAAGAAGTTGGGAACCGTCTGTGATCTTCTGTTTGATGATCAGCAGCAGTTCAGGGGTATTTTGACGGAAGACGGCGGCTTGTTCAAAAGGCGCAAGTTTATTCCGACGGACCATATCGTCTCCATCGGAAAAGATGCCGTCGTCGTGGACAACGAGCATCCATTTTCCGCCAACTTGAAAAACAAGAATTGGATGAGCATTTGTTCGGGGGACAAGAAATTAAAAGGACGCACCATTTTAACCAGCAGCGGATATGAAATGGGTTCGGTGGAAAATGTCTATTTTCTGGAAGAAATGGGAACGCTGATAGGGTACGAACTCTCTGACGGCATCTTGAATGACATTCGGGACGGCAGAAAGTGGTTGAAAACAAATAAACCGCTGATTTGGGGAGAAGACGTGCTGATTGCTCCCGCCGACCAAATCGAAGTCAAAGATGCCAAGTCTTAGAAGGAAGGAAATCAGTATGCTTCGTTGTCCGAATTGTAATTCTCACGACCTGGGAAAAGTGGGAACCAATCAGCTGTATTGCTGGCACTGCTTTGTGGAAATCACCACGGAAGAAGATCAAATCACTTCGGTGTATCAAGTGGAAGAAGACGGAACCCTGACTTCCCTCAATGACCTGTTTTTGGAGGAAAGCTCTCACCTTTCGTATTTGGACTGACCTCACCCACAAGGAGGGAGCTTCATCATGCGCCGGACACTCTACACCCTTATCGCAGGCGGATTGATTTTATTCAGCTTCAGACGGATGATGCAAATGCGGCAAAGAAGCAGGATACAGTACTATTTGCAGTCCATGATGCGTGCCATGCAAAAAAACAGATGGCTGCGCAAAATCATGATGGAAGGGCTGATGAAAGGGCTTCGTCGCTTCCAAATCGCAAGATAACCAAACCCCGCGAAAATCCCCGGGCTTCTTCAAACCCGGGGATTTTTTGCTTCTCATAAAATGAGACAGGATTTCGTATCTTATAAGTAAGATGTGTTTCGGGAGGTGCCGTCCGTGGAGCAATGGAAAATGCCGCAATATTTGTATCGTGCTCTTTTTGTCCTTGTTCTGCTCGGCATCTTGTATTTTCTCATGCAACTCGGACCGTGGATATCGGGGGTTTTTCAATTTTTAAAGGCGGTTTTCGGCCCTTTTTTCATTGCCATGATCATTTCCTATTTATTGAATCCGGTGGTCAATCTGTTGAGCCAGAAGTTTCTGCCGCGCAGTCTGGCGGTGTTATTCATATACAGTTTGTTTATCCTGTGCCTCGTTATTTTGGCGATGAACACCATTCCGCTTTTGCAGCAACAATTCAAAGAGTTGGCTGAACATCTTCCGGAATGGAACGGGCGGATCCAGCTCATGATCAAAGAATACAACGATCACAGCAAAGAGTTGTTGCCGTTTGGGGTCAAAGAAGGCATCGAGCAGGCTTTGTCAAAATTGGAGCACAAGATGACCGGTTATGTGGGCAACATGATGAGCGGGATCGGCAGTACCATCAACCAGCTGTTTCTCGTTTTGATCATTCCGTTTTTGGCTTTTTACATGCTAAAGGACATTCAATCCATTGAGCGGACATTGCTCACTTTGTTGCCCAAAAAACAGCGCAAGCCGATTCTCCGTTTGTTGCGGGATGTGGACGAAGCGCTGGGCAATTACATCCGCGGGCAGTTTCTGGTTTGCGTGGTTGTCGGGGTGCTGGCATATATCGGTTATCTCATTGTGGGGTTGCCTTATGCGCTTTTGATGGCGGCTTTGGTTGCCGTCTTTAATGTCATTCCGTATCTGGGGCCCATCTTTGGCCTCATTCCGTCATTGTTTGTGGCATTGACCGTTTCTCCCAAAACGGCCGTCGGCGTTGTGATCGTCAATCTCCTTGTCCAGATGCTGGAAGGGAATGTAATTTCTCCCCAGATTGTCGGGCGAAGCCTGCACATGCATCCACTCTTTATCATCCTGGCCTTGTTGGTCGGAGGGGAAATCGGGGGGATTTTGGGATTGCTTTTGGCTGTTCCCGTTTTTGCGATGGCAAAAGTGACGGCGGAGCATATCTTGCAACATTTTATTGAACGAAGGGTTTGAAACCAGGCCAAACAGATTGTATAATAAAAAAACCAAAGAGCATCCGAATATGTGAAACATGATGAAGGAACCGAGTGGATTGAATCCCCGCCAGAGAGAAAAGCCCGCGGGCTGAGAGGCTTTTCCGGAACCGATCGATCCACGGCCAGTTCCGGAATGCAGCTAATCCCTGCCGGCAGAATCTGCCGTTATCCTTGAATGAGGTGACCGTGTTACATACCCGGCTTCCAAAGGGCCGGGATTTGACGGTAATAAGGGTGGTACCGCGAGAACAGCCTTCTCGTCCCTGAGCGTGGACGGGGAGGTTTTTTATTGGAAAAAGGAGGTAAGTGATGATGAAAGCAAGTGAAATTCGCCGGAAATATCTTGAATTCTTTGCGGAAAAAGGGCACAAAATCGAACCCAGTGCTTCGCTTGTCCCTGTGGATGATCCTTCTTTGTTGTGGATCAACAGCGGGGTGGCCACGTTGAAAAAGTATTTTGACGGCCGGGTGAAACCGGAAAATCCGCGGATCGTGAATTCGCAAAAAGCGATCCGCACCAATGACATTGAAAATGTCGGATATACGGCCCGCCATCATACGTTTTTTGAGATGTTGGGGAACTTCTCGGTCGGGGATTACTTTAAAGAAGAAGCGATCGGGTGGGCTTGGGAATTCCTGACCGATCCCAAATGGATGGGGCTGGATCCGGAAAAATTATCCGTCACCATACACCCGGAAGATGAGGAAGCGTACCGGTTGTGGAAAGAGAAAGTCGGCTTGCCCGATGAGCGGATCATCCGCCTGGAAGAGAATTTCTGGGATATCGGCGAAGGACCGAGCGGCCCCAATACCGAGATTTTCTATGACCGCGGGGAACATCTTTGTGATCCCTCGGACCCGGAGTGTTACCCCGGCGGCGAAAACGAACGGTATCTGGAAATCTGGAACCTCGTGTTTTCCCAATACAACCACAATCCGGACGGGACTTACACGCCCCTGCCCAAAAAGAACATTGATACCGGCATGGGGTTGGAACGGATGGCTTCCGTGATGCAGGATGTTCCGACCAACTATGACACGGATTTGTTCCAGCCGATCATCCAGGCAACCTGTGAGAAAGCGGGAGTGGCCTACGGGGAAAAAGAGGAAACCGATGTCGCGTTGAAAGTGATTGCCGATCATGTGCGGACCATTGTTTTTGCCGTGGGGGACGGAGCGCTTCCTTCCAATGAGGGCCGCGGCTATGTTTTGCGCCGCTTGTTGCGCCGGGCCGTCCGTTACGGGCGGAAGCTGGGGATCAAACGGCCGTTCCTTTATGAATTGACCCCGATTGTGGCGGAGATCATGAAAGATTACTATCCGGAACCGCTGCAAAAACAAGATTTCATTCAACGGGTTATCCGGAGTGAGGAAGAAAAATTCCTGGAAACATTGACCGAAGGCTTGCATATTCTTGAAAAGGTCTTGGATAAAGCAAAAACTGAAGGAAAACAAGAAATCTCCGGACAAGAAGCATTCAAGTTGTATGACACCTATGGTTTTCCTTTTGATTTGACTGAAGAGATTGCCCGCGAGCAAGGGGTTTCCGTCGACCGTCAAGGGTTTGACGAAGAAATGAAGAAACAGCGGGAACGGGCCCGTTCGGCGAGGGAAGATGCGGACAGCATGCAGGTGCAAGGCGGTGTTCTTTCGGAATTGCAAGTGGAAACGGAGTTTGTTGGTTACGAAAAAACCGAATGCGAGACCACCGTTTCCGTGTTGATTCATGAAGAAGAACGGGTTCGCGAATTGACGGAAGGGCAAAAAGGGTTTTTGATCCTGAAAGAAACCCCGTTTTATGCGGAAAGCGGCGGGCAGGTCGCCGACCGGGGCGTCATTTTGTCCGGGAAGGCGGAACTGACCGTGCTGGATGTGCAAAAAGGACCGCGTGGTGAGCATGTCCACGCCGTTCAAGTTGAAAAAGGGACGATCAGCGAAGGAGAAGCGGTCAAAGCCGCCATTCATCGCGATTTGCGCCAGGACACGGTGAAAAACCATACGGCCACCCACTTGTTGCACCAAGCCTTAAAAGACGTCTTGGGCGAACATGTGAACCAAGCCGGATCTTTGGTTGCACCGGATCGCCTCCGCTTCGATTTCACGCACATCGGCGCGATGTCTGAAGAGGAAATCAAAGAAGTGGAACGGCGTGTAAACGAACAGATTTGGGCTAATAATAAGGTGGAAATCATGATCAAGCCGCTGGATGAGGCCAAAGCGATGGGAGCCATGGCTTTGTTTGGCGAAAAATACGGCAGCATCGTGCGGGTCGTTAAAATTGACGACTACAGCTTGGAGCTTTGCGGCGGAACCCATGTGAAATTCACAGGTGAAATCGGCCTTTTTAAAATTACCGGGGAAAGCGGGATCGGTTCCGGAACCCGCCGGATTGAGGCGGTGACCGGGCGCCATGCTTATGCATTTGTGGAAGAGCAGATCGGATGGCTCAACCAGGCTGCCCGGCAATTGAAAAGTAAAGCGCAAGATGTTCCGGAACGGATTGAACAATTGCAAAACCGCCAGAAAGAGCTGGAAAGGGAGAACGAATCCCTCACGGCCAAGTTAAATCAGGCTCAGGCTGCCAAATTGCTGAATCAGGTGCAGGATGTGTCCGGAGTGCCGGTGCTCGCCACCCAAGTGCAAGCCGGCGGCATGGAACCGTTGCGCTCGTTGATGGACGATTTGCGCAAGCATCTGGAAGAAGGCGTTATCGTGCTGGGCGCGGCTTCCAACGGAAAAGTGTCCATCGTGGCCTCGGTCTCCCCAAAATATGTGAAGGAAGGGTTGCATGCCGGAAAATTGGTGAAAGAAGTGGCTGTTCAATGCGGCGGAGGCGGTGGCGGCCGTCCGGACATGGCGCAAGCCGGCGGCAAGAAACCGGAACAATTGCCGGCTGCATTGGCCGGAGTCAGTGAGTGGATCCGCCGGCAACTGTCCTGAAATGTCCTGTTAAAAACAAAGGATAATCCGGTGCAAAAGGCGAAGGAGTAAAGTGCGGATCTTCCTAAGAGAGGGGTGTGAGATCATCCATGGATGAAACGATGAAGTTTAATTTCAAAGGTGGAAATGAGATCGACCCTAAGGATTTGTTGTTCCACGTTTATGAGGCCTTGAAGGAAAAAGGTTACAATCCGATCAACCAAATTGTGGGCTATCTTATTTCAGGAGATCCGGCTTATATTCCGCGCCATAAAAATGCCCGTGCCATGATCCGGAAAATGGAACGGGATGAAATTATCGAAGAACTCGTCAAACACTATCTGGGTGTGGAAAGGAAGAATCAATAAGAAAGGTATCGGAAAATGGATTTGGATGAATTCTCTTCAAAGCACATAGATGATTTTCCCCGGATTCTGGGACTGGACGCCGGAGACCGGAGAATCGGTGTGGCGGTCAGCGATGCATTGGGGCTGACCGCTCAAGGCGTCAAAGTCATTGACCGCAAAAACAGTAACTGGTTGCAAGAATTGGACCAACTTGTGGAACAATATCAAATAAAAGAGCTGGTTGTCGGCTTCCCCCGCAACATGAACGGGACTGTCGGTCCCCGCGGGGAGTTGAGCCGGCAACTGGCTGAAGAATTAAAAAAGCGATATGGATATCCTGTGCATTTGTGGGATGAACGCTTGTCAACAGCAGCGGCAGAGCGCACCTTGATTGATGCCGATCTTTCCCGCCGCAAACGGAAAAAGGTGGTTGACCAATTGGCTGCGACATGGATTTTGCAAGGATATCTGGATGCAAAGAGGAGGCAATCATAATGGCACATCAACATGAACCGGAATACTTGATCATTCCGACGGAAGACGGGAAAGAGGAAAAGTTTGAGATCTTATATACGTTTGATCATGATGAAACAGGCAAAAGCTATATGTTTGTCACGCCGGTCGACGGGGAGCAAGGCGGGGAGCCGGAGGAACAAGAGCCTTATCAGGAAGTGATGGCTTTTCGCTACACCGAAGAGGACGGCAATTTGAATCTGGAAATGATTGAAGAAGAAAATGAAGAAGAATGGGATATGGTGGAAGAAGTGTTTAACACACTGGTGAGTGAATGGGAAGAGGAAAGTGAGGAAAATGAACAATAACAACTTGTCGGTCCACGGAGCAAGAGAAGTGAATATCTTGCGTCAGCAATATCCGGATCACATGGTTTCCGGTGTCGAACCGGCCGGCACCCCATACCGGATTGTCCATGAAGTCGAAGTGAACGGACAGCACTATGCTTTGTTGCAAAAAGACGGCGATCATCCGGATGATCTGCACTTGTTCCATGTCAATCAAGGGCGCATCGAAGAAATTGAGGATGAACAAGAGTGGGAAAATATTGCCGATGCCGTTGACGAAATGTTATATTTTCATGACTTTCAGTAAAAACGGGGGGATAACCCCGTTTTCTTTTTGATAAACTGTGCTAACATAGAGAAGGGTTTCTAGTAATAAAGAAGAGATTTAATCAGAAAAAGGAGTCCACGTCTCATGAAATGGTTTTGGCGCATCTTCTTTACCATTGCGCTGCTGGCCGGTTGGGGGATTCTAGGTTACTTCTTTATGGATTTCACTTTGGGCTCACCGGAACGAACCGAACCAGTGGCGGTGGAAATCCCTAAAAATACATCATTGAAGCAAGTCGGCAAGATTTTGGAGGAGAAGCAAATCATTCGCCGGTCCTATTGTTTTGGTCTCTATGTCTTTCTCAAGCAAAAGACCAATCTGCAAGCCGGGAATTACCTGATTGAGCCTGATGAGGACATTGATCAAATATTAGAAAAATTTTCTAAAGGCGAAGAAAATGTCGTGACGGTGACCATTCCCGAGGGATGGGATGCCATCAAAATCGCCAATCGCCTGGAAAAGGAAAAAGAGGATTTTGACAAAGAAAAGTTTCTAGCTTTATTGAATAGTAAAAAACCAAAATATAATTTTGAAGTGAATATTCCCCAAAATCCCGACCGACCGTTTAAATTGGAGGGATATTTGTTCCCCAGCACCTATGACTTTCCAAAAACGGCTTCGGAAGAGGAAATCATCAACATCATGCTGGGCCAGTTTGCACAGCGTGTCGAAAAACTGAAAATTCGTGACCGGCTCAATCAAAACGAACCGGAAAAAGGCATGACGTTGGATAAGCTGGTGACGATTGCGTCGCTGGTGGAAAGGGAAGGAAAGGCAAAGCAGGAATATCCGCGCATATCCGGTGTGATTTATAACCGGCTGCACAGCACCGATAATCAGAAACTGAGAATTGACGCCACTTTTTTGTATGTGACGCAGTTGAAGGAAGAGTGGAAGAATATTCCTTTTCACCAGTTAAAATACAAAAAGCACCCGTATAATACATATCAAGTCAAAGGTTTGCCGCCGGGGCCGATTGCCAATCCGGGGGAAGAAGCGTTGCGTGCCGCTTTGGAACCCGAACGGCATTCCTACCAGTATTATGTCACCAAGGGAGACGGAAGCGGCGAACATTACTTTGCCGAGACGTATGAGCAGCATAATCAATACATCAAAATGAGTAACGCCAATCAAGCGCAAAGGGAACAGAAAAATTAACCGGAGAAAGCTCTTGCAACAATGCAAGAGCTTTTTTTTCGGGCCAAAAACGAAGTTTCTGAAAAGGAATGCTGAACAGAAGTGATTTGCTTGAAATGAATCATGGTTTATTTTCTTTTTTTGTATGAAAAGTTGCTTTGATATAAGAAGTATACCCCGCTTTCAACCTGTCGAAGCTGAAGAAAGAAGTGGGGTGTCATGATGAAACGAAATTGGCGAAGCATCACAGTCAGTTTGTTGTTTTTGTCCATGTTTGCCGTGATTTTGGTCCGGTTGTACATGATTCAGATCGCCTCGGCACGGTCTTTTGAGATTGTAAATAAACAAGTGGATTTGGTCACCATGGCCCAAACGCGGCAAAACAGTGAAATTGTAATTCAAAGCGGCCGCGGGGACATTTTGGATCGACATCAAGAAACGTTGGTCGGAGGAAACGATTGGCATTTGCTGGTTTTTCCGCAAAGTGAAGAACAGCTGGAGTTGCGGAAGGAGCAATTCAAACAGATTTCCGAATGGATCCATTATCCGTATGAGGCATTCCGGCGCCAGTTGTTGCATCTGAAGTCTCCCGTGATCTTGTCCGGCATTCGCGGGGAAGAAATCACCCTGTCCCCCTTGGAACGGAAGAGGATCGAAGCGATGAACATCCCGGGGGTGATGGTGGTGCAATCGGACCAGCGCATGACCTTAAATCAAGTGGCGGAACAAGTGATCGGACAGATTGCCCGCAGTCCGCTCCTTTTGAAAAACCGGTATCAGGAGCAAGCCAAAAACGGAAATTGGCATCCCGAATCATTCATTGGCATCTCCGGGCTTGAACAAGCTTTTGAACCATTTTTGCACGGAGAAGAAGAGCATCTTTTAATTTATACCAAGGCACGGACGGGAAAACCGTTAAACGGGGTGCAAATGAAACGAAAAGATATTCAACGCGGATCCGAGGACCGGCCCAAAACCCTTGTCACCACATTGGACAAAGAGATTCAGCAAATGGCGGAAAACCTGTTGCAAGAGGAAAGCGTGGAGGACGGTTCGGTGGTGATTCAGGAGATCTCTTCCGGGGATATCCTGGCGATGGCCAGCCGGCCGAAAGGAAATTCGGAAAAGGAAGGGGAAAATCATTGGGAAAACCGGGCTGTGATGGAGGCAACGCCCGGATCGATCTTTAAGACCGTGGTCGCGGTGGCGGCGTTGGATCAGGGGTTGGTCCGCCCGGACACCACCTTCCATTGCAAAGGAAAATTGGATGCTTACCATTTGCGGGACAATGATCCCAAAGGGCACGGCAAAATTACGTTTGCCGAAGCTTATGCCCACTCCTGCAACATTGTGTTTAGCACCGTGGCCAAAACGCTCGGCCCTGAAAAACTGGAGGAATATGCGAAGCGTCTGGGACTTGGGCAAAAAGTAATCTGGAACGGTAAAGTGTTTCACGACCCGTCGTTTGCGCAGTTGGAAGAAGAGCAATCGGGACTGATTTTTGCAGATTCCACGAATAAAAAAGATGGAGGGGTTTTGGTGCAAACCGGGATCGGGCAGCGCGATGTCCGGATGACTCCGGTTCAGGCAACCAATATGATCACTTCGGTTTTCCATCAGGGAAAAACCATGGAACCGCGTCTGGTCAAGGAAATCAAAGATGCAGAAGGGCGCACGTTATTTCGCTTTCAGGAGCAGACCATCGAAGGGGCCAAGCCGCTCAAGCCGGAAACCGCCGCATCCGTCAAAACGCTGATGCGCCAAGTCGTCACAGACGGCACGGCTTCATCGCTTAAAAATGCAACCTGGTCCCTGGCGGGCAAGACGGGAACGGCTCAGATCGGGGTGGACAAAGACAGGTACAACAAATGGATGATCGGTTTCGGCCCCGTGGAAAAACCGCGTTATGCGGTGGCCGTGTTGTTGCGTTCGGTGGACGATGCCGGTGATCAAAGGGCGGTAAAAATCTTTGAAAAAGTGATGAACAATTTGGCTGAATTGGAAAAAAAGCGGGCAAAAGAGGGAAGGAATCCATAAAAATGCGGAAAAAAGAATAATTATTTCCGCGGGTGATGTGAAAGTTATTGGTTTCACAAGATGTTCTTCTGGTTGTTTTGTGATTCCTATCCGATTATGATATTAGTAGTATTGTAGGTTTTAAATAAAGGAGTAGAAATCATGAAAATCACCGTTAATTTATCAAAGGCCGAACTTGATTTAATTGAAGAAGCTCTCTTGCAATATCAAAATCTTTTGCTCAAATCAAAAGATCAGGATGAAATGGTCAATGACGAGTTAAAATTGGTGCGCCGCGTTTTGGAAGAGTTTGGGATGGAGGATTTGGAGGAGAATTCCCAAGATCAACAGCAGTCCCATCAAAAGGCATTGCCGATGCCTCCGGGCGGGAACCAATATCAGCCGCCGCAGGGCCAGTACGCTTCTCCCAATCAATACCATGGTCCCAATACCTTTGTAGCTCCCAATCAATATCCATTTTCTCGTTAAATGGATTCAGTAAATCAGCGCCTCTGATTTTCATACTCTTCAGATGGCGCTTTTATATTGGATGCCGCAGCATGTTATGATGTACATGAATGAAGATGATTGGTGCATATGCTAAAGGGAGAAAGATGATGAAGGAACAAGAAGTGAAAAACATTTTAAAAAACTTGAAAGTCGGGGAATCGACTTATTTTTCGACGTCGAAGGATGAACATAAGATTGAAGTGGAAAGAGTGTTCAAAGGTTTGGACGAAGGTTGGATGGTGATTTATCAGGGAGAGCGCAAGGTTTTCAGTGATTTGGACGAAGCTGCCCGCTTTTTGTCCCAGCATTGGGAAGTGAATATCAAAAAGCGCATGCAAAACCAATATCAGGAAATGAATGATTTGATTGATTTGGGAGAATACTGATCTTGAGAGGATTGGGGAAACAGATTCCTCAATCCTTTTTTTATTCTCTTTGAAAAAACGCGGTTTAAAAACAGAAAAACCGGGGAATATATCTAAATTATGAAACGGAGCATCTTTACCAGTCTGTAAATAGGAAGGATTGAAGCATGAAAAAATTTACTAACGTCTTCATTATTTCAGTCATGATTTCTTTTGCTTTTATTTTGTGGGGGGTTGTCGCCCCGAAACATATTCAGTCGGTCATGAACTGGATCCAGACTTTTTTGCAGGATAAGTTTGGTTGGTTCTATTTGTTTTCCACCACGGCCTTTTTGATCTTTTGTTTATTCCTCATTTTCAGCCGCTATGGAAACATTCGCCTCGGAAAAGATACCGATCGTCCCGAATTCGGCACCCTTTCATGGTTTGCCATGTTATTCAGTGCCGGAATGGGGATCGGGCTGGTCTTTTGGGGAACAGCCGAGCCTTTGTCCCATCTGTATCAGCCGATCTTTGCGCAACCGGGTTCCGGTACCGCCGCCAATGATGCGATGCGTTATTCCTTCTTCCATTGGGGATTGCATCCATGGGGAATTTATGCCCTTTTGGGATTGGCACTTGCCTATGCAAACTTTCGCAAAGATGCTCCGGGATTGATCAGTCACACCTTTTATCCGCTGTTGAAAGAGAAAGTGAAGGGACCGATCGGGAAAACGATCGATATCATTTCCGTTTATGCCACGGTGTTCGGTGTGGCCACTTCCTTGGGATTGGGGGCCATTCAGATCGGCGGGGGGCTTTCTTTTGTGACGCCGCTAGAAAATAACATCCTCACCCAATTCATTGCCATTGTGATTGTGACCGGCTTGTTTATTCTCTCGGCCACCACCGGATTGAATAAAGGGATTAAGTACTTGAGCAATATCAATATTCTGATTGCGGTATTGTTGATGTTTTTTGTTTTGTTCACGGGACCGACCAAGTTTATCATGAACTTGTTCACTTCCACGCTGGGAGCCTATATCCAGGAGTTGCCCCGGATGAGTTTTTATTTGGGACCGTTTAATCCGCAGGCCAATGAATGGATTCAAAGTTGGACGATCTTTTACTGGGCATGGTGGATTGCTTGGGCTCCGTTTGTCGGAACGTTTATTGCCCGCATTTCAAAAGGGCGCACAGTGCGGGAATTTGTGATCGGTGTTCTCTTGGTGCCCACCCTTTTCGGGGCATTTTGGTTCAGCGTTTTCGGGGGAACCGGACTTCACATGGAAATGTCGGACGGTATTCCGCTGTTTGAACAGATGAGCGAGCAAGGAACCGAAGTGGCTCTGTTCTCGATGCTTTCCCATTTGCCGTTGAGCGGAATCATGATTGTACTTGCCGTGATTTTGATCAGTACGTTTTTCATTACTTCTGCCGACTCGGCAACGTTTGTGCTGGGAATGCAGACAACGGACGGGAGTTTAAACCCTTCCAACACCATCAAATGGATTTGGGGACTCATCATTTCCGCTTCGGCTTTGATCCTGCTTTACTCCGGCGGATTGGAAGGATTGCAAATGGCATCGATTATTGCCGCTTTTCCATTTGCTTTTATCCTGATTGGCGTGGCGGGTTCCTTGTTGAAGGCATTCCGCAAGGAAGTGCCCAAAAGAAGAAGAACGGGAACCGCGAAAGGGCCGGAATCGGCGTGAGCAGCACGGCTTGACATGAAAACCACTTCTGAATGATCTTTCAGAAGTGGTTTTTTAAAACAGGAGGCGTGTGGTTGATAACAACGGAAATATGTTAGGATGAAAAAGAAACAGAATGAATTGAAAATATCTTGTTAAAAAACGGAATCTTTTTTTATTCATTCCAATTAAAGGCGGTTGGTACGGTGCAGAAAAAAAGTTTGGTTATCTTTGATGGGAGCCGCATTTTTAATGGCCACTTCCGCTGTCGGGCCCGGATTTTTGACACAAACTTCCGTAATTTGGCGCCAGTTTCGGTTTTGTGATCTTGGCGTCCGTTCTGCTTGACATCGGAGCCCAATTAAATATTTGGCGGCTTATTGTTGTATCGAAGAGGCGGGCGCAGGATATTGCCCATGCAGTCTGGCCGGGGCTCGGTCATGTTTTGTCGTTTTTGGTGGTGTCGGGAGGATTGGCTTTTAACATTGGCAATGTGGCTGGTGCCGGATTGGGGTTTGAAGTGTTGTTTGGTGTCGATGCGGTATGGGGAGCGGTCATCAGCGGATTGATTGCCGTGATGATTTTTTTGTCCAAAGAAGCCGGGAAAGTGATGGACCGGTTTGCCGTGCTGTTGGGATTTGTGATGATCGGGCTGACCATCTGGGTGGCGGTGGATTCGCATCCTCCCCTGGGTGAAGCCGTGGTGCGCTCGTTGGTCCCCGATGTGCCCGTCGGGAAGTGGAATGCATTTTTTATGGCCATTGTGACCGTGGTCGGCGGATCGGTTGGCGGATATATTACCTTTGCGGGAGGGCACCGCCTTTTGGATGCCGGATTGAAAGGAATGGAGGCATTGCCGGAAACCAACCGGAGTTCGGTTTCCGGAATCATTATCACATCGGTCATGCGTTTGGTCTTGTTTTTGGCGACATTGGGCGTGGTATCCGCGGGGGGGACTTTGAGCGAAAGCAATCCGGCGGCTTCGGTGTTTCAGCTGGCCGCGGGAAAGACGGGCTATCAATTGTTCGGGTTGGTCATGTGGGCGGCAGCCATTACGTCGGTGGTGGGAGCGGCGTATACTTCCGTCTCCTTTATTCGCACTTGGCATGAAAAGATCGACCGTCATCACCGGTGGTGGACCGTTTGTTTCATCTTGTTGTCCACAGCGGTTTTTGTGGTGGTGGGAAAACCGGTGAAAACATTGATTTTGGTGGGGACGTTGAACGGTTTTATCCTGCCGCTTTCCCTGGCGATCATCCTGCTTGCCGCCCGCCGGAAGGAGATTGTCGGTGAATACAGACATCCGCTTTGGCTGACGGTGTTTGGTGTCCTGGTTGCCGTGATCATGACCGCCATGGGAGTGGTGGTCAGTGTGGAAGAGTTGCCGAAGTTGTGGGCATAAAGCAAAAAATCCCCGGCAAGGGGATTTTTTATTCAAACACAATGGTTTTGTGATTGTGAACGATAATCTGGTCATTGATGTGCCATTGGACGGCCTTTGCCAGAACGATCCGCTCCAGATCGCGGCCGATCCGTTTTAAATCGGCGACATGATGGCGGTGATTGACACGGCTGACATCTTGTTCGATAATGGGGCCTTCATCCAAATCTTCCGTGACATAGTGCGCGGTGGCCCCGATGAGCTTCACTCCGCGGTTGAACGCTTGGTGATACGGTTTTCCCCCGATAAAAGCGGGCAAAAACGAGTGATGGATGTTGATGATCTGATTCGGATAACGGTCGATGATTTTACCAGGGATAATTTGCATATAACGAGCAAGGATAAGAGTATCCACTTGGTGTTTTTCAAGCAGTTCCAGATGGATGTCTGCGGCTTCTTCACGGTTTTCTTTGGTCACCGGGACATGATAATAAGGAATGTTGTGCGGTGTAACCAGATGTTCCATGTCCGGGTGATTGGAAACCACCATGACAATATCGGCATTCAATTCTTTGATGCTCCAACGCCACAACAGTTCCCGCAGACAGTGGTCTTCTTTCGAGACGAAGACCGCCAGTCTTTTTCTTTCGGACGGATGCGTGATTTTCCATTCCATCCGAAACGGCTCTGCAATCAAGAAAAATTGTTGCCGGAGTTCAGCGAGCCGTCCGGTCAGGTTGTCCATCTGAAACTGGACCCGCATAAAAAATTGTCCGCTTTCCGGATTGGTTGAAAATTGATCGGAGTGCAAGATATTGGCTCCGTTTTCATAAAGGAAATGCGTAATTGCAGCAATGATTCCTTGTTTTTCGGGGCAGGAGACGATCAGGGCCCCTTGGTTCCTATTGTCCGCTGTTTTGTTCGACGTTTGATTCATCCTTTTTCTCTCCTTTGGTGCTCCGTACTCATTCTTTACCTACTATAGTACGTTTGTGAAAGCAATTGCAATCATCATGAAAAAGATGGCATTGGACATCGGTTCACCTTCGCCGGCCGGAAACAAAATAAAAATTATACGGACCGGCACTTGTCACGGATCTCAAAGACCATTATGATGGGCAAGAAAGTGCTTTGCAACTTCTCAGGTTCCGGCAGGGTCTATAGTTAGAAATTGAAACCCGTGATGGATGGGGGGACAAAATATGGAAGTGGATCATTCATTGATTTCAGTCATGGTTGTGGTCATCGTCGCATTTTTGATTCCGATCTTATTGCACCGCTTGAAATGGAACGCAATTCCGGCCGTAGTCGCAGAAATCATGGTGGGTTTGATCCTGGGAAAAAGCGGCTTGGGATGGGTGGTTGAGGACACCTGGCTGGAAATGTTATCCACGCTTGGCATTATCTTTTTAATGTTTTTAAGCGGACTGGAAATTGACTTTAATATGATTTTAAACACGGGGAAAACAAGCGGACAGAAAGAGAACCGGGAAAATCCGCTCATGATCGGGCTGGTCAGTTTTATAAGCATTCTTCTTTTGTCTTTTGTGATCAGTTGGATCTTTAATGTTGCGGGCTTGATCAAAGATCCTTACTTTATCACTTTGATCATTTCCACCATCTCTTTGAGTGTCACCTTGCCGGTGGTGAAGGATAAAGGGATCAATAAAAAACCGCTCGGACAATCGATCCTGGTGACAGCGGTGTTTGCGGACTTTATCACCATGATTTTGTTGGCGGTTTATGCGGCACTGAAGTCGGAAAAAGGATTTTTCAGCGTGCTGCTGTTATTGTTGTTTTTTGTGATTTTCTTTGCGGTGTACCGCATTATCCAGGCATTAAAGCCCATCCGGCTGACCGAATCCATCTCCAAAGAGACGATTTCCATCGGTACACGCGGCGTCTTTGCCTTGATTATGTTTTTTGTCGCGTTATCGGAAACGGTCGGGGCGGAAAATATTTTGGGAGCCTTTTTGGCGGGCGTTATTGTGTCGCTGTTGGGGCCGCGGGAAGAGTTTGTCAGTCAATTGAATGCATTCGGGTTTGGCTTTTTAATCCCGATTTTCTTTGTGATGGTGGGTGCCAAGCTGGACCTGGTTTCGCTGGTGCAAGATACCCGCGCTTTGATCATGTTTCCGCTCATTTTGCTTGCCTTTATCTTATCCAAAGGACTTTTGGTGTTGATTTTCCGCAAGTGGTTTTCCTGGCGCGAGTCCGTCAGTTCGGGGATTTTGTTGACATCCACCATCAGTTTGGTCATTGCCGCCGCGGCGGTCGGGATGGATCTCGGAATCATCAACAACACCATGAACACGGCGTTGATTTTGGCCGCGTCCATCACCGTGATCATTCCGCCGATTATATTCCAACAATTGTTGCCGGATGTCACCGATGAGGTGGAACGCCCGTCCGTATCCCTGGTGGGGATCAATGCCGCGACGTTGACCCTGGCGCAGGATCTGCACCGGGACGGGTATGAAGTCAAGGTTTATGGAGCGGATAAATCGAATCTGGAAGAAGAACAGCGTCCGTTTCCGATCATTCAATTGCCGGTGGTCGAAGAGGAATACCTGCAAAAGGAAAACGGATTTTCATGCGACATCATGGTTTTGTTCACGCCACATGACGAAAGGAACGTGGATTTGGCCAAAGCGGCGAAGAAACAAGGCGTTGAACGGATCATTGCCCGGGTGGAAAGCAAAGAGTTGCAGCAGTCGTTAAACAATCTGGGAATCCAGCTTATCTCCACCTTCTTTGCCAATCAAACATTGACCAAGATTTTGATTGAACATCCGGGCTTGTTTAAACTGGTGAATCATGATAACGGAAATTTGATGGAAGTGAAACTGTTGAACCACCGTTACCATTTGGCCCGGGTCCGGGACCTGACTTTTTGGGGGGATACGTTGATTATCCGCATCCTGCGGGGAAATGAAGCCATCTTTCCTCACGGGGACACCGTGCTGGAAGTCGGGGACCGCCTCATTATCAGCGGAAGCCCCGATCACATTCACCGGTTGAGAGAAATGCTGCAATAAAAAAAGAGCGGTATGTTCCCGCTCTTTTTTGTTTACTGATGTTCCAAAATATAGGTGTTCCGGGGGGCTGCTTTAATAAACGGACTCATTTGGCCGAGGCAGTAAAGGTGCAAAGCATGCATGGCACGGGTGCAGGCGGTGTACAATAATTTCCGCTCGTTTTCCCGGTGATATTGATTCCCGGAAGCGTCATAAAGAATCACGGCATCAAATTCAATGCCTTTGGCGAGATAAACCGGAATGACCAGGATGCCCGGGCGAAATTCGACGGATTCTTTCGTGATCCGTTGCACCGGTCCGGCAGTTGCTTTGTTTAATGCCTCAAAAACCTTTTGGCTTTCCGCGGCCGTTTTGCATATGACGACAATCGTTTCATGCCCGTCTTTTTGCAACATTTCGATGCGGCGGAGAATCCGGCTGTGAAGTTCCTTCCGGTTTTGCACTTCGGTCACGGTCGGTTTGAGTCCCGGGCGTTCAAAGGGTTCGATGGCCTCTTTGTTTTCCGCCAGGTGGCGGGTGAATTCGATGATCGGAAAGGTGGACCGGTAACTTCGTTTCAATTCAACCAATTCGGTTTGCTCTTTTCCGTACAGCGAGGACAACTCGGCCATATTGTGATGAACCGGGGTGTGAGAAAAGACAGCCTGGTTGAAATCGCCGAGGATCGTCATCTTGCTGCGCGGAAACAAGCGCTTGAGAAAGAAAAACTGAAAAGGCGAGTAATCCTGCGCTTCATCAATAAAAACATGGCGGATGGACCGGTTGGTTTCCAATCCTTCGAGCCGGGTTTTCAAATAGAGCAAGGGAGTGGCGTCTTCGTAAAAAAGCTCCTTTTTCTCCAGTTTGGCAACCGTTTGCCGGCAGATGTCTGGCCAGGTTTCCGGCAGGTCCGTGACTCCGAGGGCATCTGGGGCCAGGTTTGGATCGGCAAACAGTTGCCGGTAGATGGCCGGAATGTCCAGAAACCGGAGTTTTTTGACCATACGGACAGCTGGTTTGATGTGTTTTTGGACCACTTTTTTGGCCAGCCAATGCCGTTCCCTTTCAAGATCGTCAAAGGTATCGGAAGTGAAATGTTTGTCTTTTTGCAGTGCTTGGTCTGCGCGGATGTAATCGGCCGGATTCATCCACTGGATTTCTTCATCCACCCAGTCTTTTTTGACTTCTTCCCGGGCCCGTTTCTTCAATTCTGCCATCAGCCGGTCTTTGACCAGGGAGATCCGGTGGGTGAGCGGAATGGACGAATCCAGGGAAGCAAAATGGGCTTTGATTTCCCCGGCCGGAATGAGCGTGCCGCCCCGGAACGGAATGTCCCGGAAGATTAACGCCCCATGTTGTCCGAGATAAGACAGATAACGGTCCAGAAACCGGATGTATGCCCGGGAGGCTTTGTAGCGGATGCCGGCAATCCTTGCCTCATACCCGTCTTCCTGATGGGCCGTCAAGGTATATTCGATTTGTGAAAACGGATCTTCCACTTTCAAGAGATTTTTTAATTGATGTTCCAACAGCTCCTGAAAAGTGGTTTGTTGCATGTTTTCCTCCCCGAGTTCCGGAAGAACCGTGGAGACATAACGGTTAAACATCGGATTGGGGGAAAACAATAGGATATTTTCGGCTTTCAATGAATTCCGGTACCGGTAAAGGAGATAGGCGACCCGTTGCAAAGCGGCCGACGTTTTTCCGCTTCCGGCCGCCCCCTGGACGATGACCAACCGGCTTTTTTCATTGCGGATGATGCGGTTTTGTTCCCGTTGAATGGTGGCCACGATGTTTTTCATTTGGGAGTCGGATCTTTTTCCGAGCACTTCCTGCAACAGTTGATCGCCAATGGTGATCCCGGTGTCAAACAAGCTTTCAATGATTCCGTTTTTTATCAGGAATTGGCGTTTCAGACCGATGACTCCTTCGACCGTTCCGCCCGGCGTCTCATACCGGGCCGGACCCGGCGGGTAATCATAGTACAGGCTGCAGACGGGGGCGCGCCAGTCATAAATGAGAAACTCATTCTTTTGCTCATCGACCAGCGAGGCGATTCCCAGATAGATCGACTCTTTTTCTTCCCCGTGTTCGGTAAAATCAATCCGCCCGAAGTAGGGGGAGGATTTCATTTTCTTTAAGACCTGCACTTGTTTTTGCGCGGTTCGGTGGCGGCGCTCCCGTTCCGCCAAAACTTCGGCTTGTTGCTTGATGCTGACCACGGTTTCGGTGGTTTCGACCTCGTCGGCAAAATTGATCCGCACATCATCCCAAAAGTATTTGCGTATATCCACAATGTCTGATTTGACTTCGCTTGCTTGCTGTTCAAGCGAAGAAAGGCGTCCGTCGATTTCATCGATCACCCGGTCGACACGTTCTTGCTCCTCCTGCCAAACCCGTTTGGAATTTTCCATGCTTCCGCTCCTTTCAAAAAAAGATTGACAAGGGATGGGTTTATGTTTTATAATTAATATGTAGTATTTTTTTATTTTAAATATAATGCGCATGAGGGTAAAATTCATTTTACCGGGTTCTTTTTTGGATTGCAAATGGAAAATTTTGGCGATAACGGCCGGCTGACGAAAAAAGCCGGCTTTTTGGTTTGTTTTTTAAGTTGAACAGAAAAACATTCATCTTGTGAATTAAACATTTTTGTGACATAATGATGTAAACGGTTACACATTAAATGAAAAATGGTGGGAGAAATGGCGACGATCAAAGATGTGGCGAAAGAAGCGGGGGTGTCGGTAGCGACCGTTTCCCGGGTGATCAACCGGAACGGGTATGTTCAGGAGGAGACCAGAAAATTGGTGGAAGCCGCCATTTCGAAATTGAATTATTTGCCGAATGAAGTGGCCCGTTCTCTTTATTTCCAAAAGTCGAAGCTGATCGGGCTGATCATCCCGGATATCACCAACCCCTTTTTTCCGGAAATTGCCCGGGGGGTTGAAGATGTTCTGCAACAAAACGGATACCGCTTGATTATCGGAAACAGCGATGAGGACGCAGAAAAGGAAGTCCGATATATTGAAACGTTCACCCAACATAACGTACTGGGCGTGATCAGCACCAGCAGTGAAGAAATTTCACAATGGGAAAAATTAAACATTCCCGTTGTCTTGCTGGACCGGATTCATCATGACTTTCCGTTTGTATGTTCGGATCAAAAGGAAGGAGGGCGGCTGGCCGCGCAAATCCTGCTGGACAGGGGCAGCCGCAATATCACGCTGCTTCGGGGCCCGAAACACGTGCGGACGGCGTATGAAAGGTTTTTTGCGGCGCTGGAAGTGCTCGGGAAATCCCAAGTGCAGTTTCAGGTGTTAAACACTTCCTTTTCTTTTGACGGGGCTTTGGAAACCGCCGGGAAACTGTTTGAATTGTATCCGGACACTGACGGGGTGATCGCCGTCAATGACATTGTGGCCTCGGCTGTTTTGCGGGAGGCGTTGCTCCGGGGCAGGAAGATTCCGGAGGAGATACAAATCATCGGTTTTGATGACATTCCGATGAGCAAGTTTCTGTTTCCCGCTTTATCCACCATTCAACAGCCCGCTTATGAAATGGGAAAGGAAGCGGCCCGATTGTTGTTGGAGAGAATCCGCCAAACGGATATCCGGAAAAAGCAAATCATTTTGCCTGTATCTTTTGTGGAAAGAGAGACAACCAGAAAGGCAGGGGATGGAACGTGGCAAAAATTGCAGTGATCGGCAGTTCATCCATTGACTTGGTGGTGAGTGCGGACAAGCGTCCGCAGGCCGGCGAAACGGTATTGGGGAATTCATTTGAAACCGTTCCCGGCGGAAAGGGAGCCAACCAGGCGGTGGCCGCGGCAAGGCTCGGAGCCGATGTGACCATGATCGGGCGGGTCGGGGACGACAACTTCGGCGAGATCATCCTGGAGAATTTGAAAGCCAACGGGGTCAATACGAAATATATGGAACCGGTTACACATACCCGGTCGGGGACGGCACATATCACTTTGGCGGAAGGGGATAACAGCATTGTCGTTGTCAAAGGGGCCAATGACCATACCACACCGGAATATGTGAAAAAAGCCGAAGCGGCGATTCGTGAAGCGGACATCGTGCTGGTTCAGTTGGAAATTCCGATGGAGACGGTGGAATTTGCGGCGGAGCTTTGCGACAAGCTGGGGGTTCCGCTGCTGCTCAATCCCGCACCGGCACGGCCCATCAGCCGGGAATTGATTGAGAGGGCTTCGTTCATCACCCCCAATGAACATGAATTCAAGCTCTTGTTTGACGGGGAAGACCGTTCCAAAGTGTTAAAAAGATATCCGAACAAATTGATCATCACGGAAGGCAAAGAAGGGGCCCGCTTTTTTGACGGAGAGAGAGAATGGCTGGTTCCGGGAATCAGCGTGCCGGTGGTGGATACAACCGGTGCCGGGGATACCTTTAACGCCGCATTCGCCGTTCAAATTGCCAATGGAAAATCCGTTTATGAAGCGCTTGAATTCGCCAACCATGCCGCCGCTTTGTCTGTGACGAAATTTGGTGCTCAGGGCGGGATGCCGACGGCAGAAGAAGTGAAAAGGAGTCGGGAAGGATGAAAAAAAACGGAATCATCAACAGCGCCATTTCCAAGGTTTTGTCCGATTTGGGGCATACAGATCAAATTGTGATTGCCGATGCGGGACTGCCGGTGCCCGCCGGCGTTCCCAAAATTGATCTGGCCGTCACGGTGGGTAATCCGTCATTTGAAGCCGTCGTGAAAGCGGTTCACGAGGACATGGTGGTGGAGAAAGTGATCGCCGCAGAAGAAATCGTGGCCGGAAATGCAAAGCAACATGCGTTTTTGGCCCGGGAATTTCCGGATCAAATCAGTTATGTTCCACATGAAGAATTCAAGCAGATGACAAGGCAGGCCAAAGCCGTCATCCGGACAGGGGAAGCCACGCCTTATTCCAATTGCATTTTGCAGGCAGGGGTCTTTTTCTGAAAAAAGGGGGGATGCATGATGCAAATTGAAATGCTCGATATCTATAAATCCTTTGGCGCCAACAAAGTCCTGGAAGGAGTCCGTTTCACCCTCCTTCCGGGAGAAGTACATGCCTTGATGGGGGAAAACGGAGCCGGCAAATCGACCCTGATGAATGTTTTAACGGGGCTTCACAAGCAAGACCAAGGTCGCATCCTGATCAACGGCGTTGAAAAACAGTACCAAAATCCCAAGGAAGCCGAAGATGACGGGATTGCTTTTATTCATCAGGAACTAAATATCTGGCCGGACATGACCGTTTTGGAAAATTTATTCATCGGCAGAGAAATCACCAACAAGCTGGGGATTTTGAAAACAGAAGAAATGAAAGCGCTGGCAAAAAAGGTGTTTGACCGTTTGGGAATCTCGCTTCCTTTTCACCGGGAGGCCGGAACATGTTCGGTCGGGGAGCAACAAATGATTGAAATTGCCAAAGCTTTGCTGACCGATGCCGAAGTTATCATCATGGATGAGCCGACATCGGCATTGACGGACCGGGAAATCGAGTCCTTGTTTCAGGTGATGCGGTCGTTGAAAGAAGACGGGGTTTCCATTGTGTATATTTCTCACCGCATGGAAGAGATTTTCACCATCTGCGACCGGATCACGGTGATGAGGGACGGGAAAACGATCGACACCAAGCCGGTGCAAGAGACCGACCCGCAAGAAGTCGTGAAAAAAATGGTGGGCCGGGAGTTGGATGAATGGTTTCCGGAAAGAAAGGCCAGACCAGGGAAAGTCGTCCTGGAAGTGCGAAATCTCACGCGACCGGATGTGTTCAGGGACATCAGCTTTTCGGTGCGTTCCGGTGAAATCTTGGGGATTGCCGGTCTGATGGGATCGGGAAGGACGGAGATCATGAGGGCGATTTTCGGGATCGACTTGTATGATGAAGGCGAAATTTGGATCGACGGCCAACAGGTCCGCATCAAGCATCCCGGTGATGCCGTTTCCCAAGGCATCGGTTTTATTACGGAAAACCGCAAGGATGAGGGGTTGCTGCTGGATTTTTCGATCAGGGAAAACATGAGCCTGGCCAATCTGAAAAGCTTTGCACCCCATGGATGGATGAAAACCAAAGACGAAGAGATGTTTGTGCAAATGATGGTGGAGCGCCTGAAAGTGAAAACCACGTCGGTGGATGAACTTACCGGAAACCTGTCCGGGGGAAATCAGCAGAAAGTGGTTCTTGCCAAATGGATCGGGACGGCTCCGAAAGTGCTCATCCTGGATGAACCGACGCGCGGAATTGATGTCGGGGCGAAAAAAGAGATTTACCACCTCATGAATGAACTTACGGACAGAGGGATGGCCATTGTGATGATCTCTTCCGAGTTGCCGGAAGTTTTGGGAATGAGCGACCGGATTCTGGTCATTCACGAGGGCAAACTGGCCGGGGAACTAAGACGCGAAGAAGCCACGCAGGAAAAAATCATGGTCTTGGCAACAGGGGGGGATCAACATGGAACAGATCGGTAAAAAAAGTGCCGGCATCATGCAAAAATTGGGTCCTTTTTTGGCGTTTGTTTTGTTGTTTGCGGTGGTTGCCGTTTTAAACCCGTCATTTATCGAACCGCTGAACTTATTGAATTTGCTCAGACAAATTTCGATTAATGCACTCATTGCTTTTGGTATGACGTTTGTCATTTTAACCGGCGGTATTGATTTATCGGTCGGTTCCATCCTGGCTTTGTCCAGTGCGTTGATGGCGGGCATGATCGTATCCGGTTTGGACCCGATCCTGTCCATATGCATCACTGCGCTTCTCGGGGCTTTGATGGGAGCAGTCAACGGACTTTTGATCACCAAAGGAAAAGTGGCGCCTTTTATTGCCACGCTGGCCACCATGACCATTTACCGGGGATTGACCTTGGTTTACACCAACGGAAATCCGATTACCGGTTTGGGGGATCACTACAGTTTTCAATTGTTCGGCCGCGGCTATTTCTTCGGCATCCCGGTTCCGGCCGTCACCATGCTGATCACGTTTATCATCCTGTGGTTTATCCTTCACAAAACGTCATTTGGAAGAAAAACATATGCCATCGGCGGGAACGAAACGGCGGCGTTTGTTTCCGGCATTAAAGTGGACCGGGTGAAATGCTTGATTTACAGCTTGGCCGGAATGATGGCGGCGATATCCGGAGCCATCCTGACTTCCCGCTTGAATTCCGCTCAGCCGACGGCCGGCACGGCTTACGAAATGGATGCCATTGCCGCGGTGGTTTTGGGCGGAACCAGTCTGGCCGGCGGGAAAGGAAGAATTTTCGGGACGTTGGTGGGGGCCCTCATCATCGGGACTTTGAACAACGGCCTCAATTTGCTGGGGGTTTCTTCCTTCTACCAACAAGTGGTCAAAGGAATTGTCATTTTGATTGCCGTTTTGATTGACCGGAAAAAATCATGAGGAGGGTGTCGGTGATGAAGAAGCTGGTTCATCTTCTGTTGATGTGTTCTGTCATTTTCGTTTTATCGGCTTGTTCCTTGGAACCGCCGGAATGGGCCAAACCTGCCAAAAAGAAAGATCTGGCCGACGTGAAAATCGGTTTGAGCGTTTCCACATTGGACAACCCGTTTTTTGTCTCTTTGAAAGAGGGCGTCTTAAAGGAAGCGAAAAGCAAAAACATGGAAGTGATCACCGTCGATGCACAAGATGACACCGCCAAACAAATCAATGACATTGAGGATTTGATTCAACAAGGCGTGGATATTCTCTTGATCAACCCGACTGATTCTTCCGCTGTGTCGACGGCCGTGCAAAGTGCCAACCACATTGGCATTCCGGTCATCACGCTGGACCGGACGGCCGATCAGGGAGAGGTGGCGTCCTTTATTGCCTCTGACAATATCGAAGGAGGAAAAATGGCGGCGGAATTTATCATTGATCAGCTGGGAAAAGATGCTAAAGTCGTCGAATTGCAAGGGACACCGGGAGCATCGGCAGCGCGTGAACGGGGACAAGGGTTCCGTTCCGTCGCAGACCAAAATTTGAATGTGATTGCCCGGCAAACGGCCAACTTCGACCGCACCCAGGGATTAAACGTCATGGAAAACCTGCTGCAGGGCCATAAAGAGATTGATGCCGTGTTCGCCCAAAATGACGAAATGGCGCTGGGAGCCATTGAAGCCATCAACAGTTCGGGAAGGGACATTTTGGTGGTCGGTTTTGACGGTAATGAAGATGCCATCAAAGCGGTCCAAGACGGAAGACTCGGTGCCACCATCGCCCAACAGCCAGAATTGATCGGAAAAGAAGCGGTGGTGGCGGCTTCGAAAATATTGAAAGGAGAAAAGGTGGAAAAGAAAATTTCTGTTCCTTTGAAACTGGTCCAATAGAAGCATTGGAAAAGCCGCTCAACCGGATAAGACCGGAAAGCGGTGGAACCGGATGAACCGCCTCAGGGGGAGGCGGTTTTCTTTTGTCCGGGTCCAAGCGGAAATGTGATTCATATTCTCTTTACTTTCGCCGAAGGGTGTGCTATATTAAATTTGAGTAATCAAATCGGAATTGTGAGTGTATATCAGGGTTTCCATTGCCGATCAGTCAACTGAAGGCACCTTTGCTTGCGAGGGTACTCGCAGGCGGGGTGTCCTTTTTTATTCCATGCCACAGAGAGGAGATGCTTTATGCCTGATGTGTTGATTCTCTCCGGAAGTCCGTCAAGAACGTCAAGGCTGAACGGGATTCTTGAACATGCCCGGCCCCTTTTGCAGGAAAGAGGGTTGAACGTCGGGGGGATCCACGTTTCGGATCTGCCGGCGGAGGCGCTCATTACGGCCGATTTTGAACATCCAGCCATTCAAGAGGCCAACCGCCAAGTGGAAAACGCGGATGCCGTCCTCATCGCCAGTCCGGTTTATAAAGCTTCCTATACCGGCATTCTCAAGACCTATCTTGATTTGTTGCCGCAAAAAGGGCTTCATGGAAAAATCATTCTTCTCGTTTTTATCGGTGGGACCATCAACCATTTATTGGCCATCGATTATGCTTTGAAACCGGTGTTGTCCGTATTGGGAGCGAGGCACATTTTGGGCGGCGTTTACGTCATCGACTCCCAGGTGCAACGAGACAGACGAGGGCAATTGGTGTTGGAAGAGGAAGTGAAACAGCGGTTAAATGATGCACTCCGGGAATTGATCGAAGAGGTCTTGTGGCATTCAGGCAAGAAAAACCGCCTTTTGCCCGGAGTGAACAGGAGGGCCGCGGGAAATTGAAATTACCATCTGCCAAAACTCCCTCGGTGCCCGTCGGCCCGCCACTCGTGCATCAACCGGATTACCGGTTTGCCGCCTGGTGCCGCCGGCAATACGGCATCAACCGGGGCATTTACAATACGATTGATGATGCGCTGTACCGGTTTGGTTTGAAAGATATCGCGACCCGCCGGAAAACCATCGTCTCGTTTTTGGACGAGGTTTATCAATCCGGAAAATGCCGGGAGAAGGACCGGGTCAAATTCGGAAAGGGCATGCTGATGGCCACACTCCATCAATATCTTCGCGATTCGTTCCAATTTGTTGAGATGAGGTGAAGAAGCGATGGCATTAAAGTTTGCTACTGGGTTCCCAATGTAAGCGGCGGCTTGGTGATTTCCGACATCCGGCAAAAAACGGATTGGTCTTTTGAAGCCAATGCCCGGTACGCCCGCATTGCCGAGCAGGCCGGATTTGAATATGCGTTGCTGCAAACCCGTTTTGTGGGCAGCTATGGTGCGGAGAATCAATTGGAAGCGATCACGTTGGCGGCGGCATTGGCGGCCGTCACCCAAAAGATCCGGCTCATTACGGCCATTCTGCCGGGCTTGTGGCACCCGGGCGTGGTGGCGAAGATGATCGCAACCCTGGATCAGATCAGCAACGGGCGGGCCGCGGTGAACATTGTCAGCGGATGGTTTAAAGATGAATTCCACAAATACGGGCAACCCTGGCTGGACCATGATGAGCGGTATCGCCGGTCCGAAGAGTTCATCAGGGTGCTCCGAAGCATGTGGACGCAGGAAGAAACCACCTTCACGGGAGCTTTTTACCGCATTTGGCAAGCGCCGCTCAAACCCAAGCCCGCCACTTTGCCGCCCGTTTTTCAAGGGGGGAATTCCAAAGCGGCCAAGCAAATGGCGGCGCGGGTTTCCGATTGGTATTTCATGAACGGGAACACCCTGGAGGGGATCCGGAAACAGATTGATGAAGTGAAGGAATTAGCCGCCTTGGAAGGGAGGAAGGTTCAATTCGGCGTGAACGGGTTTGTCATCGTCCGGGATACCGAAGAAGAAGCAAAGCAAGTGCTGCGTGAGATCGTGGCCCATGCCGATCCGAAAGTGGTGGAAGGGTTCCGGGATCAGGTCCGTTTCGCCGGCAAAGCGTCTCCCGAAAGAGAGGGGATGTGGGCAAATTCCGGTTTTGAGGATCTGGTTCAGTATAATGACGGGTTTAAGACGGGATTGATCGGAACGCCCGAGCAGGTGGCCGACCGGATCATTGCGTTGAAAAAAGCCGGGGTGAACCTGATCTTGACCGGATTTTTGCATTATGAGGAAGATTTGGCGTTATTCGGTGAAAAAGTGATTCCGCTGGTGCGCGAAAAAGAACGGCTGTTGGAACAACCGGTGACAGACTGATCACCTAAAGGGGGAGAGTGAAACATGGGCAAGGCGGCCGATGAAAAAAGATACCGGGAGGAAGTGCGGGAGATTGTGGAAACCGTGGTGAAACCGCGGGCGGAACAAATTGACCGGGAAGGCGTGTTTCCGAGGGAGAATTTGCAAGCGTTGGCCAAACACGGGTGGAACGGGGTGCTCATCCCTGAAAAATGGGGCGGATTGGGCCTGAACCATGTGGCCTTTTCCATCGCCGCCGCGGAAATTGCCAAAGGGTGCGCTTCCACCGCACTGGTTTACGTGATGCATGTGGGCGCTGCGCAAACGATTCACCTGTATGGAAATGACGATCAAAAGCGTCGTTGGCTCAAACCGGTTCAACACGGGTTGATCGGAACTTATTCCACTAGCGAAAAAGCCACCGGCGGCCATTGGTGGTTCAATTTGAGCGAGGCTGAAAGGGATGGCGACGAATATATTTTGAATGCGGAAAAAATCGTTTACGACCAGTGCCGGACAAGCCGATTTTTATGTTTTTCAAACCAGGTCCCCCGGCGCCCGCAAACCGACGGACATCAGTTTTTTCATCATCGACGGGAAAAATCCGGGGATTCAAGCGGGGCATTGGGATGCATTGGGAGTCAGGGGAAACCACAGCGGTCCCATTCGGTATGAAAACGTAAGAATGCATGCCCGGGACCGCTTGGGGGAAGAAGGACAAGGAAAAGAAATCGTTGAAAACGGTGTGTCGCCTGTCTACCTGATCGGTTTGGGATCGGCTTGGGTCGGGGTGGCGGAAGCGGCACTCGAAGAAACCGTCCGGTATGCCAAAGGCACCATCCATCGGGATTTTAACAAGCGGCTGGCTGATTATCAGGTGATCCGGCAGGAATTGGCGAATGTGAAAATCTTGCTTGAAAGCCTCAAACATTGGCAAAATCATTTGGCCCGCGAGCTGGATGCGCTTCAGGCGGAAGGCCGGTCGCAAGCAGAGCTTTTGATCCCGCTGGTGGAGTTTAAAGTCCATGCGGCGGAAGTGGCAAGCAGAGCCACCCAGGCGGCGATGAATGTGAGCGGGGGTTACGGGTATAAAAAAGGAGTGATTGAGCGGTTGTTCCGGGATGCCCGCGCCGGCATTGTCATGGGCCCGTCCAATCATATTGCCCGCGAATGGATTGGAAAATCCCTGCTCGGTTTGCCCTTGGAGTTGTGGTATGAGGGAGGAGAATAAGCCGTGAATTGATCAGACCACTGAAGGTGTTTTGTTCGCGGCATCCGCTGTGGGAAAAGTGCCTTTTGTTTTTTCTTGTCGGCGGAATATCCGGCGTTTCGGGAGATGGAAAACCTCCCGAAACGTCTTTCATGTCAAAAAAACTCCGGCAGTGCTCTGTCTGTTTGAAAACAACCGGTTGCCATCATTTCAATTTGCCGGACGTCCTTTGCACGCAAGCTTTTTGGATGGGGGAGGAGAAGACGAATGACCGGATTGGGCGAACAGTTTATCAAGAGCTTACAGGACGGACGGGCGGTTTGGTTGGATGGGGAGCGGGTGGACAAGATCGCCGGCCACCCGGCTTTTCAAGGCACACTCAACACATTGAAGCGCCTGTTTGACACACTCGATGACCCCAAGATTCAGGAACACGTCGGATTCCGAAGCCCCAAAACCGGGGCTTATGTACATTATGCTTATTTGTTACCCTCAAGCGCGGAAGATCTGAAGCGGCGCACCCGCGCTTTTGAAATTTGGGGCCGGATGACGCACGGAGTGATGAGCCGGCTTTCGGAGTACGCCCGTTCGCTGGTCACCGGCTGGTACGCGGCCCGGAAAAGGTATCAGGCGTTTGATCCGCGGTTTGCGGAGAAAATCGAAAAATATTATGAAGAAGCCAGGGATCATCACCGGTTTGTCACGACCGCCCTGTTGGACCCGCAGATAGACCGTTCCAAGGGGCCGTCTGCGCAAACCGATCGGGATAACGTGTTGCGCATTGTCAAAAAGACGCGGGACGGGGTGATTTTGAGAGGGGCCAAGATGATTGCCACCGCTGCTCCCTATGCTCACGATTTCTTGGTTTATCCTTTTCACCGTATTCATGACGGGGATTTGGAACATGCGCATGTGATGATTGTCCCGGCCAACACGCCGGGGCTTCACATGGTGTGCCGGGAATCGTTTTCGTCCGGGCAAATCACCGATCACCCGCTCAGTTCCCGGTATGACGAGATGGATGCCGTTTTATTGTTTGACGATGCGTTTGTTCCGTGGGAACGCGTTTTATTGCACGACCATCCGGAAGCGGTTTGGAAATTGCGGACGGATGAGACGGCAAACAGCCTGGCGCATCACACCACCGTCATCCGCTTGCTGGTGAAGCTTGAATTTGTGACCGGAGTTGCTTTTGCGACAGCGGATGCGATCGGAGCCGACCGGTATCTGCATGTGCAGGAGAAATTGGGGGAATTGGTGATTCAAATCGAAACGGTCAAAGCCCTTTTGGAGGCTTCAGAAGCAAGGGCCCGTCCGGATGCGTTTGGAACATGGCTTCCCGATTGGACACCGGTTGAAACCGCCAGGAACTTGGGAGCGGGATATTATCCGCGGGCCATTGAAATTTTGCAGCAAATTGGTGCCGGGGGATTGATGCAGTTGTCTTCCAAAGCGGAACGAATCGAGGAGGGTCCGGCCCGGTTGATCCGCAAATATTATCGCGGGGCGAACATTGATGCCGACAGCCGGATCCGGCTGTTCAAATTGGCCTGGGACTTGATCGGCAGTCCGTTGGGTTCCAGACAAGAGCTTTATGAACGTTTCCACTCCGGGGATCCCGTGCGGATGTATGCCCGCCAATACTTGGAATATGATAAAAAAAGCTTAATTGACCCGGTGTGGCAGTTGGCAGGAATCAAAAGGAGCGACGGGCCGTGAGACCGCTTCAATCCGGCGGTTTGAAAAACCAGGGGATTGTTGTCCCTGGTTTTTTTGTTTTTTCCCTATCCGGCTTAACCAAGCCCATGCCGCATATAAATAAAAAGGATGAATTGAAAAATGAGATTCACCCCCGGCCCCGGTCGGGCATATGGTGATGATGAATGGGCTTTTGACCAGTGGGATGGAGGTGTCACAGATTGCCCGGTATGTTGACGGTGATGGCTTTCATGGTGAAAGAGATCATTGCGTTTGTCTCGTATATTAAAAATAATGCCTTTCCCCATCCGCTTTCATCGGAAGAAGAGGAAAAAGCATTAAAAGCGATGGCCCGGGGAGACACCAAAGCGCGCAATAAGCTGATTGAGCATAACCTGCGTCTGGTTGCACATATTGTGAAAAAGTTTGAAAATACGGGAGAAGACAATGAAGATTTGATTTCGATCGGAACGATTGGTTTGATTAAAGCGATTGAATCGTATCAGATGGGAAAAGGGACAAAATTGGCGACTTATGCGGCACGGTGTGTGGAAAATGAAATTCTGATGTATTTGCGTTCATTAAAAAAGTCCCGGAAAGATGTTTCCTTGCATGACCCCATTGGAACGGACAAAGAGGGAAATGAAATCACCTTGATTGATATTCTCGGAACGAGAGCGGATGATGTGGTCAAACAAGTGGAGATGCAGATTGAACGGCGCAATATTTATCAGCACATTCATATACTCGATCACCGGGAACAAGAGGTGATCCGGGCGAGATTCGGGCTGGGGGGTGAAAAAGAAAAGACACAGCGGGAGATTGCAAAGGAGCTGGGGATTTCCCGTTCTTATGTATCCCGGATTGAAAAAAGGGCGTTGATCAAGCTGTTTCATGAGTTTTACCGCAATGACCGGAAGGTGGAATCAAGATAAAACGATGGAAGAAGAAAAAGCAGATCTTGCCCGTTGGTTTCGGGAAAGATCTGCCGGCTGTTCAAACCCTTAATTTTTCGGTGGGTTGGAGAGGCCGTGAATCAAATAGTTTCCCCATTCACGCATGGCGATGACTTCTCCGGCTTCCGCCGCTTTTTGCAGCCAGATTTCTCCTTCTTCGATATTTTGCTCCAGACCTTGTCCATTCAACAAACGGTAACCCAAAACCCTCATGGCCACGGATTCTCCGGCTTCTGCGGCTCTTCTCAGCCACATTTCCCCTTCCTCGGGGTTTTTCTCCAATCCGTCTCCTTCAAGCAAACGGTAACCCAAGATTCTCATGGCCACCGGATAGTTGGCTTCCGCTGACTTTCGCAGCCACCTTTCTCCTTCTTCGGCATCTTTGGCCAGCCCTTCACCAACCAACAAACGGTAACCCAATTCCATCATGGCCCACCGGTCGCCGGCATCCGCTGCTTTTCTCAGCCATTTTTCGCCCTCTTCCAAATCTTGCGCCACTTTTGTGCCGGTCAACATAAGATAAGCCAACTCGGTCATCGACCAAATGTCTCCGGAGTGAGCCGCCCGGCGCAACCATTTGATTCCTTCGTCGGCGCCGAGTTGCTCCCGCTTTTTGCTCAGGTCAATTACTTGCGCGTTTTGTTCGCTGGATGGATTCTGGTTTTCATTTTGACTCATGCATTTTCACTCCCAAGCTTGAACGATCATGTGGGGACTCGTGAAACCGGTGTCTTTCAGGATTCAATCCGTGTAATTATGTAAAGAAAGAGAAAAAACGGAAACTGTCGTTTCACGGAGTCCTTTTGTTACAACTTGATTGTATCAAGCGAAATGATAAGAAAAGTATAAACTGAAAAAATAAAAAAAGAAAGGGGCTTTAGTAACTAAATGGAAATGTTCATACTTTTATGGATCCGGATGGTTTCCCGCCATTCGGATCCAATGAACTGTTCGCTAGGATGGCACCATGGGGTTGGTTTTTGAAAAAATGTTGATCTCTTCCTCAAGGGATTCCAGATTTAATTCGTTGCTGATCAATTGGGTCAAATGAAAGCTGAGTTGATTCAGCCGTTTGAAATATGCCAGATCCGACTGCAGTTTGTACCCGTCCGATTCGGTTAAATGCCCGATGAAATGCAGAATGGACAGGGCGATTCGGTTTTGTTTTTGGCCGAGGTCCGATTTGAATCGTTTTTGGACCCATTTATCCGGCAGCTCCTTGATGAGAAGGCCAAATGTCAAGGGATCCCGCCCGATGCTCTTGATATAATCCGGCGACCAGGATGGATGTGCTTTATGTATTTTTTTGACCGTACGGGGATGGGCCGTAAATTGAACCACTTGATGATAAACCGCATGGGCCGAATACAAGTGATGGTCATCCTCCGGGTCGAGATTGGCTGCGATGAGATAATAATAAATCAGGTCGCTCATGTCTTTGCTGAGAAACAATTTGTTTTGGTCATGGAATTGCTTCAACCATTTGTGCAGCTCATCATATTTCTGGAAACTTTTCTTTTCGTTAAATTTCTCTTCACTGTATTGGGGAGTGGAGAGAAGATCAAAATAGTATTTTTGGTACTTTTTTATTTTCATGATCAGTTCCTGATACAATCTCATCCGCTTTTCCAGGATTTGATCTTGTACAGAAGATCTGTGCTTTCCGGCGGAAACCGGCTCGGCCTTTTGGTTTCCGGGTTGTATCCGGACAAGCATGGCCACCAAAGCAAGCAGGGTGACGCAAATGTTCAAAAGAGAAACAACGATGGCAGCTTCAGCCTTGGGGATGTGATCTTTGATGAACCATAAGTTGGTTCCCAAAAGAAATCCTGCAACGATGCTGAACAGAAACAACAAAATCGATGTGAATACATACTTTTTCAACGAAAACCTCTCCTTTATCGCAAAGGGGACCCCCTTCCACCAAGATTTCGTGTCGCACGGTCATCAAAGGTATGAAACTTGGCATTATACCACTCGCATTTAATTTTTAATCAACGAACCACCTTGCGGATTGCTGAGAGAGCCTTTGCTCTCAAAGTTTTTTAGGATGATAAAAAATTAGTCCCCTCTGTATGAAAAATTCTGTTTCTATAGAATTATATAAAGCATGAATAAAATCTGTAAAGATTAAATGGGGAAAATGCCAATAAAAAAGCCTGAGCCATTCCTCAGGCCTGAATGAAACGAGTCTTTTATTCTCGCAGATTCAACTGGGAAATGAGCGAAGGGATATCAACAGCTAAAAACGAAAATGATTTACGCTCGAAGTCTTCCCATCGGACGGTTCCGTGTTGTTTGTTCACCACCACGATCCGGCCGTGTTCTTCCATTCCCAACGGGATGTGTTCCAATTGAGGGTGATTTTCTTTGTAACCTTTTTGTATATATGCAAAACCGCTCAATTCGATCCGGGGCAACACCGGCTTCCAAGAAATACAGCCCTCTTCTTAACCTTCATAAATCAAAAGGCCAACTTCCGCCAGACGGGGCGTTTTGAATAAAAAGGCTGCCCCCTGATCATATGCCGCCTTGCGTCTTGCAAAATAGGCTTTCATTGCTTCTTTCATATCCATGATGAAATATCATCCTTCATACAAATCTTCCATCTCCAACCACCATCCCTGTCTTCCGCCGTATGATTGACCCATTCATGCATATTGGTCTTGACAAGTTGCAGTTCATCTTTTGTCATTGGAGTGATACCAAGATCATAAGCACCATCGCCCATGCTGTATACCTTAAACAAAATGGTGCTTGTATCGGGAGGGAAAAGGAAAAGAGAATAGCCTTTTTAAACGGAATTGTCCAAATTGAAGGCGCTTAAGCAGCGGCCCGTTACGGTAAAGAGACTCAGACACACAGACAAAAAAATAAGGAGGACGACATGTACCGGTTGCGCTTCAAAGTAAATACATCTTACGAAGGCGATGGCGTCGGGGTTTTGTCCAAGCGGTTTCATGCATTTATCCTGCGATCGATTCAGCAGGAATCGCCCGCATTGTCACAGCATTTGCATGACCGGAAGGAGCGGCAGGCTTTTTCGACAAGATTGATGCCGCAAAAAGGGGAGGTGTGGGTCAATACCCCGGATCCCAATGTTGTTTCCTGTCTTCAGCGCCAGCTGCGGGCCGGGGCGGAAATGGATCTGATCGACTGGAAGGGGGTAATTGTAGGACATCGTTGCCAAACTTTTTCTCCCGCCCGGATTTCAGAAACGTTTTCACCCGGTTTCACCTTGCACTTTTTGACTCCGACAACCTTTTATCAACGGGGAAATTATTATCCGCTTCCGGAACTGAAGCGCCTTTTTTCGAGTGCTGCCAAGGCATATCAACTTTGTACCGGGAAAGAAACGGAGTGGGGAGAACTGGAATCGTTAATCCGGAAAATCCGGGTCGAGTATTTGTCCGTCTTGACGCAGCGGGTATCTTTCGGGAAATTTAACCTCGTTGGATTCAAAGGTAAAATGGCCATGAGTATGAAGGCATTGGAAAAAGAAGAACAACATTGGATTTGGCAGTTGATGGCATACGGTGCTCTCATGGGATTTGGTTACAAAACTGCTTGGGGGTTGGGGCAAACGCTCCTGAAACCGTTGGAAGAAAAGCAAGAGCTGTTTGGAGTTTCCTCAAAAGAATAGAGGACACCTCATGAAGAGGATGGAAATTAAAAAACCCTGGCAGATGTCGGCCGGGGTTCAATTTATCGAATGAATGCCCTGTCCTGTTGCTTAAGATGATCGTTGATCCGGACTCTTTGCGCAGGGTGCATATCCAGTTGTTCAATTTCTTCAACACCGAAAAAGCCGACTTGATGAGATTCTTCACTTACGGACAATTCTCCGCCGGTAACTTTGCATTCAAAGCAAATGGAAAACTGTTGCCGGACCTCGCCGTCATCATAAGCGATGCGATGGCCCGGATCTGTATAAATCCCGATCAATTTTTCCACCTTGATATCCAATCCGGTTTCCTCTTTGACTTCGCGAATAATGGTTTCTTCAATGGATTCCCCCAGTTCCATGGCTCCTACCGGGAGGGACCACAAGGCGTTGTCTTTTCGCTTGTGCAGCAAGATCTTTCCATCGTAATTCAAGACAACGGCGGAAGCCGCCGGAACGATCGAATTGGGCTTTGGTGCATCCGGTGCATGGTAATAATCTTTTCTACCTATCATAAAAACCTCCGTTTCCGGAATGAAGATATTTTTGCTTCCATCATACCAATCATTTACTGAAAATTGAAACAGACGCGCTGATTGGTCACGCACAGAAAAAAGCCAGGCTGTACAAAGCCCGGCTTTTTTGGGTTATACGGGGGTGGTGGCCATTTCCCCCTCAAGGTTTTCGGTTTGGCTGGCAATCCATGCTTTCAATTGATTGAACAGTTTTCCATATGGTTTGAGAAGATCCGGTTCGAGATGGATTTCTTGTTTTGCGAAGGGTTGCATCAACCGTTTTTCGGTTCCTTCGCTTTCATAAGGCTGAAGGCAGGATTGCACATGAACAAAACGGGCATTGTCCGGGTCCCGCGAGATGTTCAGGCAAAGATGAAAGCCACGGGTATGGGATGAAAAGAGATATGAGTGCTCAGCATGATTTGCGACCTTTTGCCAAGAGCGGACGAGTTCATCATGTTGACGCAACAGACCCAGCGAGCTTTTCACGGATTCCATTTCCGATTGGATTTTTTCCATCTCCGCCTTCAGCGTTTCCATTTCCCGATGGATCTTTTTTTGTTCATCGGCCAGCTTCTGGATTTTGGATCGGGTTTCGTAAATTTGGCGCGTCAAGTATTGGAGTTCCGTTTGGACGGCGATGAGTTCCTGTTGCTTTTGTTTCAGTTTGCCGGAACGAAACAGGCGTTTGAAAAATCCGCTGAGTTGCCGGATTTCTTTTTTCAGCTGGTTTTCAACCGCTTCTTTGGTGCTTTTCTCTTGTGCATATTTCTCTTTCTGTTCCTCATATTCAGATTGTTGTTGCAATAAATCGGTTTGTTGTTGTTGCAAGTCTTCGGCTTGCTGCTTCAGTCGATCATATTTTTCTTCCAGTTGCTCCCGTTGTTCTTCGCGTTGCTGAATCAGTCCGGTTTGAAACCGGAAAGGGAAATCCTCTGGTGCCAGCGGTTGGGCGTGGTAACGGGACAGCACCTGATGGATGGTGTCGTGCAAGCGTTGATCTTTGATCTTCGGAAGATCAAACGCGGGAAAAGGTTTTTCGTCCAGATCCAAAAAAACCAATTGCTTCTCCATGGAGATCAGTTCCATTCCGGGAGGCTGAGCTTCTGTTTGGGTTACCTTGCCGTAGATCGCAATTTTTCTTCCCAAAAGCGGGGAGAGGAAATCCCGGTCATACAGGTGCCCCGGGGAAACCGTGACCTTGAAATTCCCTTCAGGACCCAAAGTCAGTTCCACGCCGTGGTGCCGGTTCAACGAGAGGTTTTGCACCACACCGGTGATGATGGCGGATTGGCCGGTTGCCTGGTGTGCCGATTCATGAGAGTACAAGATTTGCCCCAAATCGGTGGTTTTTCCGTCCGCTTGAACCCGTTGGTGAACCCAATCGTCCTGCATCCCGTCAAACAGTTCTTGAAACAGAAAAGACCGTCTATCAGTTTTGCCGGCAGCCGGTTTGGATTCCGGGGAACGGGCCGGTGTGTCCAAATGCAGGCTTTTTTCCAAGTCCGGCAGACAAATCACTTGATCATGGAGAACGGTTAATCCGTGCCTTTGGGCCACTTCGCGAAGATAGCCGGCGTCCCGGAAAACGCATCCGGGGATGTGTTTTTGATTGGGGCGGAGCCGGAAATGATGTTCTTTGCTTTTTTTAAAGTGATAATGGCTCACTTTGGGAAGCTCTGAGCGCGAAGGCGGCGTTGCGTGCTCTTGGATGTAGCGCTTCCAGCAACCGAAACAGTAAAATTCGCCCTTGATTTTGGTAAAGCGGGAAGGGTCCCGTTCCCGGAGCGCGGCGATTTCCTTTGTGTGTTTCCGTTGCCATGTCTCATTCTCCCATAACATCGCATTCCTCATACTGGTTACAGAGGGCATATCAAAGATCACCTCATATGTATAAATATTCTTCCCTCTATTACCATATCAAAGAATTACCGTTCCTTTAACCAAGGAGACCCATTCCAGTTCTCATGATTAGTCCAGCCGGTCAAATTTTCGTCCTTTTTGGCATTCACCCATCCCCGCGGGTTTAAATCCGATCGGGTGAAATAATTCTGTTTGGGCAGCGGTTTTGCTTTGACATTCCAACCAAAATTCTTTTTCATCAGCGTCATCTCCTTCTATATTTAAAATGAAATGTTGTTATATCGGAGAGAATATTCGATCCGTCATGTTCTTTTCCTGCTTGAAACAGAGGTGCAGTTGTAAACAACCCGGGGGAGCATTTCAACCGGTTTTTTAGCCAAAAAATAAGAGACCATCCTTGAGATCGTCTCGCGATAATTTCATTTGTTAAATTGGCTTGAGAGAAAAAGAACAGGCTTTTCTTACCGGTTATGACAAAAACGTATGGATTAATTCAATGCAATCGGCAACCACGTTTTCGGGTGCCCGGCCTTTGATCATAAATTGCCGTGCCCGCCAATCCAGGCTTTTGACTTGGTCCGCCAGAATGACGCCTTGAATGGGCAGACCGTCGGGCAATTTCACTTCAAACGGGTAGCCTTTTTCTTTGCTGGTAATGGGGCAGACCACAGCGAATTTGGTCACGGCGTTGAATGATTGGGGGGATAAGACAATGGCGGGGCGTCTTCCGGCCTGTTCATGCCCGGCTTGCGGATGGAAGCTGACATAAACAAGATCCCCACGATCCGGTACGGCCATTAAATGAGCTCATTCCCTTCGGTTCCAAGCTGAATTTCTTCATGGCGGTTTTCCGGCGTGACTTTGGCCAGAAGTTCATCCAATGTGGGTTTTTTCTTCTTTGGAACCAACTTGATCTCTTGGTTTTCCACTTTCATTTCCAATTCGGAGCCTTGCTTGATGGACAACATCTCGGCAATATGACTGGGGATCCGAATGGCCAGGCTGTTTCCCCATTTCCGGACTTGTGTCGTCATCCTCAGGATTCCTCCTTGATATTCCTTCTCTTTCATTTTATCACCTCCGGGATGTCTTGTATACACATTGTATCTACAATGTGGTTGGATTATGCATCTGTCAGTCTGAATATTTGTAAAGTAAAATCTCCATTGTTTTGAAGGATTTCCAAATCAGGATGGTGTATAAACATAGATAAAGGAGGAGTAAAAAAATGGAAAATGAGTATCGTCATTTAGAGTGTGGACTGACTGAAATTGTTTGCTATTATCACGACGAAAAAAAGTTCGTGTACATTGATACTCACAATTTTGAAAAAGTTGACGCTTTTCCAGGGAGATGGAGGGTCCATCGGCCTGGCGGCAAATTTTGTATTATAAATACAAAATCAGGAAAAACAAGCGACTCCCCCCTCTGTATGATGCATCGTGTTATTGCGGGAGATGATCGTAATACGGCTGTTATTCATGTAAATGAGGATCCTTTTGACTTGAGGGAAGAAAATCTACTTTCTATCACTATTGGTACAACGAATCACCCCGGTACAAAAGCAAAAATCGAAAAAATGTTGGCAAAACAGAGACCATTGAAGTCATTGCTGAAAAACAATCTGAGTGAAAATAGAGAAGAAGATCACACAGGAGTGGATTGTTCTACTTCCGAAAAGGAGAAGCAAGAAGCGAAAAATAGTATTGTTGAGGCCAAACAGTCAGTTGCTGCTGCAAGAGCCGAGGAATTGTTTATTGAAAAGGAAAAAGCTCAGTTGAACAAAGCAGAGAATTATATATTAAAATTCCTTCAGGCGAAATCATAATAAAAGAAAACAATAAAGAAATAAGTTCTGGTCTATTTTACCATGACTTAGTCCAGATAGCTAATTTCCTGAGTAAAAAAATAGCAATGTTTTGAGACGAGAAAGAGATTAAATATCAAAAACATTATATCTCTTTTGTGTGTTTCCCCATTGTAAAGATTGAAAATAAGTATACTTGTGCATACGGACTGTTTTGTATACGTAACTAAGAAATATTTCCTGTAAGGGATTCAAAACTCGAGATTTGCTGCCGATCGTTTACGTGGTGGACACCGATAAACGTGATGTCCATGAGAACCTATGACCGGAATATGAAGCAGAGAAACGGTTTCCACCTTCTCCGGTGATGAGAAGGTTTTTTCTATGTTGTTCCTTCGCTTTCCTGATATTTCATTTTGTTAATGAATGATCATTCTCGTGCGTTTTCATCCGGAAAAGGATTATGGGGGATGTATGATTTCAAATCAGGATATTCACTTGAATTCCGGGCTGTAAAACTGGATTTATTCTTTGGGTGATTATGTGATTTTTTTCACAAAAAAGCCATACTCGCCCGCAAAAATTGGCAGCGCTTCATGCCATAATAAAGGTGAGAAGGATTAAAGCCAACGTGATTGGCAAATTGGCGGGAAAGGTGGAGAGAAGCAAATGGATTTGCTCACTTTGTCACGAATTCAATTTGCCGTGACGACGATTTATCACTTTATCTTTGTGCCATTGTCCATCGGTTTGGTGTTTTTGATTGCCGTGATGGAGACGATGTACGTTGTCAAAGGCAAAGAAGAGTACAAAAAAATGGCAAAGTTTTGGGGAAAGCTGTTTTTGATCAATTTTGCCGTCGGTGTGGTGACCGGGATCATCCAGGAGTTTCAGTTTGGGATGAACTGGTCGGATTACTCCCGGTTTGTCGGGGATGTGTTTGGTGCGCCACTTGCCATTGAAGCGTTGTTGGCTTTCTTTATGGAGTCGACGTTTATCGGGCTTTGGATTTTTGGTTGGGACCGGCTGTCCAAGAAGTTGCATTTGGCTTGCATCTGGCTGGTGTTTATCGGGACGACGCTGTCGGCGTTTTGGATTTTGGCGGCCAACTCGTTCATGCAACATCCGGTCGGGTTTACCATCAATCAAGGCCGCGCTGAAATGAACGATTTTCTCGCCCTGATCACAAACGGGCAATTGTGGGTGGAGTTCCCGCACACGGTGCTCGGGGCGTTGGCAACCGGGGCGTTTTTGGTGACCGGGGTCAGTGCTTACAAACTGCTTAAAAAACAAGATGTCCCATTCTTTAAAAAATCTTTTCACATCGGAATTGTCGTTGCACTCATCTCATCTTTCCTGGTGGCAATATTCGGACATCAGCAAGCGCAGTACCTGATGCATACCCAGCCCATGAAAATGGCGGCCAGTGAAGGGTTGTGGGAGACCAGTGAAGATCCTGCGCCGTGGACGGTTTTTGCCGTCATCAATCCGGAAACGATGGAGAATAAATATGAATTTAAAATTCCGTATCTGCTCAGCTATTTGACTTACAGCAAGTTCTCCGGCTCGGTGGAGGGCATAAAGGAACTGCAGCAAAAATATGAGCAGACGTATGGAGAGGGAGATTATATTCCGCCGGTGAGAACCACGTTCTGGAGCTTCCGGATCATGGTGGGGGCCGGCGTGGCGATGATCCTGTTGGGAATGTACGGAACTTACTTGGTTTTGCGCAAAAAAATGCCGGATGTGAAACCGTGGTTTTACCGTATCATGGTCTTTGCCATTTCGCTTCCGCATATCGCCAATGCTTCGGGATGGATCATGACCGAGATCGGCCGCCAGCCGTGGACGGTTTTCGGGCACATGACCACCGCAGACAGTGTTTCGCCGGGCGTGACGGCAGGGGAAGTGCTGTTTTCGCTCACCGCTTTCACGGCGATTTACACGATCTTGGCGATGGTGATGGCTTACTTGTTTGTCCGGGTCATTAAAAAAGGACCGTATGCAGCCGTAGAAGAGGATGTCCGGTCGGAAGACCCGTTTGAAATGGGGGGACAACGCCATGCTGTATCTCAATGAATTGTGGTTTGTGTTGGTGGCCGTGCTCTTTGTCGGGTTCTTCTTTTTGGAGGGATTTGACTTTGGGATCGGGATGTCGACGAAGTTTCTGGCCCGGACGGACGGAGAACGCCGGGTTTTGATCAACGCCATCGGCCCGTTCTGGGATGCGAATGAGGTGTGGCTCCTGACTGCCGGCGGTGCGATGTTTGCCGCATTTCCGCACTGGTATGCCACGCTCTTCAGCGGTTATTATTTGCCGCTGGTGATTGTGCTTCTGGCTTTGATCGGACGGGGCGTTTCCTTTGAGTTCCGCGGAAAAGTAAGCAGCGAAAAGTGGAAAAAGACTTGGGATGAAGTGATTTTTTGGGGGAGTTTGTTGCCGCCGTTTTTGCTCGGGGTTTTGTTTGCCGGTTTGATCCAGGGGTTGCCCGTGGACCGTCAAATGGAATTGAATGCCGGGCTGTTTGACATGGTAAACTTGTACACCGTGACCGGCGGCGTGACGGTTACTGTTTTATGCCTCGTGCACGGGCTCCTGTTTGCCACGCTGAAGACGACGGGGGATTTACGGGAACGGGCAAGGAAATTGGCCAAACGCCTGTTGGTTCCGCTGGCCGTGCTGCTGGTGGCGTTTGGGGCCTTGACTTTCCTGAAAACCGATTTGTTTAACGTGCGCGGGAACATTTTGACCGTGACGTTCCTGTTGGGAACGGTGGCTTTCCTGGTGTCCGGAGCGATGATTTCAAAGAAAAAAGACGGCTGGGCTTTCGGCATGATGGGCACGGTGATCACCCTCGCGATTGCCTCGGTCTTTACGGGCATGTTCCCCCGTGTGATGATCAGTTCCATCGACCAAGCTTATAACCTGACGGTTTATAACGCGGCTTCGGGGCCGTATTCGCTGAAAGTGATGACGATCGTGGCTTTGACGCTGTTGCCTTTTGTGTTGGGGTACCAAATTTGGAACTACTACATTTTCCGCAAAAGATTGTCTGAAAAGGAGCACTTGGAATATTGATGAACCGCAGTTGGTTGAAGCTTCAAGGGGTGAAGGGCTTCCTCTTGAAGCTTTTCATCATGACCGTCATTCAAAGTGTCGCGATCATCCTGGCGGCGAAGTGGCTTTCCGGTGTGATTTCGTCGTTGTTTGCCGGGGAGCCGCCGGTTGAACACGCCGGTGCCATGGGACTGTTTTTGTTGTTTTTCCTTCTGCGCCACGGGATGCAGTTTCTGACGGATCAAGAAGCCTCCCGCTTTGCGGAGCGGACGGGTGCCGGGGTGCGAAAACAACTCCTGAAAAAGCTGGTGCAAAACGGACCGCGCTTTGCCAAACGGGAAGGGACGGGGAACCTGGTGACGCTGGTGTTGGAAGGCGTCACGCAATTTCGCACGTATTTGGAACTGTTTTTCCCCCGTATGATTTCCGTTGCCGTGACTCCGGCCCTCCTGCTGGTTTATGTGTACACGCTGGATGTGACCTCCGGTCTGATTTTGACCGTGACCCTGCCCGTCTTAATCGTGTTTTTGATTCTGGTCGGTTTGGCGGCGCAAAAGCATACACAAAAACAGCTGGCCTCGTTTCGGGTTTTATCCAATCATTTTGTCGATTCGCTGCGCGGGCTGGAAACATTGAAATTCCTCGGGCGGAGCCGGGCGCACGGCCACACGATGGAAAGGGTGAGCAACCAGTACCGGGAAGCCACCATGCGCACCCTGCGCGTTGCTTTCTTGTCCTCGTTTGCGCTGGAGTTTTTCACCATGCTTTCCGTGGCCTCGGTGGCAGTGCATCTGGGGCTGCAACTGATCAAAGGACACATGCCGTTGGCAACGGCACTTGCCATTCTGATTTTGGCGCCGGAGTATTTCTTGCCGGTCCGGATGGTGGGAGCGGATTACCACGCCACATTGGACGGGAAAGAAGCGGGAGAAGCGATTTTCCGGATCATCGGGCAAAAAGAAGAACCCGTCACCGCCATGCTCCCTGCTTCGTTTGCCTGGGACGGGGAAAGCACCTTGTCGCTTACTTCGCTTGTGGTTCGCCATGAAGAAAAAGGAACGGCTTCTTTAAAAAAGGTGTCGTTTGCGATCCGGGGGTTGAAAAAGGTGGGGATCGTCGGGGAGAGCGGAGCCGGCAAATCGACATTGATTGATGTGCTGGCCGGCTTTAAGCGGCCGGAATCCGGTTCGGTTTGCATCAACGGGATAAAGCTTTCGTCCTTGATGGAAGAAAGTTGGCGCGGGCAAACGACGTACATCCCGCAACATCCGTATTTGTTCAGTGCCACTTTGGAAGAAAACATCCGTTTTTACAAGCCGGATGCCATCCGGGAAGAAGTGGAAAAAGCAGCGGCGTCCGCCGGCCTCACCAAACTGATTCAAACATTGCCCGGCGGATTGGATCAAATCGTCGGAAACGGCGGCAGATCGTTAAGCGGCGGCCAGGAACAGCGGGTGGCGCTGGCCCGGGCTTTTTTATGCGACCGCCCCGTGGTGCTGTTGGATGAACCGACGGCGCATTTGGACGTGGAGACCGAGTATGAACTGAAAGAAACGATGCTTCGTTTGTTTGAAAACAAACTCGTCTTCCTGGCCACGCACCGGTTGCACTGGATGCCGCACATGGATGTGGTGTTGGTGCTGGACAAGGGGAAAGTGGTTGAAACCGGAACCCATGAGGAGCTGCTGGCGCAAAAAGGCTTGTATTATCAGCTGTTTCAAGCGCAAAAGGAAGGATTGGCATGAAAAAGGAACAATGGATTTTCGTTTATCTCCGGTCTCACCGCCTGCGGTTTTTGCTGGTCATTGGATTGGGGATTTTGACGGCCGGTTGTGCGGCGGCCCTGATGTTTACTTCCGGTTTTTTGATTTCCAAATCGGCGCTTCGTCCGGAAAACATTCTCATGGTTTATGTGTCGATCGTCTTGGTCCGGACGTTTGGGATCGGGCGGGCGGTGCTCCATTATGCGGAGCGGTTGATCAGCCATGAGATGGTGTTGCGCATATTGGCCAAGATGCGTGTCCGTTTGTACCGGATCTTGGAACCGCAGGCACTCTTCCTTCGCTCCCGTTACCGGACGGGGGATATGTTGGGCACGCTTGCCGACGACATCGAACAATTGCAGGATGTGTATGTGAGGACGATTTTCCCGACGGTGACCGCGGTGGTGATTTACGGGTTGGCCGTTGCGGCCTTGGGAACGTTCGACCTTTCGTTTGCCCTTTGGATGGCTTTGTATCTGTTTTTCCTGGTGGTTCTTTTGCCGCTTGTCTCGCTTTGGATGACACAGGTGAGGCAGCGACGCATGCGAAAAAGCCGGAACCGTTTGTACCGGAAGTGGACGGATGCGGTCATGGGGCTTTCGGACTGGGTGATCAGCGGGCGTACGGCGGAATTGATCGCATCGCATGAGGCGGATGAAGCCCGGTTGGCCGGTGAGGAGAGAAGGTTAAAGCGCTGGAAGCGGTGGAGAACGCTGGCCGGACAATGCATGCTCGGAATTCTGGTGATTTTCATGGTTTCTTGGGCCGGCGGACAAACACAAAACGGCCAACTGGCCGCCCCCATGATTGCCGCGTTTACATTGATTGTCTTTCCGTTGATGGATGTGTTTCTTCCGGTGTCCGAAGCCGTGGAAAAAATTCCGCAATACCGCCATTCGCTGAAGCGGATTCACCGTTTTGAAAGATCCGGAGTCGTTCCATCAACCGAACCGGGTGTTGCGGAAGAACAGTTGCAAAAGGCGAAACAAAAAGCGGATATCCGGTTGAAAAAGGTGAGCCATCGGTATGAAGGCGCTGATGAATGGAGCGTGGACAACATTTCCCTGGATATTCCCCACGGGAAAAAAGTGGCGTTAATCGGACGGAGCGGAGCCGGGAAGTCGACCCTCATCAAACTGATCCAAGGCGTGTTGGCCCCCGACCGTGGACAAGTGACCATCAATGGGGTGGAGGCCGTCCGGTTCGGCGGGGAGATTTCAAAAGTGATTTCCGTTTTAAACCAGCGGCCGCATTTGTTTGACACCACCGTGGCCAATAATATCCGGCTGGGCAAACCGGATGCGACGGACGAAGAAGTCCGCCAGGTGGCCCGGCAAGTCCGGCTGGATGCACTGATCGAATCCCTGCCTTTGGGGTATGACACCCCGATGCTGGAAACGGGAGAGCGGTTTTCAGGCGGGGAACGGCAACGGATTGCATTGGCCCGGATTTTGTTGCAAAACACGCCCGTGATGATTTTGGATGAGCCGACGGTGGGACTGGATCCCCGGACGGAACGGGATTTGCTGGCGACGATTTTTCAGGTTGCCGCCGGAAAAACCCTGATCTGGATCACGCACCATTTGACGGGAGTGGAAAAAATGGATGAAGTGGTCTTTATTGAAAACGGAAGGATTGAAATGATCGGTCCGCATGAAGAATTGCTTGCCTGTTTGCCGCGTTACCGCCGTTTATATCACTTGGACCGCCCGGTGATGCCGGAAGAAGCCGGCAGATCCGGCCGGTGAAAAAAGCCTCCTTTGTGTTCCGGGTGCAAGCCCGGGGCCAAGGAGGCTGTTTTGTTACCAACCATATGGGAATTTCATCAACACGATGATCAGATACATGCAAAGAGAGGTTAGGATGGCATGCATGCGCACTTTTTTCAGCCAACCGGTTTGGTCCTCTTCAAAGGACGGGGGAACTTTCCGGCAATAATATCCAAACATCCCGCCAAATGCGCCCACACCGGTAAACACAACGGCCACAAGGATGATCCACAATACCGGATAATTCCCTTGAAGATACATGATGAGTCCCGTGATGAATTGAGCCACCAAAATCCATTGGACGGTGAAGTTCATCCAGTAATAAACTTGCAGAACCCCCCGGCTTTGCAACCACGTCTTGCGCAAAAAGAAGGGCAGCAATAAATAGAAGCCCATGCCGACGGCTCCCAGGAGATGAAGAAACAACATGATCCGGTTCAAGAATGCTTCTCCTTTCTTTGCAGTGATGGTGAACATTTTATTCTATCATGAAAAAGCTGATGGGTTTGTGAGATTCATCACATGATGAAAAAATGATTTGGATCCGGCGGCTCAACAGACCGGCTGGGGCATGGTCCTGTGTGGATCCAAATGGAATTCTGTTTTTCGATATCATCTTATAATATACTAATAATAAAACTTTCATGGAAACAGATTGAAAGGATTGGACAAGCAGATGATCAATCATCAGAGGCATGTAGCATGGCGGGGGATCAAACGGGATTTTGCGGAGGGAGTCTTCAAGTCCGTTCCCATCGTCATCGGTTATCTCCCGGTGGCGGTTGCTTTCGGTCTGATTTCCACCCAATCGGATCTGTCTCTTTATCACACGGTGCTGATGAGTGTCATGGTTTATGCCGGAGCCAGCCAATTTATGGCCGTGTCGATGTTGGCAGGCGGTGTGGGGGCAATGGAGATCATTTTGGCAACTTTTATTTTAAATTTCAGGCATTTTATCATGAGTTTGTCACTGATGAACGGATTGAATTCCGTTTCGAATCAATGGAAATGGGTTTTGTCTTCTTGGATCACGGATGAAACGTTCAGTTTGGCCTCTTTTCATAAAGAAAAAGCCGGTCCCGGGTTTTTGGCGGGCTTGATGCTTACCGCCTACGGATCGTGGATTTTTGGCACCCTGTTGGGCGCGCTCCTCGGGGATTTTATTCCTCCGGTCATCGGGGAAAGCATGTCCATTGCTTTATATGCCATGTTCATCGGGTTGTTGGTGCCATCCGTGCGGAAGAACTGGAGAACCGGATTGATCAGTGTTCTTTCCATGATTCTTTGTTACCTGTTCAGCCGGTTTTTCAGCAGCGGTTGGTCCATCGTGCTGGCAACCGTATTGGGAAGCTTGGCCGGTTTGGTGCTGAAACGGGGGGAGAAAGTTGAATGAATTTTTGATCATCCTTGGCATGGCTGTGGTGACTTTGATTCCGAGATGGTTGCCGGTTTTCATCATCGGGCGCTTTTCTTTTCCCAAACGGGTGAATGACTGGTTGGGCTTTATTCCTTATGCCGCGCTGGGAGCTTTGATTTTTCCCGGGATCTTAAGTGTGGATGCCGGAAATCCTTCCACCGGCCTGATCGGCGGACTGGTCGCTGCCCTGTTGGCGGCTTTTCGCGCCCCGGTTCTGTTGGTGATTGCCGGTTCGATATTAACGGTCATGATTTTAAAAGGCGGATAAAAAAAGGAGGGAACTTGGGTTCCCTCTTTTTTTCCGGTCAGTCCATCATCCGCACTAGAATGCGGTTGATGGAAATCAACAAGAGGCCGAAGAAGATGGCCAGTCCTCCGATGACGGCAAAAATCTCCAAAAAGCCGAGCGATGTGGTCAGTGCGGCGATTTGGCCGCCCAAGATATTGGCCACCCCGGTGCTGGCCAGCCAGACTCCCATGAGAAGGGAAGCCAGTTTGACCGGCGCAATGCGGCTGACCAGGGAAAGCCCGATCGGAGACAAGAAAAGTTCTCCCAAGGTATGGAACAAATAAGTGAACACAATAAACAACAGGTTGGCTTTGACCGTGATGTGTTCCGCATCACTGCCGGTTTGAAGCACAGCGGCCATCAAAATCAAAAAGCCTGTGCCCAAAAGAACCATTCCCAGCCCCATTTTGATGGGAACGGGCAAATCTCCCCGTTTGGAGTTGGCCAGTTTGGTCCACATCATGGAAACCAAGGGGGCCAGCAGAATGATAAACAACGGGTTGACCGATTGGAACCAGGAGATGGGAATTTCCCATCCGAAGAGGGTCCGGTCGATAAAGTCCCGGGTGTAAAGCGTCATGGAGCTTCCCGCTTGTTCAAAACCGGCCCAGAAAAAGACGACAAAACAAGTGATGAGGACGATGGCCAGCGTCCGTTGTTTTTCCTTTTTGGTCAATGGTTCGTTGGCTTTGGGATTGGCGGCCGTTTTCTTGCCGGCCGGTTTCATCCCGATGTTTCCCAAATAGCGTTTTCCCAAAAGGTTAAAGGCCAATTGTCCCGCAATCATTCCGATGGCAGCGGCGAGAAAGGCGTATTTAAAGCCGTATTGCACCACTCCGTTGACGGTGGTTTTAAAGAAATCCTCGGCCAAAAAACCGCAAATGAGCGGGGCAAACAAGGCACCCAGGTTGATGCCCATGTAAAAGATCGTAAACGCTGCATCGCGTCGTTTGTCTTGTTCGCTGTAAAGTTCGCCCAAGAGGGTGGAGATATTGGGTTTAAAGAAACCGTTCCCCAGGATGATCAGCGCCAGTCCGATATACAGCGCCGCCTGACTCTGATTGATAAATAGGACCAGGTTGCCGAGCGCCATGGTGATACCACCGATGGTGATGGCCAGGCGTTTTCCGATGAAATGGTCGGTCAGCCAGCCACCGGCAAGCGGTGTGAAATAACAAGCGCCGGTGTAAAAGCCGTAAATCATCGATGCGGTTGCCGGATCAAATCCCAAACCGCCGCTAACCAGACTGGCGGTTAAATACAAAATCAACAAACTCCGCAATCCATAGTAACTGAATCGTTCCCACATCTCCGTGAAAAAAAGCAATTTGAGTCCGGGAGGATGTTTTTTTGCAGATGCTGGTTCCCGAACGGTTTCTTCGATTTTCACTGCTGCTTCCATGTGGTGATCCCTCCTTGTATGTTGCCTGATCGCCTGTCTGGTTGATTGATTAAGTGAAATACTTTGGAAAAAATAAGAATCCAGCAGGAAACAAAAAAGGCCTTTCGTTAAAATTTTGAAACAATTATATAAAAAAACATCGAATATTACATTTAGAAATTTTAAAGGAAATATTTCTGTTCGTCAAAGGTTAATGATTGAGAAAAAGATTTTCAGGGATGGAAAAGATTTTGGGTGAATATTAAAAACTTATGGACAAATTTTTCTGTCTGTTAATCGATGAAGGAAAATATGTTATGCTGGAAATGAAAATAAAATGGTCCCTTTTAGGGATCATTTTTTGTTTATACAGAGAAAATGCTGTGTCTCAAGGATTGGGGAAATGTAGCAAGAGGAGGATCGGGATGAAAAAAAGAATTGAAGAAGCGGATTACATGAAAGGCGTTGCCATTTTGGCCGTGATTTTGATTCATGTAACCGCTTTTAGCATGCGTTCATTTCATCAATTGACAGACGGGGGCGTGTTTTTTGTCATCAATCAGTTGGGCAGGTTCTGCGTTCCGGTTTTCTTTATGATCTCCGGCTTGTTTTTGTTCTACCGGTACTATGACAATGAACCGTTTCCGGTCAAAAGTTTCTTTAAAAAGCGTACCATGTATATCCTGATTCCCTATCTGATCTGGTCGGTCATCTATCTGATTTACGGAAAAATGGTTCATCCGGAGACCGCACCCGGTCCGGGAATCAAAAGCATTGAAGCGATTTTTACGGGAGGCGCTTATTATCACTTGTATTTCCTGGTGGTCATGGTTCAATTTTATGTGTTGCTTCCCGTTTTGATCTGGGCATTCCGCAAGTTTGGAGGCATTACGGTGGTTGCCTTCTCACTGCTTGTGAACGTGATTGCCGGGAGCATGACTTGGTGGGAAGTGGTGGACAAGTTGCCGTGGCTGGAGTCCTATTACCAAAATGCCATGTATTACTTTCCGGTATGGTTATTTTATTTTTGTCTGGGTGGCTGGATTGGAAGACATGCCGACCGGCTTTTCCAATATGTCAAAAAAATCCCTTTTCCGGCGACGGTCCTCTTTTATCTGGCGTCGGCCGTTGCGATGATGATCGAGGGATTCGTCCGCAAACACACCGGCTTCTTTAATTATTCCGTTTTTGCTTATTCGATTTGCACGCTGATGCTGTTGTATCAGATGTTTTGCAAGTGGAAGTTTTCCTGGCTGTATACGTTGGGGAAATATTCGTTTGGCCTGTATTTGATTCATCCGATGTTGTTAAACTTATGGAGCCAAATCAGTTCCAAGCTGTTCCCCGCCGCCTCCTGGACGGAGTTTTTCATCATGCTGTTTGTCGTGACGCTTCTTTCTTTGGGGATGGCCAAACTGATGAAGCGTCTTCCCTACCATTATCTGATTACGGGAAAATGATAAAGGGAAAGGCGAAGGGAATCCTGAACCGATTCCCTTTGCCGGACCGAAACGGAGGGGCTTATGTTTTGAACCGGGCGGTGTCATGCGGCAACACGTCGCCTTAAACCGGTCATTTGCGAGGGGTGGAAGGGATGCTGGGCAATGCTTGATTCCACTGTTCAATCACTTGATTTGCCAAATCTTCCAAAATCTTCGCTTCATCGAAATAAAGGGAAGGACAGCTGTTGTCCGGGTTTCGTTTCAACTCCACCTTTCGCAAAGTCTTATGTTTCTTTAAAGCATGCAACAAAATCTGTTTGGCGTTGTTATCCAACTTCAAAACAATATTACGTTTCACCTTGATCTTCCTCCGATCTTCTGAATACAAACCCGCTGATCCGTCGGGGGCGTTTGGTGAACGATGATTCACAGGTATCTAGTACAAGTATATGAAATAGAAGGTGTTTGATGCAATGAATTATGGGAATTAGATAAAAATATTTACTAATCTTAATTTTTTATCTCTTTGTTTGTATATTTCGGTTTTGAGACCGAATGGAAGCGGGGTCTTCCGGCCACGGAGATCCCGCTTATTGTGTTTTATGATCCGGTCAATCTGGAAAGTTGTTGATCCAACACGGCTTGGGTGAGTTCGCCGATTTGGTGGTGGATGATGCGCCCGTTTTTGTCGATGAAAAACGTTTGAGGCAATGCCGACACGCGATAAAGATCGGAAACCCGACCATCCGTATCCAGCCCTGCCGGAAAGGTGTAGCCATACTGTTTGATGTATTGTTGCGCTGCTTCTTTCCGGTCCAGATGCGTGGTGTGAACCATGATGATTTGGACTTGATCCCGTTTGGTTTGGTAAACCTTCTCCAACAAGGGCATCTCGCGTTTGCAGTTTTCGCACCAGGTCGCCCAAAAGTTGATGATCGCGGGTTTGCCGGAGTCCTTGGAAAACCGGACCGTCTCTTGAGCAATTCCGGGCAGCTCAAAGTCCGGCGCTTGGGATTGTTTGGGAAGCGCGTGGGACGCAATATATTCTTCGACGGTCATGTTTTGCGGGGCTCGGGATTTTGAGGGGGAATCCCTGAAAGACCAGATGGCATAAACGGTCAGGACGGTCAGGAAGAGCAGAAGGAAGATTTGAAGCAGCGGCTTTTTCTTGTCCATTTGCTCGTGTCAGCTCCTTCCGTCAATTTATCCCTATTGTAGCGGTCGGCATGGAAAAAGAAAAGGAGAATGAAGATAAGCAATTTTTATAGAAATATAAACGCCAACCGGCAAAACCGGATCGAAAAACGAAAAATTTATGCGATAACCATTATTTTCCTGGTATTTTTAAAAAGTTTTACGGAAATGTCATATTTCATGTGATCAATTGCACATTTTTTTCTATACAATGTCTCTAGTAAAAACCGTAAGCAATTATTATGATAGTTTACTATTTTTATCCATTTTTGCAAATATATTCTTTCTATTGATATTCAGGCGATGATTTTTCAACTACGTAAGGAAGGATGGGGTATCAGCAATGAACAAAAAGCGCCTGCTGCGATGGATGCCGCTGACGGGATTGTTCCTGTTTCTGTTGACGGGCTGTTCAATGAAAACAGGCATTTTGAATCCGCAAGGTCCCGTGGCACAGAAGCAGTATGATTTGATTTTGTGGTCTGTGATTTTGATGATGGTTATTTTCGTCGCGGTTTCCATCTTATTTGTGTACATGATTGTGAAATACAGAGCAAAGCCGGAAAACGAAGGCTATGAGCCGCCGGATATTGAGGGGAGCCGCAAGCTTGAAGTGGTCTGGACCTTGATCCCGGTGGTAATTGTCGCCTTGCTGGCAATACCCACGGTGAAGACCACGTTTGATCTGGAAACTTCCCCGAGTCCTCACAAGGAACCGATGGTGATCGAGGTGACATCGGCCGACTGGAAATGGATTTTCAAATATCCGGAACAAGGGATTGCCACTGTCAACCATTTGAAGATTCCAGCCGGGGTGCCGGTCAAATTTCAATTGAATGCGGTCGGGCCCATGAACTCTTTCTGGATCCCTGAATTGGGCGGACAAGAGTACACGATGCCGGATATGGAAATGGTTTTGTGGCTGGAAGCGGACCGGCCGGGCAAGTATCAGGGGAGAAGCGCCAATTTTTCCGGTGAAGGCTTTACGCATATGACCTTTGATGTGGAATCCGTTCAGGCTTCGGACTTTGATCAATGGGTGCAAAGCGTGAAAAAATCCGCACCGGCCATGACGGAGACGGAGTATCAGCAGTTGCTCGAACCGGGACTGGTGGAGGAGAAAACCTACTCTTCTTTCCCGGAAGAAAAAGAAAAAACGAATGCCCATGGATCGGATCATCAGGGCTCCGTAAGCACTGATCATCACGGAAGCCATGGAAGCCACCATTAGAGCAAAGGAGGGCCAACGAAGTGGATCTGTTCAAGTTTAAGATACCGGACCCGTTTTTGATTACCAATGAGCCGATGATTGTCATCGCGGAGATATCCATTGTTCTTGTCACATTGGGAATTTTGTTTGTGCTGACCTACTTTAAAAAGTGGCGTTGGCTGTGGGAAGAATGGTTAACCACGGTGGATCATAAAAGAATCGGAATTATGTATTTGATCTGTGCGTTGTTGATGTTTTTCCGGGGCGGGGTGGACGCGCTGTTGATGCGGACCCAACTGGCCCTGCCCGATATGAATTTTCTCAATGCCCAACATTATAACGAGATTTTTACGACGCACGGAACCATCATGATCATCTTTATGGCCATGCCGTTTCTGATCGGTTTGATGAATATCATCGTTCCGCTTCAGATCGGTGCACGAGACGTTGCGTTTCCCGTGTTGAATGCGGTCAGCTTCTGGCTGTTTTTTGCCGGAGCCATGCTCTTTAACCTGTCCTTTGTCATCGGGGGGTCTCCGGATGCCGGATGGACCAACTACACTCCGCTGGCAGGCAATGATTTAAGCGCAGGCCCCGGAATCAACTACTATCTGTGGGGACTTCAAATTTCCGGGATCGGCACCTTGATGACCGGGATCAACTTCATCGTCACGATCATCAAGATGCGCGCACCGGGAATGAAACTGATGAAGATGCCGATGTTTACCTGGTCGACGATGATTGCATCCGTCATCATTGTCTTTGCGTTTCCCGTTTTGACCGTCGCTTTGGCGATGCTCAGCATGGACAGGCTGTTCGGCACGCACTTCTTCACCATTGACGGCGGCGGAATGCCGATGATGTGGGCCAACCTGTTCTGGATTTGGGGGCACCCCGAAGTGTATCTGGTGATTTTGCCGGCATTCGGGATCTTCTCGGATGTGATCACGACCTTTGCCAGAAAACGGCTGTTCGGATATGGCGCCATGGTATGGTCGATGATTTTGATCACGGGCTTGAGTTTTCTCGTGTGGGTTCACCACTTTTTCACCATGGGTTCAGGCCCTTGGATCAACTCGGTCTTTTCTGTCACCACCATGCTGATTGCCATTCCAACCGGTGTGAAAATCTTTAACTGGCTGTTTACCATGCACAAAGGACGGATTGAATTCACCACGCCGATGTTGTGGGCAACCGGATTTATTCCCACCTTCCTGATCGCCGGGATCACCGGTGTGATGCTGGCGGCGGCAGCGGCGGATTACCAGTTTCACAACACGTACTTTTTGATCAGTCACTTCCACTATGCATTAATCGGCGGAACGGTCTTCGGATGCATGGCGGGGCTCACTTACTGGTGGCCGAAGATGTTCGGGCATCTGTTGGATGAACGGCTTGGGAAATGGTCGTTTTGGACCTTCTTCATCGGTTTCCATCTTTGCTTTTTCCCGCAATATATCCTGGGCTTCCAAGCGATGCCGCGGCGCATTTACACGTATCCGGCTGAAGCGGGTTGGACAGCAGGCAACTTCATCAGCACCGTGGGCGCTTTCGTGATGGGAATCGGTTTTCTCATCCTGGCTTACAACATTTACTACAGTGCGCGTTACGGCGAGCGGGACACGACCGGGGATCCGTGGAACGGACGCACGTTGGAATGGTCCATTCCGTCACCGGCTCCGCATTACAACTTTGCCCGCATTCCCGTGGTGAAAAAACAGGATGACTTCTGGTACCGGAAAAAAGAAAACCGCAAAGACAGCGACGAGCCGCTTCAACCGATTCATATGCCGAATAATACCGGAATGCCGGTCATCTTCGGGGCGTTCATGTTTGTCGCCGGGTTCGGTTTTGTCTTTGGATGGTATCTCTTGGTGGTCATCGGCTTGTTGGGAATCTTCGGATCGATGCTGTGGCGCACGTTCAACGATTATGATGCCGATCATTATATCCAAGTAGAAGAAATTGAGAAAGATTTAAGAGCCGGTTGATCAAAGGAAGAAGGAGGGAATGAAGATGCCTTTGGAATATTCAACGGAGGAAGGCCGGATGAAAATTTTCGGCTTCTGGATCTTCCTGGGGGCGGAAATTGTTTTGTTTGCCACGTTGTTTGCCGCGTACATGGTTTATCATCATCAGACGGCGGGCGGCCCGTCCTCGCATGAGCTTTTTGAGGTCAAAGAATTTATGATGGAAACGCTCCTTCTTTTGACAAGCAGTTTTACGTGCGGGCTTGCCATGTTGGAAATGCGAAAGGATCAGCAGAAGGGATTTATGGCATGGATGACGGTCACGCTTTTGCTGGGGCTCGGCTTTCTCTACATGGAGATTCATGAGTTTATCGCGTATGTAAATGAAGGGGCAACCATCGGAACCAGTGCCTTTTTGTCTGCCTTTTTCACTTTGCTCGGGACGCACGGTTTGCATGTATCCTTGGGGATTGTATGGGTGTTGGCGGTCATGCTTCAGATTTCCCGCCGCGGTTTTACGCCCATGACGACGAGAAAAGCGTTTATCACCGGTCTTTATTGGCATTTCCTTGATGTTGTGTGGATTTTTATCTTTACGGCGGTTTATTTGATGGGAGTGATGTGACAATGAAACAACATGATCTTTCGCCCAAACAGCATATCATCGGTTTCCTGTTGTCACTCCTTTTGACCTTTGCCGCACTCGGTGTGACGCTCAAGGCGCCGTTTTCCGAGTCTGTCAAAATCACGGTGATTTTTGCTCTGGCCTTCGTGCAATTCGTGATTCAGCTCCTTTTCTTCATGCATCTCACCGAAGGAAGAGTGAAATTCTTTCAGGTTATCAACATGTGGTTTGCCGTTTTCATTGCGGTGGTTGTGGTGGCAGGTTCCGTTTGGATCATGCTTTACAATACGATGCATTTGTAAAAAAGAGGGATGACTCACCGGCTGGTGGGTCTTTTTTTCGCTTTAAACGTTCATATGATCGTTTGCATGTTCATATTTCATTGACTAAAATGAGAAGGCATCGAAAAAAAGATGGAGGGATATTATGGCAAACCCCAAAAAGCTTTCAGACACGGTCAAGCTGGCAAACGGTGTGGAAATGCCCCGGTTGGGACTGGGGGTTTGGAAAGCCAAAGACGGTGAAGAAGTCCAAAACGCAGTCAAAGCGGCAATTCAAACCGGTTATCGCTTGATTGACACGGCAGCGGTTTATAAAAATGAGGAAGGCGTCGGAAAAGCCATCAAAGAATCCGGGGTTTCGAGAGAAGACCTGTTTATCACCACCAAAGTTTGGAATGATGACCAAGGTTATGATTCGACCCTTCAAGCTTTTGAAGAAAGCCGCAAGAAACTGGGGTTGGAATATATTGATCTTTATTTGATCCATTGGCCGGTGAAAGGCAAATATAAAGAAACCTGGAAAGCGTTGGAGAAACTTTACGAAGACGGATTGGTCAAAGCGATCGGGGTCAGCAATTTCCAAGTGCATCACTTGAAAGATTTATTGGCGGATGCCAAAGTCAAACCCGTGGTGAACCAAGTGGAGTTTCATCCCTATTTGACCCAGAAAGAACTGCTTGCCTATTGCAATGAGGAAAACATCCAATTGGAAGCATGGAGTCCTCTGATGCAAGGGGAAGTGGTCCGGGTGGATGTGATCAAGGAGTTGTCGGAAAAATACGGAAAAACCCCGGCCCAAATCGTATTGCGCTGGGATTTGCAGCACGGGGTCGTGACCATTCCCAAATCGGTCAAGGAGCACCGGATCCGGGAAAATGCAGATGTGTTTGACTTTGAGTTGAGTCAGGAAGATATGGACAAGCTGGACGCATTGAACAAAAATCACCGGTTTGGTCCGGACCCGGACAATTTTAATTTTTAATCCGGCCGCCGCGGGCGGAGGAAAAACGTTGGCCAACAGGCGGATCTGAAAACGGATCCGCCTGTTTTTTCCGCGTTGAAGTGCCGTTTGGGCCAGGGAAAAAACGGAGGAATCAAAAGTGTATTGGGATGCGCATATTCATTTGGAGAAATACAAGGATTCGGAAATCAAGCAATTTTTATCCGACGACCGGTTGGAAGGGATGATCGCGGTGTCGATGGATCTTCCGTCCAGCCGGCGTACATTGCAACTGAAGAGAAAATTTCCGGGCAAGGTTTTTGCCGCATGCGGATTTCATCCGGAACAGCCGCCTTGTTTTGACCGCGACCGGTGGTTTTCCTTTCTCAATGCCCACCGCGGGGAGATCGATGCCATCGGTGAAGCGGGGCTTCCTTATTATCTGGAGCGTGAGCGGAAAAAAGAAGGAAAACCGTTTGACAAACAGGCGTATCTCCACATCTTGCAAACACTGTTGAAATGGGCGGATGAGTGGGACAAGCCGGTGATTTTGCACGGGGTGCATGAAGATGTGCCGCTGATCTGTGACTTGCTGGAGGAAACTTCCATCCGCCGTGTTCATTTTCATTGGCTGAAAACAGATCCAAAGACATTAAAACGGATGGAAAAGTCCGGATATTATGTATCTTTTACGCCGGATCTCCTTTACAACGAAAAAACGCGTCAAGTGGCCCGGAGCTATCCGTTGGAGCGGATCATGGCCGAAACCGACGGTCCCTGGCCTTTCGAAAAGCCGTTTGCGGGCAAGCGAACCGAACCCCAGATGGTTTGGGCGGTTTTGGAAGAACTGGCCCGGTTGAAAGGATTGCCGTTGGAGAAAGTGGCCGGGCAAGTGCGGGAAAACACCCGGCGCTTTTTGCGGATTTCATGAAATGAGTCCCTTTTTTGGAAAAAGAGACTCACGGGGCGGCGGGGATTATTCATAGAGTTCCGGCCGGCGGTCCGTGAAGACAGGGATGGTGGAACGGACTTTTTGCACCAGGGACAAATCCAAGTCAGCAAAAAGAATTTCTTCGTTTTCTCCGGCTTCGGCAATCACTTCTCCCCACGGATCCACCACCATGGAATGGCCCGCGAAAGTATTTTTTGGATCTTTTCCCGCCCGGTTGCAAGCGACGACATAACATTGGTTTTCAACCGCGCGGCTGATTAAGAGGTGACGCCAGTGAGAAAGCCGTGGTTCGGGCCATTCGGCGGGCACAAACAACACATGGGCGCCACGGAGCATCATTTTCCGGATCCATTCCGGAAAGCGGATATCGTAGCAAATGGCTGCCGCACACAGCAAGCCGTCCCATTGGAAGACGCCTTCCTGATTGCCGGCTTTCAGATATTTTTCTTCTTCCATCAGACGGAATAAATGCACTTTTTTGTATTCCACCGTCTGCTTGCCGGAAGGGTCGAAGGCATACAATGTATTGTACGTACCGGTTTCTTCCCGGTTGGAAACGGAGCCGCCGATGACGGACACCTGATGTTTTCGGGCGAGACCCTGCAAAAAGGATTTATTGGTTTGACCGTGGTCATCCGCGATTTCATCCAACCGTGTCAAATCGTATCCCGTGTCCCAAAGTTCCGGAAGCATGATCAAATCCGGTTGTTGTTCCATCGCCTGTGCGATTTTTTCCTCCACTTTTTTCCGGTTGGCTTCGGGCTGTCCGTAGGCTATGTCCATTTGAATCAAGGCAACGGTTTTTTGCATGGTTTTCCTCCAGATCCTTTGACAGATTTTCTTTTAACATATAACATAATTCAATATATTTTCAAGAATATTTGAATAGACGGGATGTGGTCAGGATGGAGAGATTTGAACAAGCTGATGCCTTAAAACGATTGCCGGAACAATTTTTTGCCAAACTGGTCCGAAAAGTGGGGAGGGCGGTGGAAGCAGGCCATGATGTGATCAACCTGGGACAGGGAAGCCCGGATCAACCCACACCTCCACATATCGTCAAGGAACTGCAAGAAGCGGCTTCAAATCCCAAGTACCATAAATACCCGCCGTTTCACGGTTTTTCTTTTTTAAAAGAAGCCGTCAGCCAATTTTATGATCGCGAGTACGGGGTCCGGCTGGATCCGGAAAAAGAAGTGGCGGTGTTGTTCGGGGGAAAAACCGGATTGGTGGAAATTTCGCAGTGTTATCTAAATCCGGGGGATGTGGCATTGGTCCCTGATCCGGGGTATCCGGATTATTGGTCGGGGATTGCCATGGCCGGCGGCCGGATGTACATGATGCCCCTTTTGAAAGAAAACGGGTTTTTGCCGGATTACGGACAGATTGATCCCGAAAGCGCAGACCGGGCAAAGTTGATGTTTCTCAATTATCCCAATAATCCGACGGGCGCTTTGGCCCATGCGGCGTTTTTTGAGGAAACCGTGCGTTTTGCCAAGCGGCATCATGTTTTGGTGGTTCATGATTTTGCATATTCTGCCATCGGATTTGACGGGCAGAAACCACGCAGTTTTTTGCAAACGCCGGGGGCCAAAGACGTTGGCGTCGAAATTTACACCATGAGCAAAACTTACAACATGGCCGGCTGGAGAATCGCTTTTGCCGTCGGGCATGAAGAAGTGATCCGGTCCGTCAACCTGATCCAGGACCATTTTTATTGCAGCCTGTTTGGCGGCATTCAACAAGCGGCGGCCAAAGCGCTTTTGGGGCCGCAGGATTGTGTGCGTGAGTTGGTCGGGATGTATGAACGGAGGCGGAACCTCTTTATCCGTCATTTGAGGGAAATCGGCTGGAAGGTGGAAGCGCCGCAAGGTTCCTTCTTTTGCTGGTTTCCGGTTCCTGAAGGATATGATTCGGAGACGTTTTCCGATCTCTTGATCGAAAAAGCGCATGTGGCCGTCGCTCCGGGCGTAGGCTTTGGGCGGCAAGGAGACCGGTATGTCCGGGTCGGATTGTTGACACCGGAAGAACGTCTGCAAGAAGCGGCTTACCGGATCGGCCGGTTGGGGATTTTTTAAAAAAGTCCATGGAAAAAGGGCTTTTTTCCCCGGAAAGACCCTTTTTCATTCCGCGGGGATTAAGCCCTTTTTTGCGTTTTCCACTCCCAACCGGCTTCGGTGTGAAACACCGGCGGGCAATGGGATGAATCAAAGTGTTTCAGGCAATGTTCGCAAAGCAAAATGTTTTTTCCCTCCATAACAAAACGTGCCTCATATTTGGCTTCCTCTTTGCCGCAATGCTCACACAAGTATCCGTTCTGATTCATGGCAGGTCTCCTCCTTCTCAGCAAGATGAATCATAATATTTTATAAATATTATATATTCCCTTATTTTTTCAATCGAAACCATTAATTTTTTGACAAATGACAGGGCGGCCCCTGAACGGTTGATTTGTTGGAAAAGGTTAGGTTGTGGTATGATTTGATTAAAAAAGAGGGAGAAAACATGATCCAACAACAACGACTTGACCGGTTGACGGACTGGCTGAAAGCCGGAGAAATCGATGCGGCTTTTGTCCATTCGTCGGAGAATGTATATTATTTCACCAACTTTATGTGCCACCCCCATGAACGATTGTTGGGGTTATTTGTGTTTCAAGAAGCGGAATCGTTTTTGGTTTGTCCGAAAATGGAAGAACAAGCCGCGAGAGAGGCCGGTTGGACCGGTCACGTGATCGGCTATGACGATGCGGAGGACCCGTGGGCATTGATCCGTGAGGAGTGGAATCGCCGCTCTTTGAAAAAGCGTCTGAACATCGCGATCGAAGAACACGTGGTTTCTTACGCAAGGTCCCAAAAACTTCAAACCCTGGCGGAAGAAGTCCGGTTTTGCTCCTTGGATGAAACACTGAACCAATTGCGTTTGGTCAAAGATGAGCGGGAGCGGCAGATTTTGAAGGAAGCGGCCCGCTTGGCGGATGAAGCGGTGCAAGCCGGGATTGAGCACTTAAAAGAAGGTTGCACGGAAATGGACATCGTGGCACAAATTGAACTGGCCATGAAGCAAAAAGGCGTCGCCGCCATGTCCTTTCCCACCATGGTGTTATTTGGCGAAAAAACCGCATTGCCGCATGGAAATCCGGGGATGAACCGCCTGAAAAAAGGGGATTTGGTATTGTTTGACCTGGGGGTTGTCTGGAACGGATATTGTTCGGACATCACCCGGACGGTGGCGTTTGGATCGGCCGGTTCCAAACAACGGGAAATTTACCGGCTTGTCCTGGAAGCGCAACAAGCGGCCATTGATGCAGCACGGCCCGGTGTGCGCATGGGCGATCTGGATCAAATCGCCCGGAAAAAGATTTCCGATGCCGGCTATGGGGCTTATTTCACGCACCGGTTGGGGCACGGGCTCGGAATCAGTGTTCATGAATATCCTTCCCTTCACGGAAACAATGACCATCCGCTGAAAGAAGGCATGGTGTTTACCGTTGAACCGGGGGTTTATGTTCCCGGAGTCGGCGGGGTCCGGATTGAAGACGATGTTTATATTGCCAAAGATGGCGCGGAATTGTTGACTTCCTTCCCCAAAGACCTCATCATCGTGTGAGACTTTCATGGGTTGTTCACTGGTATTGGTTCCGATTCTTGTTAAAATGGATTTATTAACAAATGAAGGTGGAAGGCTGAAGTAACGAACCATTGAGGCAGATGATTTCATATAAAGAAGACAGGTGATGAAAAATGGCACGACATCATTTTTATTTAAAGGCAAGCTGGGATGGAGGCCGAAACGGACAAGGAACGATTGAAGCTGGAAACTTGAAACAGACCATTTCCATTCCAAAAGAAATGGACGGCCCCGGTGTCGGTACCAATCCGGATGAAATGTTGATCGGGGCGGCGGCCACTTGTTATCTCATCACGTTGGCGGCGATGATTGAAAGAGGGAACATGCCGGTTCGTAAATTGTCGCTGGAAACCGAAGGCATTGTCCATGTGGATAAAAAATTCACCTTTGAAGCGATCATTCATCGCCCGAAATTGATTCTGGAAGAAGGAACGACGGATGAAGAGCTGAAAAAAATCGAGCGGGCGGTGGAGTTGGCTGAGAAGAATTGCATGATTTCCAATGCGCTTCGGGGGAATGTGCGGTTGGAAGTGGAAGCGGAGATCGTCAAGCATTAGATAAGCCGGCTTTATGTCATCCTCATATTTATTTTTTCCATTTATAGTATGTTATAATAAAATCAAATTGCTGATATGGTTCGGTTTTTTATGTCGAGAAAAAATCAGAGCGGCTGGCTTTGAAACATATAGTCAATGAGGAGTGGAGATATGCTGCAAACGGCATTGGACTTTTTGGAGAAATGCGGCGTATGGGGGCTTTTTGCAGCAACGGCGATTGAAGCTTCATCACTTCCGTTTCCCGGGGCGACTTTTGTTTTGATTTACGGGTATTTGATGGATGTGAGTACGTGGCAATTGGTGGCGATCAGTGCGCTGAACAGTCTCGTTTACGTCGTGTTCAGTTTGATTCCTTATTATATCGGGAAATATTTGGGAAATTTAACCCAGAAGAAATTTGATGAGAAAAAAGTGAAAAAAGCCCAGGATTGGTTCCAAAAGTACGGAGAATGGAGCATTACCTTGTCACGTCCCACCGGATTTGGGAATTATATCTCTTATATATCTGGCATCAGCGACATTTCCGTCTGGCGGTTCGGGCTTTTGAGTTATCTGGGTGTGTTTCCGTGGAATACGCTTTTGTTGTTTATCGGAAATTACGGGAGTTTGGAAACGGTTGAACGTTTTCTTGCCATGACCCGAAAAGTCGGAGTGATGATCACCATTATCCTGGTGATGGCTGCAGCCTTTATTTTGTGGTATTACTTAAAAAAAAACAAAGAACAGAAACAACACATCTGAAAAAAATGCAGAAAATGAATGACAGATTCGGGGACGGTGACGGATGCACCCTGTCAGATGGAAAAAATTGAAAGGGTTTGAGAATAAAAAGGAGCGGGGAAAATCCCGCTCCTTTTTTCTCAGGTCATCGATTGGGAACGGACCGGAATGGTTCGTGCCTCGAACTTTTTCAGCGGATAAGAGACAACGGCGGCAACGGTGCTGGCGACTGCGGCGATGACATAAACCCATTGCACGGAAAAGTGGTCGGCAACCCAGCCCATCAAAAAGCAGGAAGTGCCGTATGCGACACAACATAACGCATACTGCGCCGAAAATACTTTCGGCATGGTGTCCAGCGTGGTGTGGAGTTGATACAGCGTCTTTTTGGCCACGCCTTTTGCCTGATAGGGAAAACCGAGCAAAAAGATGGTGATGAGCGAAATGACCGGGAACGTGACAAAACCGAAAATGAGTTTGAACAAGATAGATGCAAAACCTGAAAATATTAAAATTTTGTATAATCTTTTTTCGATGGATTGGCTGTAACGAATCACCAGCATTCCGCCGATCATCGTGCCCAAAAAGTAACTGCTGTTGATAAATCCCCACCAGGTATGCTGTTCATGCAACACTTTGTCGACGAAGGTCAGGGTGATGGCGCCGATCCACACCGATGAAGCAGTGTAATCGAGAAAATCGATCGCTGCAAGCCTTTTCAGAACCGGATGACGGAATAACAGTTGCCAACCCTCTTTCATTGCTTTCCGGTGCGATGTTTTTTCGACCGAAATCCTTTCTTTGCGATGGGGATCATGAATGAAGAACAAAGAAAGGGTGGAAATGAGAAAACAAACGGCAGTCAGCCAAAGCACCTGATGGGCCCCCAGCAATTCAATCAACATCCCCCCGGCTCCCCAGCCGACAAGCAGGACGGTTTGGTCCGAAGTGGATAAAAGTCCGTTGGCTTTCACCAATTGCTCTTTTGTGACAAGGCGCGGAACCAGGGAATTTCTTGCCGGGTTGGTCCATCCGTCAAAAAAAGCAAGAAGAATGATAAACAGCCAAATGACGAGCGTCAACGAAGCGGAGTCCTTCCACCAATCGATGCTCAGGATCAACAGTCCCATTAAAAGGGTCTGGCTCCCTTGGGCAGTGATCAGCAAAGGTAGAAGACGATAACGTTCCAGCAACAGAGGCGAGATGATGCCACTGATAAACTTGGCGATGATGCGAATGACCGGGATGAAAGCAGATATCGCGGCAGATCCCGTCTTTCCGTAAATCAGGGTGACAATGGCCAGCATGTAAAACGAATCCGCCAAATTGGCTAAAGATTGTCCCAACCACAAAAATTTGAAGGAGTATGAATAATTCATCGCCTGAACCTCATGAAATGTATTTTTGTAAAAAGATTTGTTATACAAATAAAATTATAACATTAGTAAGGGCGGTGTACCAGGGATTTTTCCGATGATTTGGTTGAATGTGCCTGGGACTCGAAGTAAAATCGAAATGGAAAATCGCAAAAAATTAGGAGGATCGGTATGCGTTCCAGATATGTGATTGAACGGGTCGGTGAACTTTTGGAGGATAAAGGTTATAATGTGATCGATCAAGAAGCGGATGAAGTGATTGCGTGGTTTCAATATTTATCCGATGCCGATTTGTTCCTGGCCGTTTTGGAGGAGCAGGAGAAAAGCGGGAAAGAGCAAGAAGCCGATTTAAACCGGTGAGGGGTTTTTGAAAACCGTTTTGTGCCTGTGATATATTATTTGCCGATAAGCTTCGAATGGACGGTGTAGCCTTTGTTGAAACAAATGATACCTGATTTGTATGTTCAATCGATCTATGAGATTGATTTTGCCGCACTGAAAAAACGAAACATCAAGGCAGTCATTGTGGATTTGGATAACACCTTGGTGGAATCGACACGCCCCGATGCCACCCCGGAGTTGGTGGAGTGGTTGAAAGAAGTGCAACAAATGGGATTAAAAGTGATGATCGTATCCAATAATACCAAAACCCGTGTTTCCCAATTTGCGGATCCGCTCGGGATCCCTTATATTCATGCGGCCAAAAAGCCGTTTTCTTCCGCGTTTCGCCGCGCGCTCAAAGAGTTGGGGGTTTCCAAACAGGAAACGGTTGTGATCGGGGATCAGTTGTTGACGGATGTTTTGGGCGGAAACCGGATGGGTTTTTTTACCATCCTGGTGGTGCCGGTTTCCGAAGTCGACGGGTTTTTCACGCGAATCAACCGGAGGGTGGAACGGTTTGTCTTTCGTTTGTTGGAAAAAAAGGGGTTGATTCCCTGGGATATTCATAAAAGTTGAACAGAAACGGACAAGAAAGGAGTCAGATGGTTGGATTCAGAAACGAAACATTGTGAAGGATGCGGAATTGCCCTGCAAACCGAAGATCCAAATCAGCCGGGATACATCCCCGAACAAGCATTGGAGCGGGAAGTGGTTTTGTGCAAACGTTGCTTCCGGATTCGCCATTACGGGGAAATGGCCAAAGTGGAGCAAGATCCGGATGCGTATCTTCATCGCCTTGACGAAATTGCCCGCAGTGAAGGCTTTGTTGTATGGGTGGTGGATCTGTTTGATTTCGCCGGAAGTTGGATTCCGGGATTGGCCCGCCGAATCGGAAATCTTCCGGTTTTGATTGCAGCCAATAAAGTGGATTTATTCCCGCCCAGCGTGAAACGGGAACGGCTCAGGGAATGGATTTTTCAGTCGGCGAAAGAGTTGGGGATCCGGCCGGTGGATGTGGTGTTGATCAGTGCGGAAGCCGGGGTTGGCATCCGTCAGGTGATGGAAGCGATTGAATTTTACAGAAACCATCGGGATGTCTACATGATCGGAACGACCAACGTGGGAAAATCGACCCTGATCAATCAAATTTTGAAAAAAGCCAAGCTCACGGAAAAAGAAATTATCACTACCTCTCCTTATCCGGGAACGACTCTGGACGCCATCCGGATCCCGTTGGAAGACGGGAAATTTTTGGTCGACACCCCGGGGATTGTCCGGAAGGACCGGGTGAGCGAATGGGTGGAGCCCGGGGAGTTGAAATCGGTGATTCCCCACAAAACGATCAAGCCGCGGGTGTATCAGTTGAATGATCAACAAACGTTGTTTTTCGGCGGATTGGTCCGCTTTGACTTTGTCCGGGGAAACAGACAGTCGTTTGTTTGTTATTTATCCAATCAGTTATACATTCACCGCACGAAATTGAAAAAAGCGGATGAAGTGTGGGACAAACATCACGGAAAATTGCTGTCCCCTCCCAAACATCCGGACAATTTGCCGCCGCTTAAAAAGCACGTGATCCATTTGAAAGGAGAGGAGAAGACGGACATTGTCATCCCCGGATTGGGATGGGTGGCCTGTGGCAAGAATGCGGCGTGGGTTGAAGTTTATGCTCCGGAGGGGACCGGAGTGAGCACCCGTCCGTCCATAATATAAATAAAGAAAACAGAGGGGGAGCCCAAGTGGACAGTCAAACAGGACTTCTGGCTTTGATCGGGGATCCGGTCGGCCACTCCAAGTCGCCGGATATGATGAACCGGGCCTTAAAGAGCCATGGATTGCCTTATGTATACCTGGCTTTTCAAGTGGCGCCGGAACGGTTGAAGGAAGCAGTGAATGGATTCCGGGCCCTCGGGGTGAAAGGATGGAATGTGACCATCCCTCACAAAGTGGCGATCATGGAACATTTGGATGAGATCGATGAATCGGCCCTGGCGATCGGCGCGGTCAACACCGTTGTGTGTGAAGAAGGAAAATGGGTGGGATATAATACCGACGGGCCCGGTTATTTAAGGTCACTGAAAGAAGAGTGGGACTTGCCTTTTTCCAAACTGAAAGCCGTGATTTTGGGAGCCGGCGGGGCCGCCCGGGCGGTCGGATATGCTTTGGCAACCGCAGGTGTTCCCGAAATTTCGGTCGCCAACCGGACGGTGGAAAAAGCGGAAGCTTTGGCGAACCATTTGGCTTCGTTTACCCAAACCCGGGCTGTTTCCTTAAAAGAGGGAAAAGATGTGATTGAAAAAGCCGATTTGGTGATCAATACCACATCGGTGGGCATGCATCCTGACCGGGATGCAACACCGGTGCCGACAGAATGGCTTCACGAGGGTCAATACGTGAGCGATTTGATTTATCATCCGCGGGAGACCGCGCTGTTAAAAGGGGCCAAACAACAGGGAGCCAAGGTGCATGAAGGATTGGGGATGCTGGTTTATCAGGCGGCGATCGCCTTTGAAAAATGGACAGGCGTCCCCGCACCCGTATCCTTGATGAAGCAAGTTTTGGCCGATTCCTTAAAAGAAGATTAAAGGATGAATGATGCGAATGAAGGTAGGGATTTTTGGAGGCACTTTTGATCCCGTCCATTTCGGGCACTTGTTGCTCGCCGAACAAGCACGGGAAGCGGCATCCCTCCATGAAATTTGGTTTATTCCTGCGGGCGAGCCCCCGCACAAGCAAGGGAAACCGCTCACCCCGGCCGAGGAGCGGAAAAAAATGGTGGAGCTTGCGGTCGAGGGGCATCCGCAATTTAAAGTCAATCCGATCGAGTTGCTGCGCTCCGGCCCTTCCTATACAGTGGACACGATCATGGAGCTGAAAAAACAAAATCCGCATGTGGAGTTTTTTCTGCTTGTGGGGGCGGACATGGTGAAAAATTTACCAAAATGGTATAAAATAAAGGAAATTATACAAAATGTTCATGTGATCGGTCTTGGACGCCCCGGGGTTGATCACGATGCGTTGCCGGAATTTATCGAAGAACGATTGATGTGGATTCCGGACGCCGTGGAAACCAATATTTCCTCAAGCATCATACGCAAACGCCTCATGCTGAACCGGTCGGTTCGTTATCTTGTCCCCGATTCCGTATACAAATATATAAAGGAGCAAGGGTTGTATGGATCTTGAGTATTTAAAGCAAGCTACAAAGAAAGAGTTGCCTCAAAAAAGGTGGGAGCATACCCTTCGTGTTGCAGAAACGGCCGTTCAACTGGCCGGGCGGGAAGGAGTGGATCCGCACAAGACGGAAGCAGCCGCCATTTTGCATGATTTTTGCAAGTTTTGGCCCGGGGAAGTACTGACCGAGTGGATTTTAAAAGAAAACGAGCGGCAGGACTTGCTCCTGTACAACAAAGAATTGTGGCATGGCCCCGTTGGCGCGGCCGTGGCCCGGAAACGGTTCGGGATTGAGGATGAAACGGTCTTGAATGCGATCCGGTACCATACTTCCGGCCGCCCCGATATGTCGAAAATGGAAAAGATCATTTTTCTGGCCGATTACATTGAGCCGGGCCGGAAATTTCCCGGGGTGGAGGAAGTCCGGAGGATTGCGGAAAAAAGCCTGGATCTGGCCGTGCTTCAATCGCTGGACAACACCATTGTCTTTTTGATCGAAAAAGGCCTGAAGGTTTATCCGCTTACACTTGATGCACGCAATCATATGCTGGATCAGGTTGCCCAAAAGGATTCAAGGGAGGAATCTGTTTGAAAGTCGTGGAAATCGCTCAGTTAGCAGCCACCGCTGCCGAGGAGAAAAAAGCACAAGATGTCACGGTCTTGGATATTCGCGGATTATCCGTCTTTGCAGATTACTTTGTGATCTGCCACGGGAATTCGCAAACACAAGTTCAAGCGATCGCCACCGCAATCAAAGACAAATTATTGGAAAACAACGTGGAACTCAAAGGGATGGAAGGTTATCAGGAAGCCCGTTGGGTTCTGATGGATCTCGGTGATGTGGTTGTCCATGTTTTCCACAAAGATGATCGTGAATTTTACGGCTTGGAGCGCTTGTGGGGCGATGCCAGGCAGGTCCATGTCCAATAGATTGGGTTTGAATGAAAAACGGGCGGTGTGTCCACGTTGAAATTGGAGAAAAATGTTGACACGGGTCTGTTTGTTTTCATATAATCTTAAGAAACAACTTTTGAATGCGACAGCGATGATGAGGAGTAGTAATTTGCCCACTCCCGGCTCAGAGAGTTGACGGATGGTGCGAGTCAATCCGGGAAGCAAATGAACTCGCCTCATTGCTCCAAAGAGGAACGCGGTCACGTCAGTACTTTTTGGCGGTTCATCCCCGTTACCGGATCCATGAGGGAGTGTTTTTTGAAACACTAATTAGGGTGGTACCGCGGGAATTTGGAAACAACCTCTCGTCCCTAGCCGAAGATGCTGGGGGTGGGAGGTTTTTTTAATGACACGATCGCTTGAAATCAGATTGATGGAGGTATACAGGCATGAAGGAGTACTCTCCAAGGGAAATTGAAGCCAAATGGCAAGAACATTGGAGAAAAACCAATCTTTATCAAACGGATGAGAGTGCAAACAAACCGAAATATTATGTGCTGGAACAGTTCCCTTATCCTTCGGGGGAAGGGTTGCACATGGGACACACGCGGGTTTATTCGATCGGCGATGTGGTGGCCCGGTTCCGGCGAATGAACGGCTACAACGTGTTGCACCCGATGGGGGCGGATGCCTTCGGACTGCCGGCCGAAAACGCAGCGATCCAGCGTGGCGTGAATCCGCGGGAATGGACACTGAACAACATGGAACGCATTCGCCGCGAACAATCGCTTTTGGGTGCTTCCTACGATTGGGATCGTTATGTGGGAACTTGTTTACCGGATTATTACAAGTTCAACCAATGGTTGTTTTTGCTTTTCTATGAACGTGGACTGGCTTACCGGAAAAAAGCGATGGTCAACTGGTGCCCGTCCTGCGGCACGGTATTGGCCAATGAACAAGTGGAAGACGGCAAATGCTGGCGCTGTGATTCGGAAGTGACCAAAAAAGAGCTGGAGCAATGGTTTTTCAAGATTACCGATTATGCAGACCGTTTGCTCGAGGGACTGGACCGTTTGCCGAAATGGCCGGAACGGGTCAAAGCCATGCAACGAAACTGGATCGGACGCAGTGAGGGAGCGCATGTCACGTTTACGGTGCCGGAGTTGTCCGATGAAAAAATCACGGTCTTCACCACCCGGCCGGATACGTTGTACGGGGTCAGTTACTTGGTGTTGGCACCGGAGCATCCGCTGGTTCCCCGGTTGATCAAAGGAAAAGAAAACGAAGCCAAGATTCTTGAGTTTATCAACCAAACCCAAAAACAATCCGAGATTGAACGGACCAGCAACGATGCCGAAAAAGTGGGCCATCCGACGGGAGCGTATGCGCAACATCCGTTGACGGGAGAGGCCATCCCGATCTGGGTGGGCAACTATGTGTTGATGGATTACGGAACGGGTGCCGTCATGGGGGTACCGGCTCATGATGAACGGGATTTCGCATTTGCGTCCAAATACCAATTGCCGGTGAAACCGGTCATCCGTCCGGAGAATGAGGAACTCAGCGAACCGTTGCGTGAAGCATACACCGGAGACGGCGTGTTGTTTTCCTCGGGCGAATTTGACGGCATGAAAAACCGGGAAGCGATCCATGCGATTGCGAAGTTCCTGGAAGAGCGGGGACAAGGAAAATGGACGGTGAATTACCGGTTGCGGGATTGGTTGATCTCGCGGCAACGCTATTGGGGAACGCCCATCCCGGTGGTTTACTGCGATGATTGCCATATCGTGCCGGTTCCCAAGGATCAATTGCCGGTTCTGTTGCCGGAAGATGTGGTTTTTGATGGGAAAAGCAATCCGCTTGCCACTTCGGAAAGTTTTGTGCACACCACTTGCCCGAAATGCGGAAAACCGGCCCGCCGAGAGACGGACACGATGGACACCTTTGTGGATTCTTCGTGGTATTTCTTGCGGTATGCCGATCCGCATAATGAAGAGATCCCGTTTGCAAAAGAAAAAGCGGACCGCTTTATGCCGGTCGATGAATATATCGGCGGCATCGAGCATGCGGTGTTGCATCTGCTTTATTCCCGGTTCTTTACCAAAGTGTTTTATGATGCCGGCATGGTTTCGGTCGATGAGCCGTTTGAAAGTTTGTTGACGCAAGGAATGGTGTTGAAAGACGGGTTTAAAATGTCCAAATCCAAAGGAAATGTGGTCAGTCCTTTGGAAATTGTGGAGAAATACGGTGCGGATACCGCCCGCCTCTTCATCCTGTTTGCGGCTCCCCCTGACCGTGATCTGGATTGGAGTGAATCCGGTGTGGAAGGAGTTCACCGTTTCTTGAACCGGGTATGGCGTCTGGTCGTACAGAACGAAGAGCTGTTCAAGCAACCGGTCCCGTCTGGTGCGAAAGCGGATGGCAAAACCAAAGAGCTGCGCCGTCTTTTGCATCAAACCATCAAGAAAGTGACCATTGAGATCGGGGAAAGAAACCACTTCAATACCGCGGTGAGCGCGATTATGGAGCTGGTCAACGGATTGTACCAACATGCGGGTGAAACGGATCCTGCTTTGTACAAAGAAGCGTTGGAGACGCTCGTGGTCTTGCTCGCTCCGTTTGTGCCCCATATGTCGGAAGAATTATGGTCCGTGATGGGGAAAGAAGGAAGTGTCCATCAGACAGCGTGGCCGTCTTATGATGAATCGGCGCTGGTCTTGGATGAAGTGGAATTGGCTGTTCAGATCAACGGGAAAGTGCGGGATAAAATCGTGGTGCCGACCCAGGCTTCCCGGGAAGAGATTGAAAAACAAGCGCTCGACAATGAACGGATCAAACATTGGACGGAAGGAAAAACAGTGCGCAAAGTGATCGTGGTGCCCGGAAAACTGGTGAATATTGTGGTGAAATAGTTGCAAACATAAAAACGGTCTGCCGGTTTTGGCGGGCCGTTTTTTCTTTGCTTTGGAAGAAGGTTTTTTTGCGGGATTATGGAATAATTTGTAAAAACATGTCCTTGGCGAAAACGGAAAGGGGTAGGCCGATGGTGCAATGGGAGTGGGATTTTACTTCCCGGGAAAAGAAATGGATGATCGTGTCGGGCGGTTTGGCATTGGCGCTGATCGTTTGCCTGGTTTGGATCTGGAAACAGGATGAAACCCCCAAAGAATCAGCGGCTCCGCTCACTCCTTATCAGCCTGCGGAAGCGGACGCATCCGATTCGCCAGACACGGCTGGAGAAAAAAATCCATGGATCATGATCGATGTGAAAGGAGCCGTCAAAAAGCCGGGCATTTACCGTCTGGATCCGGAGTCCAGAGTGCATGACGCCATATTGAAAGCAGGCGGTGCCCGATCCGATGCGATTTGGATCAAGTCAACCTGGCCGGACGCTTGACCGACGGAAAAGTGGTTTACATTCCCAAAAAGGGGGAAACGCTGCAAGGAACGGCATGGATGAATCCGCCCGCAGACGGAACGGGTGGGAAAATTAACATCAATTCGGCGACGGCTGAAGAATTGCAACAATTAAACGGTGTGGGAGCCAAAAAAGCGCAAGCGATTGTGAGCTATCGTGAGGAAAACGGGCCCTTTCAAAGCATTGAAGAAATCTCCAACGTCCCTGGAATCGGGGAAAAAACGCTGGAGCAGTTCCGCGATCAGATCACTTTGTAGCTCCTTGACTTTTTATTTTGCCAATCGGTATAATGATCATATAACTTACGGCAACAACATTATATGGATCAGGAACGATTCTCTTATCCAGAGTGGCGGAGGGACTGGCCCGATGAAGCCCGGCAACCTCGGTGCAACCGATGCACCGGATGGTGCCAATTCCTGCAGAAACCCCGGTTTCTGAAAGATAAGAGAAGAAGCTTGAATTTGCGTGCGATTGTGTTCAGCATAAAAGCCTCTTCTCTTATGGGAAGAGGCTTTTTTCATGATTGTTAACATCAAGGGAGGGGCAGCCATGAGATTGGAAACCAGGTTGGCGCAGATCGGCAACAAAAAAGAAAAGACCACCGGCGCTGTCAGTTTTCCGGTCTATTTTTCGACCACTTACGAGCATATCTCCGGAAAAAGTACTGGCTATGATTATTCGAGAACCGCCAATCCCACCCGTGAGGTGGTGGAAGCCAGCATCGCCGAATTGGAAGAAGGAGATGAAGGTTATGCCTGTAGTTCCGGTATGGCTGCGATTCACACCGTGATGGGATTGTTTGAAAAAGGCGACCATTTCATTGTGTCGCTGGATTTGTACGGCGGAACGTACCGGTTGTTTGAACAAGTTTTGTCACAATACGGATTGACGTTTTCTTATGTGGATTTGCGCAATCCGGAAGAAATCGAAGGAGCACTTCAGCCGAACACCAAAGGCCTTTTTATCGAATCCCCCACCAATCCGCTCATGCAGGTGGTTGATATCCGGTTGTTGTGCCGGTGGGCCCGGCAAAGAAATTTGTGTGTCATTGTGGACAATACGTTTATGACTCCTTTTTTCCAAAAGCCGCTGACGCTGGGAGCCGACATTGTGATTCACAGTGCCACGAAATACTTGGGCGGGCATAATGATGTGCTGGCCGGATTGATTGTGGCCAAAGGAGAAGAATGGACCGAGCGCCTGCGGTTTGTCCACAATTCCATCGGGGCAGTGTTGGGTCCTTTGGATGCCTGGCTGTTGATGCGGGGAATGAAAACATTGGCGCTTCGTATGCAAAAGCACCAGGAAAATGCGCAAAAGCTGGCCGGATTTTTGGCCGCACATCCCCAGGTGGACGAGGTTTTTCATCCGTCCTTGGATCCGGCCGGGCGAAAGATCTTGGATGAACAGGCGGAGGGATACGGGGGCATGATTTCATTCCATGTGAAAGACCCGGACCAAATCCCCTTTATCCTTAATCATTTGAAGATTATTACTTTTGCGGAGAGTTTGGGAGGAGTGGAAAGCCTGATGACTTATCCGGTCACCCAAACGCATGCCGATATTCCCGAAGAGATGCGGAAGAAGGCAGGCGTGACCGACCGGCTGCTTCGTTTGTCGGTGGGGATCGAACATGTTGACGATTTGATGGATGATTTGGATCAAGCTTTCCGACAAGCCGCCATAAAGACGAAAAAAGAGAGGAGATAGATGATGAACTTTGAAACGCAACTGCTGCATAATGGAAATGAAGTCGACCCTGTCACCGGGGCAGTGGGGATCCCTCTTTATCAGTCATCCACCTTTCACCAAGATGTAGACCGGCCCGGAGAATTTGATTACACCCGTTCGGGAAATCCCACAAGAAAAGCGCTGGAGGACACCATTGCCAACCTGGAAGGTGGGGAGCGGGGATTTGCCTTTTCCTCCGGAATGGCTGCCATCTCCACGGTGCTGTTGCTTTTTTCGCGCGGGGATCATCTGATTGTTTCCCGGGATGTTTACGGGGGAACGTTTCGGGTCCTGACACAAGTTTTCCGGCGGCTGGGCATTGAAACGACGTTTGTCGATACCACCCGGATCGGGGACATCGAACAAGCCATCCGGCCCCAAACCAAAGCGATCTATGTGGAAACCCCGTCCAATCCCCTGCTCAAGGTGAGCGATTTAAAAGAAATTATCCGGTTGGCAAAAAAACACCGATGTTTGACCATTGTGGACAACACCTTTTTAACGCCTTATTACCAACAGCCGCTGAAGTTGGGAGCCGATATCGTCATTCACAGTGCGACGAAATTTATCAGCGGACACAGTGATGTGCTGGCCGGGCTGGTGGTGGCCAAAGACAAAGAGACGGCACAACGACTGGAACTGTTGCAAAATGCGTTTGGCGCCGTCTTGGGCGTCCATGATTCCTGGTTGGTGTTAAGGGGTTTGAAAACATTGAAAGTGCGGTTGGAACAATCCACGCAAAGCGCGGAAAAAATCGCGTTGTGGCTGAGTCAGCATCCGTTGGTGGAACAAGTTTATTATCCCGGCCTCCCGTCCAATGAATGGCATGATTTGCAATGCCGGCAGGCGACCGGGCACGGAGCGGTTCTCTCTTTTGATGTGGGCAGTAAAGAAAAAGCCCGGCAAGTGTTGAAACGGGTCAGGTTGCCGGTGGTTGCCGTCAGCCTCGGAGCGGTTGAAAGCATTTTGTCCTATCCCGCGGCGATGTCCCATGCTTCCATGCCGCCGGAAGCAAGGCAAAAGCGCGGTATCACCGACGGTTTGTTGCGGCTTTCGGTCGGATTGGAAAATGTGGAGGACCTGATTGGCGATTTGGCCGCTGCCCTTCAAGAAGAAAAGGTTGTTTCTTTTTCTGGAAAATAATTCGTCTTTTTCGGGAGGCGTTTTTCTTTCAGCCATCATCATGTAAAATGAGAAAGGAAAATTGATGTTAGAAGGGGTACGTAAAACGATGGCGATCAAATCTGACAAATGGATTCGGAAAATGGCAGAGCAATACAAAATGATTGAACCATTTATTGACCGGAATGTCGGGAAAGGAGAAGCGGTCAGTTACGGATTGAGCAGTTACGGGTATGACCTCCGGGTCGCTGATGAATATAAAATTTTTCACAACGCTTTAAACCCGGTGATTGATCCCAAAGCAATCGATTCAGATTCTTTTCTGGATTATAAAGGGGATGTTTGCATTATTCCGCCCAATTCATTTGCCTTGGCCCGGTCCGTGGAATATTTCCGCATTCCGGAAAACGTGCTCGCGATTTGCGTGGGAAAATCGACTTATGCCCGTTGCGGGATCATCACCAATGTGACCCCGCTCGAACCGGGATGGGAAGGATATGTGACCTTGGAGATTTCCAACACCACGCCGCTGCCGGCCAAAATTTACTCCAATGAGGGGCTTTGCCAGATTCTTTTCTTGGAAAGTGATGAGGACTGCGAAGTTTCCTACCGGACGAAAAAAGGAAAATATCAGTTCCAATCCGGCATTACACTGCCGAAAGTATAATCTTGCAAAGGAAACGTGCGGGAAATCCGCACGTTTTTTGCTGAAGGAGGCGGAAGATCCAACTTGAGCCGGAAAATTTACATCATGGTGGATCATGTGCATGACCATGACGACCTGCCCGTGAGAATCTGTTCCGAACTGGACGAAAACCGGTACGAAGTGCGGAAAGTGGAAGTGTTCCGGGACGGAAGCATCGGATATGCTTATGATGATATCGAGGCAGGTCCGACCGGATTGGGAAAGTTGCCGGTTCCGCCGCTGGAGGAGATCGCGCAAGACCCGTATGAAATCTTTTTTCCGAAGGAAATCACCCAAGAAGAGTTTGAACAAATTTGGAAGGAAACAGTGGGGGACGCACGGTGAATCCGTGCGTTTTTTGGTGGAAGAACCGGCCAAAAGGGAATCGTCGGAAAATGTCGAAATGAATGGAAACGGAAGAAAGGAAGGAAGATGGGCATTGCGGCGTCCTTTTGTGGTTGCAGGAATTGCCTGGGGAGCCGGGATTTTGTTGGCGGACCGGATAGGGAACCATGCGGCTTTGTTCCTCGGAATGGCCGTTTCTTTCTTGCTTTCGGGCGTCTGCTATGATTACCTCTTTCGGGAAGGGCGGCCGGTTTGGATTTTTTTGTCGGCGCTGTTTTTGGCTGCTGCGCATTTTTCCTGGGTGGACGGGCAAAACCGGAGCCAAATTCCGGCAACGGTGGAAGGGGAAAAAATGACTGCTGCCGGAACCATCGTTTCTTCGCCTGTCGTGGACGGGGATGTGCTCCGCTTTGACCTGAAACTGGCCCGCTTGCAACAAAAGGATCGGGTGATCAACGGAAACCGGGAAAAAATCCGGGTTTTCCTTTCTCTGCAAACAGAAGAAGAAGCGGAAAAGGCCGGACAATTGCGCCGTTATTCCCGGATCCGGCTTCCAATCCGGATGGAAAAACCATCTCCACGTTCCAACCCGGGGGAAATGGACTACCGGGCATATTTATACCGGCAAAAGATTCATTGGACGGGAAAAGGAAAGGGTTTGCATTCTTTGGTGATGGTCAAAGAAGCCCCGCCGCATCCGGTGGGATGGGTGGATGCCTGGCGGAAGAAGTTGGCCGGTCAATTGGAAAAAATGTATGACGAGCCGGTGTCCGGTTATTTGCGCGGCTTGCTGCTGGGGGAACGGTTGGAAGTGGATCCGGAATGGGAACGGCAATACACCCGGTTGGGCTTGATTCATCTGTTGTCGATTTCCGGATTGCATGTTACGGTTCTGACCGGGATCGTATATTATATTTTAAAATGGATCGGCCTGACCAGAGAAAAGGCGGCATGGATTGTCATCGGATTACTGCCGGTTTATGCGGTTCTCACCGGTCTTGGGGCCCCGGTGGTCCGTGCGGCGGTCATGGCGGGGTTGACGATGATTGCCTTGATTTTTCGAAAGCCGGGGGACAGTTTGTCCTTTTTGGGGAGTGCTTTTTGTCTTTTGTTGGTGTGGAATCCCTATCAATTGTTTGAAGCCGGATTTCAGCTCAGTTTTTTGCTGACCGCCGGATTGATTGTCTGGACGGAACCAGTGTCCGGACTGCTTACATGGCTCCCCTCACCGCTACGTTATCCGGTCGCAGGCAATCTGATCGCGGAATGGTTGTCCTTTCCATTGGTAATTTATCACTTTCATGAATACTCTTTTTTGTCTTTGCCCGCCAATCTGCTGTTTGCTCCCGTCGTCAGTTTTGTCGTGCTTCCGGTTTCTTTGCTTCTTTTGGGATTGAGCTGGATCTGGGAGACCGGGGGCATGGGGGCGGCCGGTGTGATGGAAACGGGGATCCGGATGATGCAGGGAGGGATGGAGTGGCTGAGCACATGGAAGGCATTTTGTCCGGCATTTCCATCTCCTCCAAAGTGGTGGATCCTCCTTTACTACCTCTTTTCGGCGATGGCGCTTTGGTCATGGCTCCGGCGCGGAAAAACGGTTTTTCTTGCGGCAAGCGCGGCGGCACTCGGCCTGCTCTTGTGGGCGGAACCGGGAAAAGAAGACGTTTTGGCACGCCTGGCTTTTCTGGATGTGGGCCAAGGGGATGCCACGGTCATTGAGACGGCAAGCGGCCAAACCGTTTTGGTGGATGGAGGCGGCCATGTGCGTTACGATCATCATGAAGCATGGCGAAGGCGAAAGCATCCGTTTCGGGTTGGCGAGGATGTGATTGTGCCTTACTTAAAATCACAAGGCATCCGGAAAATCGATTGGTTGATCCTGACGCACGGAGATCAGGATCATATCAATGGATTAATGGATGTGATCCGGCGGTTTCCGGTGCAAAAAGTGGTGCGCAATGCCCGTTTGCCTGCCAATGAGGAGGAACGGCAACTCATGGCGGAACTTTACAGACAAAAAGTTCCGGTCTATGTGGCCGCCGCGGGCCGCACTTGGGAAATCGAAAAGGGAACGGGGTTGACGTTTTTGCATCCGGACCCGGTCCGGACCGGAGGCAAAGGGGAAGCCACCAACGAGGATTCGGTGGTCTGTTTGTTTTCCGTTCACGGCATCCATGTTTTGTTTCCCGGAGACATCGGAACGGAGACGGAAAAACGGTTGCTTCGACGCTGGCGTTGGCCGGCGGTGGACATTTTAAAAGTCGCCCATCACGGCAGTGGGGCTTCCACCCATGAAACCTGGCTGGACGTGCTCAAGCCCAAGCATGCGGTGATTTCGGCCGGACGTTACAACACCTACGGGCATCCTGCCCCGGAAGTGATTTCACGATTGAAGAAAAGGGGCATTTCCATTTGGCGGACCGACCAACAAGGAGCCGTGATCTTTGAGATCGGGAAGAAGGGGATGACCGTAAGTGCCGTCAAGGAATGAACCCCGGAAGATATTCCATTTAAAATGAATCCGTTTTTTCTTTATACTACTTTTGTATACATAGATCTCCTGTTTGCAACTAACATGTAGGAAAATAGGTCAATAAATATGGGGGGTTATTTTTTTGCTTGACTCGGAATTGATTCAGCGGGCACAGGCAGGGGAGCGAAAAGCACTGGTTGAAATTTTGCGACAGTTGGAAACGCCGCTCTATCGCACCGCTTACTACATCATGGGGAATGAACAGGATGCGCTGGATGCAACCCAGGAAGCATTGCTGAAAGTGTATCGGTATTTGCCTTCGTATAAAGGGGATGCCATGATTTACACGTGGGCGCAACGCATTGTCACCAATGTGTGTATGGATATGTTTCGCAAACGGAAGAAGGTGGTGTTCATGGAGGAGGATTTTGTTCAGGAAGATTACCATGCAGGCAAAGAGATCGAAAAGGGCGCCATCATCTCCGATTTAAAGCAAGCGATCCGGCGTCTTCCGATGCCCCAGCAAACAGCGATTATTTTACGGTATGTCCAGGACTATAATTACAAGGAAATTTCAGAAGCCATGAATCTGCCGTTAAATACGGTGAAATCTCATTTGTTCCGGGGACGGAAACAATTGCAAAAGTGGTTGTCCGAATATCAGGAAGGAGGGGATTACCTGTGGCGGATGAAAAAATAATCGAATGGGTGCAACGTGATCTGGACGCTGATTTGTCAGAAGCAGAAAAAAAGATGTTAAACAAACATCTGGCAGAGTCAGTGAAAGATCGCGAGAACGCTGAGAAGCTGATGGAGGTTTCACGTCAGCTGTCCCTTCTTCCCAAAGTGGATCCACCCCGCGATATTGTGGGCGATGTCTTGGCTCGAATCGATCAAGAGGAGCGTCCGGAGAGAGAATCTTCCGTCCGTCACCGGTTTGGATGGCCGTTGGCGGCAAAGGCGATGGCGGCAGCGGTGGCGATCGGTTTTATCGGTATGTATGCATGGATGAATTTCCAACCGGCGGAGAAAGAAAACGGAACACTCATGGGAGATTCCACTCCGAAGGAAGAAGTGAATGTCCTGATGGAAAAAACGGACGGTCCGGCACCGGCCGAAGATTCCGGTGCGCAAGTTTGGTCGCCGGATGAAACCTATCAGGCAAAATGGAGACAAGGAACGCTGGTTGTCACCAAAGCGGACGGAACCGTTCAATATGAGCGTTCTTTTGCGCCGATGGATGTGCGTTTGCAAAAAATCGAGTGGTTGACCGATCAAACCTTGAAAGTGACCATTCTGCAAGATCAAAAAGCTCCTCAATCGATCACCATTGATGTGGTGAAAAAGGAAGAAGTTCATCATTAGGGCGAGAGGTGGAACAAGTGGATCATTCCCGTTTGGAAGAATTGAAAAGAAAAGGGCCGCATCCGGTATATTTGCTTTACGGAGCCGAGTCTTTTTTGATCGAGGAAACGGTTCGGTGGATGAAAACAAATTGGATGCCTGCCGATGATCCGTTTGGCAACAGCATCATTTTTGATCTGGAGGAAACGCCGGTGCAAACGGTGGTCCAGGAAGCGGAAACCCTTCCTTTTTTCGGAGACCGGCGGTTTATCGTCGGGCATCATGCGCATTTCCTCACAAGCGAAAAAAAGGCTGCAGGGATCCAGCATGATGCGGATGCCCTGTTGAAATACCTGGAAGATCCCCTTCCATCCAGTATTCTTGTGCTGACGGTTTATTCCGAGCAATTGGACAAGCGAAAAAAAGTGGTAAAGGCCTTGCAGAAAAAAGCCTTTACCCTTTCGTTTCCCCCTCTGAAAGGGAAGGAATTGACGGATTGGGTAAAAGGGCGTTTTGCAGCACATCAAGTCGCCATTGATCCTTCCGCCTTGAAAGAGTTGGTCTTTTTGGTCGGAGAGAACTTGCAATTGTTGAATCAAGAATGTATGAAGCTGGTCACTTATGCGGGAAGGGGAGGAACGGTGACGCGGCAAACGGTGTCAGAGCTTGTCCCGCGGACATTGGAGCATAACATTTTTAAACTGACGGAAAAGATGGCCGAGCGGAAAATCGATCAGGCGCTCATGGTTTGGCAGGATTTGCTGTTTCAAAAAGAAGAGCCGATCCGGATTCTGGCGCTGATGATCCGGCAAATCCGGCTGATGTTGCAAGTCAAAACACTGGTGAAGAAAGGGATGCCCGAAAAAGAGATGGCAGGTTTCCTGAAAGTCCATCCGTATCCGGTAAAACTGGCTTTGAAAAACGGCGCCAAATTTACAGAGAGCCAACTGCGGCAATTTTTGATTTCCGCCATCACCACCGACCAGGAGATCAAATCCGGAAAAGCGGATAAGGAACTGGCGGTGGAACGGTTGTTGTTCTCCATTCATCACTCCATTGCTTGAAGAAGATGTGCCGGTCCTGTTTCCTTCATCAACACAGCAGTGCTAAGATACTAAAGAGAAGGGGTAGCTGTGGAAGGAGTTGATCAAAATGGATCCGGCAAAACGGAATGAACTGCGCAAAAAGCAGCGGATTTATACCAATGTGCTCATTCTCGTCTATCTGGGGATCCTGGCTTTGCTGGCGCTGGCACAACTGTCATCGCTTGTGATCTACACGCTTTTGGGCGTTTTGTGTTTCCTTGTTGCCATCAGCAGCTTTTGGCTGAAAACTTTTCACCCGACGTTGCTTCTTTTTCCGGGGATGAAAGAATTGATCCGGTACGAGAAAGAAAAACTGGGTGAGACTTGGAAGAAATATCACCTGTCATCGGTGATTTTGGCTGTTGTGCTGGGGGTATTTTTCTTGGGGCAGGCTTGGTTTCGCCAGGATTTGTACTTTTTGGAAGGGATCCCGGTTTGGTATATCGCGGTCTTCATTGTGGGAGTGTTTCTGATCGGGAATTTGAGTTTGTTTGCCCATGCCCGCCGCTTTGACCGGTTGTCAGAGGAACAAATCCGTGTTCATGCGGCAGAGCGGAGTTTGTTTACCGTTATTTTTGCTTGTGTTGTATTGGGCATGACCTTGTTGGGGTCCGTTTTTATCCTGCTCATTTCTTGAACCGGGTGAAAAAGGCCGGCGATGAAGGCGCCGGCCTTTTTGTTTATGACGCGGTGGTTTTATTCATGATCCGGTTGGTGACTTCATAGGCCGAAGAGAAGGAAAGTTCGGAGAGTTGCCCTTCGCCCTGGCACCAGTCTCCGGCGAAATACACATTATCCAAACTGTACAGTTTCACCGGCAAAAGTTTTTGGTCATGAATACATTTAATTTCCTGAACAACCGCTTTTTTCGAAATTCGTTTGGCGACGAGCTGATCCCGCCAGCCGGGGAAGTGTTTATCGTAAACAGATTCAATGTCCGCCACTTTCTCATTGGCCTTGTTCGCGGCCGCTTCTTCGTCATTGAGATAGGCGATGGCTTGCATCAACTGTCCGCCTTCCGGGATGCAGGTTGTATCATAGTAGGAAATGTCTGTGATAAACACTTTCTTTTCTTTTTGATATACATAGGTATACGGACTCGGGATCCGTTCTTTCAAGCCCACATCATAGACGACCACTTGGGTGGACGAGTAGTTGCGGTAAATTTCGAATGTCGATTCATACGGGGTGTCGGCAAAAAGCTGGTGCAACTCTTTCGGCGGAATGCACAAAATGTACTCATCGGCTGTGTAAGTGGTTTCTTTCCCGATGATTTTGGAAATTCGGTTGCCATCCAGTTCGATGCCGCTGACTTTTTCTTTGGTGATGATTTTTCCCCCGTGATCTTCAATGATTTTGCTAAAGGATTCCACAATCGCCTGCCAGCCTCCCCCGATGTAACTGACGGCACGTTGGGTGGAGAATAAGCGTTTGTAATATTGGAAAAACAGCGGGGAAGGAATTTTTTCGGGCTCATTGGTAAAGAAGTTGGATGATGCGATGGTCAACAGCAAATCCCTGACCTTGGGAGGTTCTTTCTCCAAATATTGCCCGATGGGGATGCCTTCTTCCCCTTTTTCGATGGAAGCCATGGTTTTGAACACTTCATAAGCGAAACGCCATTTGTTTTGCGAATCCAAAATTTTGGTGCGGTAAAGCCCTTCCAATGTGGCAGGCATTAAGGTTGTATAAGACCCCAGATCGTAATAAGCCTTGGATGGGGAAAAGTCTTTCCAGTCCACTTCCAATCCGATTTCGCTTTCATAACGACGCAAAACGGATTTGTCCCGGGCATAAATGGCATGGGCGCCAAAGTTAAAGTTGAATCCCTTCAACGGAATGGTGATGGCGCGCCCGCCCAGTTTCGGTGCTTTTTCCAACAATGTCACGTCATATCCATTGTAAGCGAGTCGGGCTGCTGCACTTAAACCGGCCAAACCTCCACCCGCTACAATCACTTTTTTAGACACAAGACACACTCCCTTGAGATCGTTTACAATTTTTAAAAAGAAATATCGATCTACTTGTAATATTGTAGCAAGTTTAGTCACAAGTGGATAGTTTTTTTAGATATTCGAAAATTTCAATCGAATAAAACAAAAAAATCTCCCGCGATCAGGGAGATTTTTGGGGCATAGGTTTTCCGGATGCATCTTTTTCTGTGGACAAAAGTTTTTTATATCGGATATACATGGCGATCCGCCAAGGCAACAACATGCCGAATGCCAGAATGAAAAACAAACTGGCCGTTTGGTAATAGCTGATGAAATGTTCGATGTATGTGTGCAGGGACATGCGGATGACAAACAAGATCAACAGAATGTAAATGAACGCCCGGGAACGTTTCAGGTAAACCTGTCCGTCGATGATTTCAAATTTGGACGTTTGAATCAACGGAATGGACAAAAAAAGAGCCCCGACCAAAAAAGACGCGATGGCCCAAGACCAGGGGATATGCACAGGCGGGTACAGGAACATCAAAAAACCTGTGCTCATTCCAAGCGGCGGAATGAGTATTTTTTTGGCGTTGGTCGGTTTGTCAGCCGCTTTGATTCGCACGAAAATCACGGTCAGTGCCATGATGAAAGCAAAAATGGGTGCAATGACTTTGACATTCACGGGGATAGAATGCATCATGCCGTCCCTCCTTGTATGATAAAAAAACTAGCACAATTTAAGAAGCTTGTAAATAATATATACTTGACTTTTCCAGATCGTTCTAGGAAAATATTTTTCAATCGTCAGGTACAAATGGATATGGACAAAAAGCGTTGAAAAAGAGGAGTAGCACAGGGGAACTGTTCAGAGAGTTGGCGGGTGGTGCAAGCCAATCAGGGACCTGTGTGAATGGACTTTGGAGCTTTTTTCCCGAACGGGGCATGCGCCCTCAGTAGGGAAAAACGGGGAGACCGTTATCTGTTGAGTGCACCTTGGTTTTTCAGGTGAACAAGGGTGGTATCGCGGGCAAAAACCCGTCCCTTTTGGGGGCGGGTTTTTTTATATGAATATTTTTTGGATGCAAAGGAGTGATTTTGGATGACGCGAGTATTGTCCGGAGTGCAACCGACGGGGATGTTGCATTTGGGAAATTATCTCGGGGCCATCAGGCAGTTTGTCGGGTTGCAAAATGAAGCGGAATGCTACTTTTGCGTTGTGAACCTGCATGCGCTCACCATTCCGAAAGATCCCAAGGAGGTTTTGGAAAGAACCAAAGATGTCGCCGCTTTGTATCTGGCGGTCGGGCTGGATCCCGAAAAAGTGACCCTGTTTGCCCAGTCACAAGTGAAAGCCCATGCGGAAGCAAGCTGGCTGCTTCAATGTGTCGCCCGTGTCGGGGAATTGGACCGGATGATTCAGTTTAAAGAAAAAGGCAAAGGATCGGAATCGGCACTGGTCGGATTATACACGTATCCGGTGTTGATGGCGGCGGATATTTTGCTGTACCAGGCTGACAAGGTGCCGGTCGGGGAAGACCAAAAGCAGCATTTGGAACTGACCAGGGATTTGGCACAACGATTCAACCGGGATTATGCGGAAGTGTTCACCATTCCCGAACCGCTGATCGGAAAAGTGGGGGCCCGCATCATGGGGTTGGATCAACCAAAGAAAAAAATGAGCAAAAGCGCGGAAAGCGCAATGAATTACATTGCGATGCTGGACGATCCAAAAACCATTGAGAAAAAATTGAAACGTGCAGTGACCGATTCGGACAACCAAGTCCGTTTTGACGTGGAAAACAAACCGGGGATCAGCAATTTGCTGTCGATCTACAGCCTGCTCTCCGGAAAGTCCATCCCGGAACTGGAGAAACAGTACGAAGGGGTGGGGTATGGTGCATTTAAAAAGGATTTGATCGAGGTGACGGTCGATCATCTTGCGCCGATTCAAGAGCGGTACCGGGAAATCCGGCATACCGATTATGTGGACAAGGTATTGGCTGAAGGAAAAGAAAAAGCCCAAGTCGTGGCCGAGGACACCCTGCGCAAAATGAAAGATGCCATGGGAATCTTGTGACATGAAAAAAGATGCCCCGGAAAATTACCGGCGGCATCTTTTTTGTATAAAAAAGCGACCCGGTCAAAGGGGTCGTTTTTATGGAACCGTGCATCAGGCCAAAGCGTTCAACTTTTTGGCAAGACGGGATTTTTTGCGGGCAGCTGCGTTTTTATGGATTAAACCCTTGGTGACAGCTTTGTCCAGGCTGCGGGTTGCTTGACCGAAAAGAACTTGTGCTTGTTCTTTGTCCTGATTTTCCACAGCGGTCAAAAACTTTTTCACAGCCGTACGCATTGCCGATTTTTGGGAAGCATTGCGTTTGCGGCGCTCTTCGTTGGTTTTCGCACGTTTGATTGCCGATTTGATGTTTGCCAATGAATTCACCTCCCGTACAAGGATTCCGCATCCCTAAAATGCAACATGCAATATTCTAGCATGGGAAAGGGCAAAAAGCAACAATCCCCCAAGAATAAATCCAATGACATCAAGCAAACTAAAAACAGGAGGAAGTGAATGGAAGGAGAAAAGAAACATGAATCAGGATCCATCACAAGGTCATCAAGTGGATTTGAGCCGGTATAACATCCGGACCGATTTGGCGCGTGAATCGCATGAATTGGCAACCAAAAGGAACAGGAGCGGGGACGGTTCCATTCCGGGGGTCCGGATCGAGGAAAAGACGGAGGACGGGATCACCACCAGTTGGATTTGGATTGAAAATGACCGGGGCGCGGAAGAGATGGGAAAAGTGCCGGGGACTTATTTAACCATTGAAGCTCCGGAACTCAGATCGAGAGATTCCGTCTTCAGCCAGAAAGTGGCGGGCCATTTTGCTGAGCAGTTCGCCCGGTTTTTGGAGGAAGCCGGGATCGGAAAAAAAGATTCTTGCCTGATCGTCGGGCTGGGCAACTGGAATGTCACGGCCGATGCATTGGGGCCTTTGGTGGTGAAGCACACCATGATTACCCGTCATCTGTTTGAGCTGGAACCGGAATCCGTCCAGGAAGGATACCGGTCGGTCAGCGCGTTGTCCCCGGGCGTGTTGGGACTGACCGGACTGGAGACGAGCGACATTGTCCGGGGAGTGGTGGACAAGGCCAAACCGGATTTTGTCATTGCTTTTGATTCGCTGGCTTCGCGTGCCCTGACCCGTGTGAACACGACCATTCAGGTGGCGGATACCGGCATCAATCCGGGATCCGGGGTCGGAAACAACCGAAAAGCGTTAACCCGGGAAACGTTGGGGGTTCCCGTAATTGCCATCGGGGTTCCCACTGTGGTGGATGCGGTGACCATTGCCTATGACACGATTGATTTTGTCACCTCCCATCTGGGAAGGGAAATTCATGGCGAAAGAAACAATCCGCTGGATCCTTACAACCGCCCGACGGTGAAGGATTTGAGAAACTATCAGCTTCCTTCCGGCACCGCGCGGGAAGTGTTGGGAATGTTCGGCCGTCTGGATGAACAGGAAAAACGTCAGCTCATTCATGAAGTTCTTTCCCCGTTGGGACAGAACCTGATCGTGACTCCCAAAGAAGTGGATTCATTTATTGCCAATGTGGCCAAAATGATTGCCAACGGCGTCAATTGTGCCTTGCATGATGCGGTGACGATGGATAATGTGGCTTCGCACATCAGTTGAAGACGGCGGACGGGAACAAAAACGGAAGCTTGTGAGCGGACAGGCTTCTGTTTTTTATGCTTTGAGAGAGTTTTTGAGAAGCCGGTTTGGATTTCTATCAACCCTTCTCCTGTATTTTTTAAGTCTCATAGGTTCTACTTTTGCCGGTTTTTTCATAGCTTAGGGATGAGAGACAAGCTGGCAAAGGGTGAACCGGATGAATCATCGGTATCGAAGGTTTATGACGTTAAATTTGGCACGTCCGCGAACCAGAAGAGTCTTGGTTTTTTTATTTTTGGCCATCGCGGTGTTGTTTTCGTTTGTGGGAGCCTGGGTCATGGTTCAGGCCGAAAACAGTATGCAGGGTTCGGATTTCAGCCGGGTGGCTTCCCACATATCGGCCAAAACCCTGGCCATGGTGATGGGGGAGAACATCCCGTATTTTCAGGAAGAAATCGGTTCGGCCGGATTGGACGGGATTGTATCCCGCATGACATTTGAACTGTTGACCAGCATGAATTTACAAGATCCCCGTACCTTTCTGGGCCGGGAGTTGCCGATGTACGCACTTTTTGACAGCGAAATTGACGTGGCAAGTGCTGATGTCGATTACACATCGATTCCCATTGAATCGGCGCCTCCTCCCGAATTGGAAAAAGAGATTATCAAGGCGATGGAAAAACCGGATCAGGACCGCACCAGCACAACCCAAAGCGGAATCAAAGAGAAAAAAGTTTTGATTTACTCAACGCATTTTTGGGAGTCTTACTTGCCGGAGTTGGGAGAAAAAAATCCGCAGAAAGCATCGCATATCGAAAAAAACATCACGCTCGTCTCTCAACATCTGGCCCAAGTGCTCGAGAAGATGGGCATCGGGGCGGTCACGGCTGAACGGAAATACACCTGGGATTCGGGAGCGTACAAGCAATCGAGGAAAATGGTGCAATCCGTGATGGGGCAGCACGAAGGGATCACCTATTTGATCGATTTACACAGGGATGCGCAACGAAGGGACAAAACCACCAAAACATATAACGGGAAAAGTTACGCCCGGTTCGCTTTTGTCGTGGGAAAATCGAGCAAGCATTTTGAGAGAAATCTGAAGCTGGCCCGCGAGTTGCACAAAGAAATCAACAAACAATATCCCGGTTTGTCCCGGGCGGTGATTATTAAAGAACGGACAAATGGGAACAACGGTGAATATAACCAGTCTTTATCCCCCAACAGCATGCTTGTGGAAGTGGGAGGGGTGGATAACACCTTCGAAGAAGCATACCGGTCGGTCGAAGTGTTGGCGGAAGTGCTGGCGCAGCGGATTCATGATGCCACGCCGGTGATGCAGCAAGAAGGATCTTAAATCAGTTTGAGGTGGAGAAACATGCGGGTTTGGGTGCAGATCATCGGGCTTTTGTCCATGTTGGTTTTCGGCATTTTCATCGGGATGGACGTTGCGGAACGGAATATGCAAAAAATGCAAGGGATTGAAGGGGCGCCACGGGCCATTCAAATCACTCCGCAGGAAGGGAAAATCGAAATCTCCGTCTTCGGCCAAACCATCGGGTCCGAAGAAGCGTCGGCGAAAGCCGGTGCAAAAAATCCGGAAAAAAGCACCGGGCGGGAAATGAGGGAAGGGACCAATTATCTTGCGGAGACCGGAAATCAGGTCGGCACGATGATCCGCGAACTGTTGCGCGAATTGGCCGACCGGTTGTTTGCCTGGACAAGATCATAGCTTTTTCCGTCTCCCATCCCGGCAGATGCATGGGGACCGCGGTCCTTGTGCTTTTTTTATGTCGTTGAATCCTCCTGTGTCTGCTGATATAATTTAGGAATGCAGTCTTGCATTTTGCAGGAGGGAAAAGAACGGGAATGGAAAACAAGAATCAGAAACAGATACGAAATTTTTCAATCATCGCCCACATTGACCATGGGAAATCGACGTTGGCAGATCGGATTTTGGAGAAAACGGGTGCTTTGTCCGAAAGGGAAATGCAAGATCAATTCCTGGATCAGATGGATTTGGAAAGAGAACGGGGAATCACCATCAAGTTGCAGACCGTGCGTATCCCCTACAAAGCCAGGGATGGGAAAGAGTATGTGTTGAACCTGATTGATACGCCGGGACATGTGGACTTTTCCTATGAAGTTTCCCGTTCTTTGCAGGCATGTGAAGGAGCGTTGCTGGTGGTGGATGCTTCCCAGGGGGTGGAAGCGCAGACGCTGGCCAACGTTTATTTGGCTTTGGAAAACGATCTTGAAATCATTCCCGTTATCAATAAAATCGATCTACCCAGTGCGGACCCGGAGCGCGTGAAGCAGGAAATTGAAGACGTGATTGGGTTGGATGCCAGTGATGCGGTATTGGCATCGGCGAAAGCCGGCATCGGGATTGAAGAGATTCTGGAGCAGATTGTGGAAAAGGTTCCCCCGCCGGAAGGGGATGAATCCGCTCCGCTTCGGGCGCTCATTTTTGATTCGGTTTATGATTCCTATAAAGGCGTCATTATTTATACCCGTGTTTTTGAGGGATCGATCAAAAAGGGCATGGGCATCCGGATGATGGCCTCGGGCAAAACGTTTGAAGTGACCGAAGTCGGCGTTTTCGCACCGCGCCCCGTGATCACCAATGAGTTGAAGGCCGGTGAAGTGGGATTTGTCTGTGCCAACATCAAAAACGTGCGCGACACCCGGGTGGGGGACACGATCACCGACCGGGACCGCCCGGCTGCAGAGCCGTTGGCCGGTTACCGGCGCATCAATCCGATGGTCTTTTGCGGGTTGTATCCGGTGGATTCGTCCGACTACGACAATTTGCGCGAAGCCCTTGAAAAGCTGGAATTGAATGATGCTTCCTTGTCTTTTGAGCCCGAGACGTCACAAGCGCTCGGCTTTGGCTTCCGTTGCGGTTTTTTGGGGCTTTTGCACATGGAGATTGTCCAGGAACGGATTGAACGGGAATTTGGAATTGAATTGATCACCACCGCTCCCAGTGTGGTATACCGGATTCACAAAACTGACGGCACGATGTTGGAAATTGAAAATCCGACCTTGATGCCGCCAGTGCAGGAGATCGACCGGGTGGAAGAGCCGTATGTGAAAGCCAGCATCATGGTTCCCAACGACTATGTCGGTGCGGTGATGGAGATATGCCAAAATAAAAGGGGACAATACGTCAATATGGATTACCTGGATCAAAACCGGGTCAACCTGGTTTATGAGTTGCCTTTGGCCGAGATTGTATATGACTTTTTCGACCAGTTGAAATCCAACACCAAAGGGTATGCCTCCTTTGATTATGAATTGGTCGGTTACAAGGAATCGAATCTGGTGAAACTGGACATTCTCCTCAATGGAGAGATTGTGGATGCCTTGTCGTTTATCGTTCACCGGGATCGTGCCTATCAGCGCGGCCGGGCGTTGGTGGAAAAGCTGAAAAGCCTGATTCCGCGGCAAATGTTTGAAGTGCCCGTGCAGGCGGCCATCGGCAACAAGGTGATCGCAAGGGAAACCATCCGTGCCGTACGCAAAAATGTATTGGCCAAGTGTTACGGCGGTGACGTCAGCCGCAAAAGAAAGCTGCTTGAAAAGCAAAAAGAAGGAAAGAAAAGAATGAAATCCGTGGGAAGCGTGGAGGTTCCCCAAGAAGCCTTCATGGCCGTGCTGAAGATTGACGAACAGAAATAAAGAGGAAAAGCCGCAGGCGGGTAAAACGCTTGCGGCTTTTATCAAGGAGGTGGGGGTTTTGCCGCCCAAATCGGTTTATGTTCATATTCCTTTTTGTACAAATAAATGTTATTACTGTGACTTTACGGCTTATGTCGTGGGCGGGCAGCCGGTGGATGATTATTTGGATGCGTTGAAGCGGGAAATGGAGATGGTGACAACAGCAACCAAACCGCAAGAAATTGAAACCATTTTTATCGGAGGCGGCACCCCGACCGTGTTGACTCCGAAGCAAATGGAAAAGCTCCTTCGGGATTTGCGAGTTCATTTTCCGGATTGGTCCGGCCGGCTGGAATTCACCGTTGAAGCCAATCCCGGCACCACCAGTCCCGAACTGCTTTCCGTCATGCGCGAAGGAGGCGTGAACCGGATCAGTTTTGGGGCGCAAACCTTCCGGCCGGATCTGTTAAAGAGAATCGGGCGCATTCACAGCGCCGGGGAAATCCGGGAAAGTGTCGACGCTGCCCGCAAGGCCGGTTTTGACAACATCTCACTGGATCTGATGTTCGGTCTCCCGACGCAAACCGTCGATGATCTGAAACATACATTAAATGAAGCCATGTCTCTCGATCCGGGGCATTTTTCCTGTTACAGCCTGAAAATCGAAGAGGGCACGGTGTTTTATCACTTGCACCAGCGGAAGGAGTTGCCGCTTCCGACAGAAGACGAAGAGTTTGAGATGTACCAATTGATCCGTTCGTTTATGCAGGAAAAGGGGTATATCCAATATGAAGTGAGCAACTTTGCCAAGCCCGGAAGGGAGAGCAGGCACAATACCACGTATTGGCTGAATGAAGAATACTATGGTTTGGGGACCGGGGCGCACGGCTATGTCGGTTCCACCCGCTATGCGAACGTGACGGGGGTCCGGGCCTATATCGACCAAATCCGGCAGGGGGATTTGCCGGTGAAAGAATCGTATCAGGTCCACCGGGAAGAAGATATGGAAAACTTCATGATTCTGGGCCTCCGCCTGTTAAAAGGGGTGGAACGTTCCCGTTTTGCCCGCCGGTACGGTTGCCGGCCGGAAGAAGTGTTTGGCACGGTCTTGAGGAATTTGGAAAGTCAAAAATTCATCAAAATGGAGGGAGATTGGATCTCCTTGACGGAAAAAGGTCTTTTGTTTGGAAATGAGGTGTTCGCCTCATTTCTCAACGGCGTGGAATTATAGAGGCATCCGTTGACATCATTTCAGCCGTTTGGTAATTTAAAAATAGTATTTTTAGCACTCGTCCTTCAGGAGTGCTAACAAGGAGGGGAGGCAGATGTTAAGCGAGCGGCAGAAGATGATCCTTTGGGCAGTCATTGATGATTACATCTTATCTGCTGAACCGGTTGGTTCACGCACGGTTTCCAAGAAAGAAGGAATTCATTTTAGTGCCGCAACGGTTCGCAACGTCATGGCTGATCTGGAAGAAATGGGATTTTTGGAACAACCGCACACATCTGCCGGAAGAGTACCTTCACAAAAAGGGTATCGTTTTTATGTCGATCATTTGTTGAAGCCGTATATGTGGTCTAAGAAGGATTTAATGGCTTTGCATGATTATTATGTCACACGGATGGATCATGTCGAGCAAGCAATCAAACATACAAATTCAATTTTGTCACAACTGACCAATTATATGACCTTTATCTTGGGGCCAAAAATTTCGGAAAGCAAATTGAAACATCTGCAAATCGTTCCTCTGAACGACCGGACTGCAGTTTCCATATTGGTTACGGATACGGGTCATGTCTACCAACAGCACATCACCGTACCTGAAGGGGTATCATTGTCGGAGATTGAGCGGTTGACGAATTTCCTCCGCTTCCGTTTGACCGGTTCTCCCATTTCCAAATTGAAACAGATTGTCGTCAAAGAGCTGGCCGACGAATTGCAAAGGCATGTGGACCATTTTGAAAAACTGACTGACTTGCTGGATCAAATTCTGCAGGCCCAGCCGGACGAACGCTTGTATACCAGCGGGACGACGAAGATTTTGGAACAACCAGAATTCCGTGATGTGGATAAAATGAAATCCCTGCTCGACTTCCTTGAAAATGACGATGAGATCATATCCCTTCTCCAAACTTCTTCCGAAGGGGTGCAGGTCCGCATCGGATATGAAAACCATTTGGAAGCCGTGAGGGATTGTAGTATCATTTCCGCATCGTATATGATTAATGGGGAACCTGTTGGCACCATCGGCGTGTTGGGCCCGACCCGGATGGATTACGGGCGGGTGATCGGAATCATTCAGTTGTTGGCAAAAGATTTCTCAAGACGTTTGGATTCGTTTTTTGAAAATGGCGATTAATGGATTATCATGGTTTTGAGAGGGAGGGGGATCCGAATCCCCCGTCCCTGTGTATAGAAAGGGGGAATACCCGTTGCCCGGAAAAGAGTCTTTGGTCCGTAATCCGGATGCGCGGATCTCGGCATTGGAGAGTAATGCCAAAGCCGTGAAAGAGGTGGCTTCAGCCGTATCCTCCACCTTGGGGCCCAAAGGGCTGGATACGATGCTGGTCAACTCCAAAAACGAAGTGGTGGTCACCAATGACGGCGTCACCATCCTCGAACTGATGAAGACGGAGCATCCGGCTGCGAAAATGATTGTCAACGTTGCCAAAGCGCAGCAGGAGGAGATGGGGGATGGAACGACAACCGCCACGTTGCTGGCCTCCGCGCTGGTGGATGAAGGGGTTAAACAAGTGGCGCACGGGGTTCCTGTAACCAAAGTCATTGACGGGATACAAAAAGGAATCCGGTTTGCATTGCACAAAATGCAGGAAAAAGCACGTCCCATCTACGAATTAGATGATGAGTGGCTGCAGCGGATTGCATTCACCGCTTGCCGCGAGGATGAAGACATCACGATGGCGGTGACCGAAGCCGCGCATATCTTGGGACGGGAAAAGTTGTTGGATAAAGGATTTAAGTTTTCATCCTGTGTCATGGCCCATCCCCGCAGCGAGACACGGGTGGTTCCGGGGGTCCTTCTCAAGCAGCCTCATACGGACAGTGAGGTGCAGCGGAAAAAAGGAGAGACGCTTGTGCTCGTTTTGGCGGATTCCTTGGAACCGGATCAGGACTTGGAAGATTTCGCGTCGGATGATCAGAACAACAAACAAGAAAGATTAAAAGAAGAGTTTTATGTGATGTTGGAACACATCATTCATTTAAATGTGGGGCTGATTGTGGCAGGAGGTTCCGTTGATCCGTATGCAGAGAGTGTTTTTGCGGATGCAGGGATCGTCGTGGTGGAAAACGTGGCAGAGGATGATCTGAGAAAAGTTGCGGAGCACACCCGGGCGAGGATTGTGAAGCGGAGCGCTTTGCGCCGCAGCTTGCCGGACGGCATGAAGCCGTTTTTGGGTGTGTGCAAAGAGGTTGCCGGTGACAACGAGCTTCAATGTGTGAGCGTGACCGGCGGGCAAGGCAAGCCGTATGCCACCATTGTGGTCGGGGCGACCACGGAAGATGTGATTAAAGAGCAGGAACGCATTGCCAAAGATGCGGCATCGGCGGTGCAGGCTGCCATCCGGGGCGGTTTTGTGCCGGGAGGCGGCGCCGTTGAGTTGTTTATTGCCCGCCATGTGGAACTTTACCGGGAAACCATCCAGGGAACGGAACGGTTCGGCGTGTCTGCCGTGGCGGAAGCACTCCAAAAGCCGATGAAACAAGTAGTGGCCAATGCAGGCTTTAATCCGTTGGAAAAGATCGAGTCTGTCAAAGTTTTTCAAGCCAAACGCCAATCCGACTCCTTGGGTGTGGATTGCGATCGTGGCACGATCGTCGATATGATTGAAATGGGTGTGGTCGATCCGTTGCTGGTGAAAGCACATGCGCTGAAAACAGCCGGTGAGGTTGCGATCGCCATCTTGCGAATTCATGCCATTGTGAAAATGAAAGAAGACCCCGTTTCAAAAACTTAGGAGGATTTTTAAGATGGATCAAGAAAAAGATGAGCTCCAGCATCAACCGGAAGAAGCCCGTTTAGAGCAGGAGCCCAACCGGGAAGAAAAAGAATTACATATCCAAAAGGAACCACCAAAGGAAGAGGCGGTTTCCGAAGAAGAACAAGACGGCGACAAATTGCTAGAGAAGTTGCAGGCTGAGTTGGAAGATGCCAGACAATCTGCAGATCATTGGAAAAAACAAGCAGAAGAAAACAAAGAATTGTACTTGCGGGCGTTGGCCGATTACGAAAACTACCGCCGGCGTGCCCGCAAGGAAAAAGAGGAAGCGTTGAAATACAGTGTGGTTCCTTTTTTGGAAAACTTACTGCCGGTCCTTGACAATTTCGAGAGGGCGCTTGATGCCGCCGATTCCAATCAGGATGTCCAGGCGCTTCAAGAAGGCATAGAAATGGTGTACCGGCAATTTTTAAATGTGTTGTCCCAAGCAGGACTCACTTTAATTGAAACCGAAGGGAAACCATTCAATCCTCATGAACACAATGCGGTGATGCAGGTTGAAGCGGATGATGTGGAATCCGGAATGGTGGTTGAGGAATTGCAACCGGGGTACCGCTACTTGGACCGCGTCATTCGTCCTTCAATCGTGAAAGTCAGTAAATAGATGAGATCTATCTTCATATTTGTCACTGAAGTGGGAGGTAGCAGTTTATGGGTAAAGTGATTGGAATTGATTTGGGTACAACCAACTCCTGTGTTGCGTTTATGGATGGAAAAGAAGCGGTGGTCATTGCAAATGCGGAAGGAGGGCGCACCACTCCTTCGGTTGTCGGCTTTTCGAAATCCGGGGAACGTTTGATTGGGGAAGCTGCAAAACGGCAAGCGATCACCAACCCGGACAAAACCATCGTTTCGATCAAACGGCACATGGGAACGGACTATAAAGTGGATATTGACGGAAAAAAATATACCCCGCAAGAAATCTCGGCGATGATCCTGCAAAAGCTGAAACAAGACGCTGAAAGCTACCTGGGGGAAGAAGTCACGCAAGCGGTCATTACCGTGCCGGCTTATTTTAATGACAGTCAACGTCAGGCTACCAAAGACGCAGGAAAAATTGCCGGGCTTGAAGTGCTTCGGATCATTAACGAGCCGACAGCCGCCGCACTCGCTTACGGTTTGGACAACACCGACGACCAAAAAGTGTTGGTGTTTGACCTCGGTGGGGGAACCTTTGACGTTTCCATCCTGGAACTGGGCGACGGGGTTTTTGAAGTTTTGGCCACCAGCGGAGACAACCAATTGGGTGGGGACGACTTCGACCAGGTGATCATTGATTATCTGATCGAAGAGTTCCAAAAAGAAAACGGAATTGATTTGCGGAAAGACCCCAATTCCACCCAAGTGATGCAACGTCTTAAAAATGAAGCGGAAAAAGCGAAAAAAGACTTGTCCGGTGTGTTGACCACGACGATTTCCCTGCCGTTTTTGACCGCTGATGAAACCGGACCGAAACATCTGGAAGTCACCTTGACCAGAGCGAAATTTGAAGAGCTGAGCTCGGATTTGATTGAAAGAACGATGGTTCCGACCCGCCGGGCCCTGGATGATGCCGGCCTGAAACCGGAAGACATTGACCGCGTTCTTTTGGTTGGAGGATCGACACGGATTCCGGCCGTTCAGGAAGCCATTAAAAAATTGATCGGAAAAGAACCCAGCAAAGGGGTCAATCCGGATGAAGTGGTGGCCATGGGTGCAGCCATTCAAGGCGGTGTCTTGTCCGGAGATGTGAAAGACGTGGTTCTTCTGGATGTCACCCCGCTCTCCCTTGGAATCGAAACCCTCGGTGGCGTCTTCACCAAATTGATTGAACGGAATACGACCATCCCGACGGAGAAATCTCAAATCTTCTCCACGGCTGCCGACAACCAAACCACGGTGGACATTCACGTTCTGCAAGGGGAACGGGAAATGGCAGCGGACAACAAAACATTGGGACGTTTCCAATTGACCGACATTCCGCCGGCACCTCGCGGCATCCCGCAAATCGAAGTCACCTTCAAAATTGATGCAAACGGGATTGTCAATGTATCGGCGAAAGATAAAGCAACCGGAAAAAGTCAAGCCATCACCATTCAATCTTCCAGCGGATTGTCCGACGAAGAGATTGAACGGATGGTGAAAGATGCCGAATTGCATGCAGAAGAAGATAAAAAACGAAAAGAAAAAGTGGAGCTTCGAAACAAAGCCGACCAGCTGATTTTCACCACGGACAAAACCTTGAAAGATCTTGGCGACAAAGTGGACGCCGGAGATAAAGACAAAGCGGAAAAAGCCAAAGATGAGTTGAAAAAAGCCTTGGAAAAAGATGACGACGAAGCCATCAAAAAAGGCATTGAAGAACTGGAACAAGCCGTGCAACAACTTTCCATCAAACTGTACGAACAAATGCAACAACAAAGTGCCCAACAAAGCCAAGGGGGCAGTGACAACTCCGGTCAGAAAAAAGATGACAATGTCGTGGATGCCGAATACGAAGAAGTGAAAGAGGATGAGAAGTAAGGAGGAGCAGGAAGAGTTCTCCTCGACTGGAAAGTCAGCGTCGGGGCTCTGCCTTGAGTTGACTTTCCCTTTTTTTGTGAAAGGTCAAAACCAAATCGTTTCATCAATGAAGGGGAGGTGACCCGGTGAGCAAGCGCGATTATTATGAGGTGCTTGGCGTGAGTCGTGACGCCTCGGAAAGTGAAATACGGAAAGCCTATCGGAAATTGGCGCGTAAATACCACCCGGATGTAAACAAAGAGAAAGATGCGGAGCAGAAATTTAAAGAGATTAAAGAAGCTTATGAAGTCTTGAGCGATCCGCAGAAAAAGGCGCAATATGACCGCTTTGGACATGCCGATCCCAACCAGGGATTCGGGGGCGCCGGCGGTTTTGAAGCCGATTTTGGTTTTGGAGACATTTTTGACATGTTTTTCGGCGGCGGCCGCCGCAGCACCAATCCGCATGCTCCCCGCAAAGGGGCTGACTTGGAATACCGTTTGACAGTGGAGTTTAAAGATGCGGTTTTTGGGAAAAATGTGGAAGTGGCGATTCCGCGGACCGAAACGTGTGAAAAATGTCATGGTTCAGGGGCCAAACCCGGAACCCAACCGGAGACCTGTTCCACCTGTCAAGGAACCGGGCAATCCGAAGTGGTACAAAATACGCCTTTCGGTCGCATTGTGAACCGGCGGATTTGTCAGGTATGTAACGGATCGGGTAAAATCATCCGTGAAAAATGCAGCGGATGTTCCGGAACCGGCCAAGTGAAACGGAAAAAGAAAATCAACGTCAAAATTCCTGCCGGGATTCACGAAGGTGCGCAACTGCGCGTGAGCGGGGAAGGAGAACCCGGCCAAAACGGCGGACCGGCAGGGGACTTATACATTACCGTTTATATCAAACCGCATGAATTCTTCAAAAGAGAAGGCGACGATTTGGTCTGTGAACTGCCGATCACCTTTGGACAGGCTGCACTGGGAGATGAAGTGATCGTTCCCACCTTAAACGGCCGTGCCAAACTGAAAGTCCCTGCCGGCACACAGACCGGAACCGAGTTTCGCCTTCGCGGAAAAGGTGTTCCCCGTTTACGCGGATACGGAGAAGGGGATTTGCGCGTAAAAGTCCGTGTGGTTACACCAACCAAATTGACAGAGGAACAAAAAGAAGCTTTGCGTCATTTCAGCCATTTATGCGGCGAATATATCAAACAGGAACAAAGCACAAACTTTTTCGATAAGATGAAACAGGCATTTCGAGGCGAGTAGAGAGAGAAACGGGCAATTTCGCCCGTTTTTTCTTTGATGTGAAGGGAGCAATGAGTGGATGGATTGGCTGGAAGTGAGTGTCCGTACAAGCCACGAATCGGCAGAAGCCATCAGTGAATTTTTGCAGGTGATGGGGGCCGACGGGGTTGCCATCGAAGATTCGAACGTCTTAAATCAGGATTTTGAAAAACGTTACGGGGAAATCATCGAATTGACTCCGGAGGATTATCCGGAAGAAGGCGTGGTCATTAAAGCTTATTTGTCTGATTTGCAATCGGTCGATCCGGAAGCCCTGGTGAAAAAAGTCAAGGAGAAACTGGAATCGTTGAAGCAATTCGGCTTGTCCCCCGGTCAGGGATCGGTCGAAATCCGAAGCGTGAATGAACAGTCTTGGGAAAACGAATGGAAAACCTATTACAAACCGGTCCGGGTGACCGATACGATCACCATCAAGCCGGTGTGGGAAGAATATGAGCCGGAAAGCCCGGATGAAAAAATTGTCATGCTGGATCCCGGAATGGCTTTTGGAACCGGGACGCATCCGACCACCAAGCTGTGTATTCAGTGTTTGGAAAAATATTTGCCGCGCGATGCCAAGGTGATTGATGTGGGCTGCGGAAGCGGCATTTTAAGCATTGTATCCGCCATGCTCGGAGCGAAGGAAGTATTGGCGTTGGATTATGATCCCCTGGCCGTGGAAAAGGCAAAAGAAAACATTGGCTTCAATCCGGTCGAAAGCGTGATCCGGGTGGAAAAAGGCGATTTGTTAAAAGGGGTGTCCCAAACGGCGGATGTTGTCGTCGGCAATCTGTTGGCGGAATTGATTTTGCCGATGGTTCCTGATTTGCCGCGTGTCCTGGTGCCCGGCGGTATTTTTATCGGCTCGGGGATCATTGAGGAAAAAGCGGATGCAGTGCAGCAGTCCCTGGTTTCGTGCGGGCTTCAAGTACTGGAAAAGATTCATATGGATGGCTGGGTAGCCATTGTCGCAAAAAAATGGTAAAATGGCAGGAGTGTCAAATGCAAAGATATTTTGTATCTGAAGACGCATTTCAAGGTTCATTCGTTCGGTTGAAAGGGGAAGAAGTGCACCATATTCGCAACGTGATGCGGTTTCAGCCCGATGATCAAATCATCGTCTGCAAAGAAGACGGAATGGATTATCTTTGCTCCATTTCGGAAATCAACCGCAACGAAGTCCTTTGCGAAGTGGTGGACAAGCGGCCTTCGAAAGGAGAACCGAAAACCAGGATTACCTTGGCTCCTTCTTTGGTGAGAAGCAATAAACTGGAATGGATCATACAAAAGGGGACCGAAATCGGTGCTGTTTCCTTTCAGCCCTTTTGTTCTGAACGTTCGTTGATCCATATAGATGATAAAAAGGAAAGAAAGAAGCGGGAGCGTTGGCAACGGATTGCAAAAGAAGCGGCCGAACAGTCGCATCGCGGTAAAGTGCCGGCCGTCTTGCCCGTTTTGTCATGGAAAGAATTTCTCGCTGAGATGGAAAGGGTTCCTCTTGTCCTCATCGCGTATGAAAAAGGGGGAGTCCCCATCGGTCAAGCGATGGCCGGCTCGCAAGCGAATGACATCATGCTGGTGACCGGACCGGAAGGCGGGTTTACCGAAGCCGAAATCGATGAGGCCAAAGCCAGGGGAGCCGTGCCGGTCACATTGGGAAACCGGATTCTGAGAGCCGAGACAGCACCGCTGGTTGCTCTTTCTTGCATGTTGTTTGCAAGACACGAATTGGGAGGTGAAACACAATGAAAACCGTGGCTTTTCACACGTTGGGTTGTAAAGTGAATGCATATGAAACCGAAGCCATCTGGCAAATGTTTAAAAAAGCGGATTACAAGCGGGTGGACTTTGAAGAGGAAGCCGATGTTTATGTGATCAACACCTGTACCGTCACCAATACGGGAGACCGGAAAAGCCGGCAAATGATCCGCCGGGCGATCCGGCGCAATCCCGACGCGGTCATCGCGGTGACCGGATGTTATGCCCAAACCTCTCCCGCCGAAGTGGCCGCGATTCCCGGGGTGGATGTCGTGGTCGGGACACAAGGGCGCGAAAAGCTGATTGATTATGTGGAACAATACATGCGGGAACGTGAACCGATCAACGCTGTGGGTAACATTATGAAACAACGCAAATTTGAAGAATTGGATGTACCCTCGTTCTCGGATCAAACCCGGGCATATCTCAAAATCCAGGAAGGATGCAACAACTTCTGCACGTTCTGCATTATTCCCTGGGCAAAAGGGTTGTCCCGCAGCCGTCAGCCTGAAAACGTCCTGAAACAGGCACGCCAGTTGGTGGATGCCGGTTATAAAGAGATTGTCCTGACCGGAATTCACACAGGCGGTTACGGGGATGACTTTGAAGATTACAAGCTGGCTGATTTGTTGTGGGATCTGGATCAAATTGAAGGATTGAAAAGAATCCGGATCAGTTCCATTGAAGCCAGTCAAATCGATGACCGGGTGATCGAGGTGTTGAACGCATCCGAAAAAATGTGCCGCCATCTGCATATTCCGTTGCAGGCGGGAGATGACGCCGTGTTAAAACGGATGCGCCGCAAATACACGACAGAAGAATACAGGGAAAAAATCATGAAGTTGCATGAAGCCATGCCGGATGTGGCGATCACCACCGATGTGATTGTCGGTTTCCCGGGAGAAACGGAAGAACAATTTGAGCGCGGATATCGCTTTATTGAAGACTTGAAATTGTATCAGCTGCATGTCTTCCCTTACTCCAAACGAACCGGAACCCCTGCCGCCCGCATGCCGGACCAAGTGCCGGAAGAAGTGAAACACGAACGGGTTCGCAAGCTTATTGAACTGTCCAAACGGTTGACGGTGGAGTATGCCCGCCGTTTTGTGGGCGAAGTGGTGGAAGTGATTCCGGAACAACCGTTTAAAGAGGACCCGGACAGCGGGCTTTATATGGGTTATTCGGATAACTACCTGCAAGTGGCTTTCCCGGCTGATCCGGAATGGGTCGGAAAAGTTTGCCGGGTGAAAATTGATCGTGTGGATCCGGAGTATTGTTACGGCACTTTCGTGCGTGTGGTGGATGAAGTGCCCCGTCCGGCCCGGGTTGGTTGAGGTCAGGATGGAAAAAGGTTGTTAACCGGTCGGGGTTGACAACCTTTTTTCTTACCTTTTTTCAAAAGGAGGATGGAAATTGAAAGAGATTTCTGCAGGCGGTGTTGTGTTTCGGGAAAAACACGGAAGATACGAGATTTTGATGATTAAAGACCGTTTTCACCATTGGACGTTGCCGAAAGGAAAACAAGAGCCGGGCGAAACCGTTGAGGAAACGGCCTTGAGGGAAATCGAAGAGGAAACGGGGATCAAAGGGGAAATTCTGCGTCCCCTGGTGACCGTGCAGTATACATATGAACATCCGCAGCACGGGGAAACGGACAAGGCGGTGCACTATTATTTAGTGAAAGCGTTGGAAGGGACGGAAACCCCCCAGTTGGAAGAGATTGATGATGTCACATGGCTCACGCTGGAAGAAGCGTTGTCAAAACAAGTGCATCACGGCTATTCGAATAATCAGGAGGTCATGGATCAGGCCGTTAAAATCCTGACCAATGCGGGCTAAAGGCTTGCTTTTTCCGGAACGAGCCAGGTGATGAAGCGGGCGAATGGGTCGCAAAACGGAAGCACCGCAATGGAACAAATGAGATTGAATAAGGTCTGGATGTGGGCGATTTGCGTTGCCGGATCGCCGGACAAATATGGTGCCAGCCGGGCGATGACGGGTATCAACGGGGTGAACAAGATGGCGCCTGCCACATTTAAGATCAGATGGGAAAGGGCGACTTGTTTGGCGGCAGGGATGGTGCGGATGGACGCCATGAGTGCCGTGACGCAAGTGCCGATGTTGCTTCCGAACACAACGGCGATGGCAAAAGGAAGCGGAATCACCTGGGCGGCATAAAATCCCATGGCCATGGCGATGCAGGCGCTGCTGCTGTGAATCAGCGCCGTGATCAGAATGCCTGCGGCAAGCCCCGAAACAACGGGGGTTCCGCCGTGATGGATGAGCCAGGAAACCCATCCTTGTTCCTTCAGGGATTCCGTGATGCTTTGCATCCATTCGATTCCCCAAAAGATGGCTCCGAACCCGAGACAGACCGAGCCGGTGTTTTTGAGGAACGGATTGGAAAGCAAAGTGAGGCCGCCGCCGATAACCAAAAGAAAGATGGCAAAATCTTCGATTTTCAAGGCCAGGATTTGGGTGGTGATGGTGGTTCCCACGTTGCTTCCCAGGATGATTCCCAACGATTGGGAAAATGTGAGCATGCCGGCATTGACGAAACCGATGGTCAATACCGTCACGGCACTGCTGGACTGCAAAAAGGCGGTGGTGACTGTTCCGGTCCAAAAACTGCGCACCGGTGTTTTCGTAAATTGCAGCAACACGGACTGCAAGCGGTCACGGGCCAGGTTTTCCAAGCCTGTCCGCATTTTGGAAAGTCCCCATAAAAAAATAAAAAGACCAAACCCGAACGGAACCAACAATTGAATCGGCATCAGCTTGTTTCCCTCCTTGATTTGATTTATATGTGGACATCCGGAGGGAATGACCGATAAAATAAATAAAAGCCCTGCAACAGGGCTGGTGCATTATGCTTTTCTTTCTTCCGGTGCCGTTTTAACGGACGGGTCTCCCGGCTTTTCCCGGGGATGTTTCGGGATGAACGGGGGCGCGTCAAAACCGGTGAAGTCCGGGCGGTACAATTCCGGAAAGCCGGGCAAAGCACGGGGATGTTCCGATTGGGTTTGGACCGGTGCCAGTTCCGGTGTCCCGAAAATGGCCCAAGTGCCCGTATGGGGATCTTCCGCCATGCGCGGCGGTTTGATGGTCGGCCCGTCTTCGCTTTGTTCCGGAAGGGAAGCGGAATGGTTTTCTTTTTTTGACTCCGCAAAGAATTGGCTCATTTCTTCCCGGACGATTTTCCGGATCAGTTTCCGCAGTTGGGATGCCGATGAATGATTGCGTTGTGTCATGGTTTTCACCCCTTTTTTCCTTTCAGGCTGATATAGTGTATGCCAAACGGGAAAAATGGGTGAATACATAGATTGCCCTGAAAAAGTAGGGAGGGAACTTGTATGGCAGATTGCATTTTTTGCCAAATCGTGGAAGGGAAATTGCCTTCCAAAAAAGTGTACGAAGATGAATATGTTTACGCGTTTCATGACATTTCCCCGGCCGCTCCGACGCATATTCTGGTCATTCCGAAAAAACATATTCCGACGATCATGGATTTGGAGGAAGAAGACCAGATGTTGGCGGGGAAAGTGATGGCGGCGATTCAAAAAATCGCCAAAGAGTATCATTTGGATGAAAAAGGATTTCGGATCGTAAACAATGTCGGAAAAGAAGGCGGACAAACCGTCTATCACATTCATTTCCATTTATTGGGCGGACGGACTCTGACCTGGCCTCCGGGTTGATTTTGACAGGAACCATTCTTTTAAGATATAATATAAAATGATTATTTGTGTCTCCAACGGTGGTTCTCGGGCAACTGTCTTGGGAACCTTATTTTGGGCATCGTTGGTTGATTTTTTGAGCAGGTGTTGTTGTGCTGACCCTCCTCTGGGGGAAGGCCGCTCTCTTGTTTTTTTGCTTGAAATGTGTGGGTCTTTTTCCTTTGTTAGGCTGCCGGCCCAAAGCGGTCTAGCTGACCCGTGGAGGGAGGGAATAGCATGGTTGAAACTCGCGTTCGCAAAAACGAATCACTCGATGCCGCTTTGCGTCGTTTCAAGCGTTCTTGCGCCAAAGACGGGATTTTGGCCGAATACAGAAGACGCGAGCGCTATGAAAAGCCGAGTGTAAAACGCAAAAAGAAGTCGGAAGCGGCACGCAGAAAGCGCCGTTAGTGAGGTGGCATTTTTTGAGTTTGACGAATCAGTTGGATCAAGAAATGAAAATGGCACTGAAAAATAAGGATAAACAAAAATTATCCACCATTCGCATGTTAAAATCAGCGATAAAAAAAGAAGAAATCGATAAAAAGCGTCCGTTAAACGATGATGAAATCATCAGTGTCATCATGCGTGAAGTGAAACAACGCAAAGATTCACTGGCTGAATACAAAGCCGCCGGACGCGACGATTTGGCAGAGAAAGAGCAAGCGGAGATTGACATCCTTTCTGCTTATCTGCCGGAACAAATGTCCGAAGAGGAATTGAAAGCCTTGGTGCAACAAGTCATTGAAGAAGTGGGGGCCGGTTCCAAAGCGGACATGGGCAAAGTGATGAGTGCGATCATGCCCAAAGTGAAGGGACGGGCAGAAGGAAGATTGGTCAATCGCCTGGTGCAAGAAGCACTTCAGTAATGATTGCAGCGTGTTTATCCAAACACGCTGTTTTTTGTACCGGAATGGGAGGGCGAGCCGGGATGGAACTATCGGAATTTTTGATGAATCCCGCGGTGATGATGATCATCCTCACCATCGGGCTTGTGGGTTTGCTGGTGGAGTTGTTTTCCCCGGGAGTCGGACTTGGCGCATTGATCGGTTTGGCGAGTTTTGCCGTTTTTTTCGGGACTTATATTCATGCCGGAACGGCCGGTGCAAGCGAACCTTTGCTTTTTATCGCCGGAATCATTTTGATCTTGTTGGAAATTTTTTTGCCGACACTGGGGATTGTTGGAATGATTGGATTGATTTTGGTGGCGGTTTCCATTTTCAATGCCGTTCCCATTTTGAGCGAGGCCATTTGGATTGTGGCCGGAGCGGTCCTGCTCACGGCGGTGATCGTGTGGATCCTGATCCGTTTTTTGGGATGGGAAGTGAAATGGAACCGTGTGGTGCTCCGGTCGTCCCAATCCAATGAGGAAGGGTATACGTCTTCAAAAGACCGGAACGAATTGCTCGGGCAAGTCGGAATCACTTTGACTCCGTTGCGCCCGTCCGGTTTTGCCAAGTTTGGCGACCGGAAGGAAGATGTTGTCAGTGAAGGAGAAATTATACCAAGCGGAGAAGAAGTAAAAGTTATTCATGTTGAAGGAATGCGTGTGGTTGTGAAGCGTGTGAAGGATTTGGATTCTGACCATTAACAACAAAAAGGAGAATGGGTATGGATTATGGTTCGTTGTTTTCGGTTATATTGATTATCATTGCGATTTCCCTGTTTTTTTCCTTTGTTCCGGTCATGCTGTGGATCACGGCCATGGCCTCGGGGGTTTACATTGGTTTGACGACCCTGATCGGAATGCGGTTGCGCCGGATTATTCCCGCCCGCATTGTCAATCCGTTAATCAAGGCACGTAAAGCCGGATTGAATGTGGATATTTCCCAATTGGAAACGCATTATTTGGCAGGCGGAAATGTGGATCGTGTGGTGGATGCTTTGATTGCGGCGCAACGTGCCAATATCGACCTGGTGTTTGAACGGGCGGCTGCCATTGATTTGGCCGGACGGGACGTGCTGGAAGCCGTGCAGATGAGCGTCAACCCCAAAGTGATTGAAACCCCGGAAGTTTCTGCGGTTTGTAAAGACGGAATCGAAGTCAAGGTGATTGCGCGGGTGACGGTGCGTGCCAACATCGACCGTCTGGTCGGAGGCGCCGGTGAAGAAACCATCATTGCCCGCGTGGGGGAAGGGATTGTCACCACCAACGGATCGGCAGAAAACCACAAAGAAGTTTTGGAAAATCCCGACATGATCTCCAACACCGTTTTAAGCAAAGGTTTGGATGCGGGGACAGCGTTTGAAATCTTGTCCATTGACATTGCGGATGTTGATATCGGAAAGAACATCGGCGCTGCTTTGCAAATTGACCAAGCCGAAGCCGACAAGAAGATTGCCCAGGCGAAAGCCGAAGAACGTCGGGCTATGGCGGTGGCCGCGGAACAGGAGATGAAAGCCCGCGTTCAAGAGATGAAAGCCAAAGTGATCGAAGCGGAGTCCCAGGTTCCGTTGGCTTTGGCCGAAGCGTTGCGTTCCGGAAAAATGGGCTTTATGGATTATTACATGTTGCAAAATATTGAAGCCGACACCAAAATGCGCCGTTCCCTGCGCGGAGATGATCTCAAGGAAAATGGTGGAGATAAAGAATGATCTTTGAAGAAGTGAAGGAGAAGATGGAAGGGAATCAGAGAAAGGAGCGGAAAGATGCCCCGGAGTCGTCGCTTTGGCTGACCCGTTCCGAGCTCCGTCAAGGATTCCTGATGAGTGAAATTTTGGGAGCGCCCCGGGCCTTAAAACCCTTTTCTTGGTTCCGGTATCGCCGTTTTTAAGGTGCATTTCAATCAAGAAGTCCGTTCCTTGCGGGGAACGGGCTTTTCTTTTTTATCCCAACCGAGGAAATAAATCTCTGTCATGGATTCAATCCGTCCACTCATACTAAAAAAACAAAGGAGGTGAAGAAGGTGGCCAATCGTTCCAACCGGTTGCTGGTTCCGGGTGCCCGGCAGGTGTTAAACCAATTCAAAGAAGAAATTGCTTCGGAATTCGGAGTGAAGTTGGGTTCTGACACGGCGGCCCGTGCCAATGGTTCCGTCGGCGGTGAGATCACAAAACGGCTCATTTCACAAGCGCAAAAACAATTGAATAAATAAACGGGTTGACAAGCATGGGTGATACAAGGTTCCCATGCTTTTTTGGTGGGAGGGATCGAAACATAACGGAGAACATCGAAGCATAAGGATGGTACAAAAGATGGAGCGGGTGGAGAGGAAGGCTGAAAAACCATGCGCAAATGGGCTTCGGATTGGTTGGATTTACCGGTTCATGTGACCAGTGATGCTCCGCGGATTGAGATCATCGGCTCGATGACCATGCAAGTGGAAAATTATCAGGAGATTGAGAAATTTAATGCCGATCAATTGCTGCTGAAGACCAAAACCGGGATCTTGAAGATCGAAGGAAAGCAATTAAAAATCAAAGCCATTCAGCCTGAAGTGGTATGGGTTGAAGGAAAAATTATGGGCTTTCAATTTCAGGAATAAGAGGAGGACCCGGCGTGTCATCCAACATCTTACCATCCAATTTCAAAGGAAAAATCGAATGTATTTGCGAAGGGGAACATTTGACTTCTTTAATCAACCAGGCGGTTCAGCAAGGGATGGAACTGGAAAACATCGAATGGCTGGACGGGCACCGCCTCCGGTTAGAAGTGCCACTGTCGGAGTTTCTCGCTTTCTACCGGTTTGCGCGTAAATCGGGCAGCCGGGTGAGGATTGTGAAAAAAGAAGGGCTTCCTTTTTTCTTAAAGCGATTGAAAAGGAGGAAGTTCTTCGTTGCGGGTGCTGTTTTGTTTTTTGTCTTGATTCTTTTCTTCACCTCGCTGGTCTGGAATGTGAAAGTGGAAGGAACGGAGAAAATCCCCGTGCAACACGTACAAGCTTTATTAAAAAAAGAGGGCGTGTATCCCGGCCAATGGAAGATGCGTTTGCCGGACCGGGAAGAAGTCCAATACCGTTTGCTGTCCCAATTGCCGCAGGCTTCCTGGGTCGGTGTCCGCATTGAAGGGACACGGGTGGTGGTGACCGTGGTGGAAAAAAAAGAGAAGGATCCGGCCGGCGAACCAAACCGCGATGCCGGCCCCGTGCATTTGGTCGCCACCAAAAACGCCCTGATTTACGATCTGAAAGTGGAACGGGGCAATCCGTTGGTCGAGGTGAACGATGTCGTCAAAGAAGGCCAAATTTTGGTATCGGGAATCTACGGGGATTTAAATAATTCAAAATCGAAAAAAATAGTGGGTGCAAAGGGAAAAGTATGGGGAGAGGTCTGGTATGAGTCCAGCGTCGAGATCCCGCTGGAACGAAAAAGAAAAGTATATACGGGACACCGCGAAAAACATGTTTATCCTTATCTGTTTTCCCATGTGGTGAAAAATCCTTTTCACAGGAAACCGCCGTATTCATCCACTGAGGTGATGGATCATTTTCACTTCCTGAAGTTGGGCCGGTGGGAACTTCCCGTGGGCTGGGTGGAACAAGAAGAGCTGGAAATGGAATGGATGAAAGAACGGTTGTCCGTTGATGAAGCCGTTCAGGAAGGGCTGGTTCACGCCAAGGAGGATTTACTTAAAAAAATCGGGCCGGACGGGCGGATTTTGGGGCAAAAAGTTTTGCAGAAGCGCCAAGAGAATGGTAAAGTTTATTTGAAAGTACACTTTGATGTGATTGAAAATATCGCTAAAATCCAACCGATTCTGCAAGGAGAATGAGCCATTGCAAAATCCACGTGAAGAGAACAAAACCGTAAAAATTCATTTGCGCAGCGGGGCAGAAGCCTTGAGTCTTTTTGGGCCCCATGATGCTTATTTGAAACAGATTGAAAGAAACACCAATGCCCGGATTATTTCGCGCGGAGGAGAGGTGTTGATCCAAGGGCAGCCCGGGGATGTTGAAATTTTGGAGGAATTGTTCCGGGTGCTGCTCACCCTCATTCGCCGCGGGATGCAAGTGACCGAAAGGGATGTGGTGTATGCCCACCGTCTGGCGGAGCAGGGGTTGGCCGATGAATTGCTGGAGTTGTACCAGGAAGAAATCGGCGTGACCCAAAAAGGAAAAGCCATCCGGGTCAAAACGTTGGGACAGCGCCATTACGTGACGGCCATTCAAAAATCGGACATTGTCTTTGGTGTGGGCCCGGCCGGAACCGGTAAAACGTTCTTGGCTGTGGTGATGGCCGTGTCGGCACTGAAAGCCCATCGGGTGAAACGGATCGTTTTAACCCGCCCGGCTGTCGAAGCGGGAGAAAATCTGGGATTTTTGCCCGGGGATCTGCAGGAAAAAGTGGATCCTTATTTGCGTCCGCTTTATGACAGCTTGTATACGATGCTGGGCACCGAGCAAATGAATAAAATGATGGAGCGGGGGTTGATTGAAGTCGCCCCGTTGGCTTACATGAGGGGCCGAACCTTGGAGGATTCGTTTGTGATTTTGGATGAAGCGCAAAACACGACCCCTGAACAGATGAAAATGTTTTTGACCCGTTTGGGGTTTGGTTCCAAAATGGTGGTCACGGGAGATGTGACGCAAATTGATTTGCCGAGAGGCAAAAAGTCCGGTTTGAAAGAAGCCGAACGGATTTTGAAATCGATTCCGGAAATCAGCTTTGTTTATTTGGGACAAGCTGATGTTGTCCGCAATACCTTGGTACAGAAAATCATTGATGCTTATGAAGCCGATTCAAAAGAAGAGGAGAACAGATAAGGAGCCGGTTCCAATGAAGAGCAAAGAACCGACCTCTGGTGTGAGCCATTGGTTTCATTTAAAGGATTGGAAAACAAGCTGGCGTGTAAAGATTCTGATGTACGCGATCTTCGGGATCGCGTTCTATTTATTGTTAATCCATCATGTGTTGCCGGACCAATATGATATCACCCTCGGGAAGCCCAGTCCGGCAACGGTGGTGTCCCCTGTTACCAAAGTGGATGAATATGCGACCAATCAGGCAAGGAAAAAAGCGGCTGCATCCGTGGAGCCGGTGTACATCAAAGATGATCACATTACCATGCAGCAAATCGGAAAGATTGATTCCATCTTTGTGATGGCCAAAGAAATTTTGGAAAATCCGGCGGATGCGGATGAAAAGCGGGAGAAATTAAAAAATGATTTTGAAGCCACTTTTTCCTTGGAGTTTTCGGACGGGTTTTACCAAAAACTGCTGAATGTTTCGCTGGACCGACTGCAAGTGATTCGTTTGACCACCCGCCAGATTGTGTCTGAAATCTTACAAGACGGGGTCCGGGAAGACGAACTGAAAAAAATGCAGGAAAAAGTGGATCAAACCTTGTATCTCAGCGTCAACACCCTGAACAATGACGAGCAGGCCCTGGTGAGTGAACTGGCGAAAAAAAGCCTGGTTGTCAATGAATTTTATGACAAGAATCAGACCGAACAGCAAAAGCAGGCAGTGCAGGAAGCGATCAAGCCGATTCCCATCAATAAAGGACAAATCATCGTCGCATACGGAGAAGTGGTGACGGATGACCAGTATCGAAAATTGCAAGAATTGGGCCTGCTGAAAAAAGACACCCAATTGCAGACACATCTGGGAATCCTTTTGTTTGTCTTTACCATCATGGGTCTTTTGTATTATTACATTTACCGTTTTGATCCGGATAATCACCACAATAACCGGAACTTGTTGTTGCTGTTTTGCATTTTGCTGCTCACGCTGATCGGGATGAAAGTGGTGTCTTACGGACAAAATCTCGAATGGAGCAAAATCGGGTATCTGGTTCCGGTCGGATTGGGATCCATGTTGATCACTTTGCTGCTCAACATACGCTTGTCTTTGATCTGCACGGTCTTTTTGTCGATCTTCTGCAGTGTGTTGTTTAACGGGGATAATCATTTGCTGTTTGATTTCCGATACGGTCTGGTTTCGCTGGTGAGCGGGATGACGGCGGCGTTTGCGCTGGGCGATGTGCGAAAAAGAAGCGCCATTTTGAAAGCAGGGCTGATTTCTTCGCTGGCTTCCGTGATACCGGTGGCGGCCATCTGGTTTATGATGCCGGTGGAGGGAACCTTGAATGAATTGTTGCAGTCGATCGGTTTTGCCATGTTGGGCGGGATCTTTTCGGCTGTTTTGACCATGGGTTTTCTCCCTTATTTGGAAACGCTTTTTGGCATTTTGTCCCCGATGCGTCTCATTGAACTCGGCAATCCCAATCATCCGTTGCTGCGAAAGTTGCTGATTCAAAGTCCGGGGACTTACCATCATTCGGTGATGGTCGGAAACCTGTCGGAAGCGGCGGCCGAAGCAATCGGCGCCAACGGATTGCTGGCGAGGGTGGGGGCTTATTATCATGATGTGGGCAAAACCAAGCGTCCGCAATTTTTTATCGAAAATCAATTGTCCAGGGAAAATCCCCATGACAAAATATCGCCCAATTTAAGCAAAAGCATTATTATTTCCCATGCCAAAGACGGGGTGGAGTTATTAAAGTCCCACAAGATCCCCAAACCGATTCAGGATATCGCCGCCCAACATCACGGAACCACCTTGATCAAGTATTTTTATTATAAAGCCAAAGAACAAATGGAAAATGTGCGTGAAGAAGATTACCGCTACCCCGGGCCCAAGGCCCAATTTAAAGAGGCCGCGATTGTCGGAATCTGCGATTGTGTGGAAGCCGCTGTCCGGTCGCTGTCCAAACCGACTCCGTCCCGCATTGAAAACATGGTCAAAAAGATCATCCGGGACCGGTTGGAAGACGGACAGTTCAATGAATGTGACCTGACCCTGAGGGAGCTTGACCTGATTGAAAAATCGGTTTGCGAAACCTTGCAGGGAATCTTTCATTCGCGCATCGAATATCCGGATGAAACAGGAAATGCCAAAGGAGTCAAGAAAGAATGAGTTTAGTCATTGATTTGCAAGTGGAACTTCCTTTAAACGAAGCCGAACAAGAGTCGCTTTCGGTGATATTCAAAGCGCTCCGGGCCGCCGCCCGGGCAGAAAACCTGCCTCCGGCGGATGTGGCGGTCACGGTGGTGGACAATGAACAGATCCATGCATTGAACAAGGAGTACCGCCAAGTGGACCGTCCCACCGATGTCTTGTCGTTTCCCCTGTGGGAACCGGAAGAGGATTGGGTGATCACGGAAGAAGAAGAAACCGTGCCGCTCGGGGATATTGTGATTTCTTACCCCAAAGCAAAGGAACAGGCGGAAGAATACGGCCATTCCATTGAGCGGGAACTGGGCTTTCTGGCCGTACACGGCTTTTTACATTTGTTGGGATATGATCATGAAACGGCGGAAGAAGAAAAAGAAATGTTCCAAAGACAGGAGGAGATCTTACAGCAAGCAGGGTTGCACCGGTAAAAGGGAGGATGTCTTTCATGAAAGTGACCAAACTGTTACGCAGTTTTGTCTACGCTTTGGAAGGATTAAAATACACGATTGTGACGCAACGGAACATGCGGTTTCATTTTTTGGTGGCATTGGGGGTTCTTTTGTTGAGCCTCACGCTTCCGATGAACAAAGTGGAAGTGCTGGTCTTGTTTGTCGCAATCGTCCTCGTCCTGTTTGCTGAATTGATCAATACGGCCATTGAAGCCGTTGTCGATATGATCACCGGTGAATATCATCCGCTTGCCAAAGTGGCCAAAGATGTCGCAGCCGGTGCGGTGCTTCTTACCGCCGGATTTGCCGTGATCATCGGAATCAGTGTTTTTTATCCGCATCTGGATGCTTTGTTCACCTTGGCCATCAACCATAAGACGATCCCGGCCAATATCAGTCTTGCGGTCATCATTGTATTTGACTTTTTCCTCACGCTTTTTATCAAAGGCTGGCTGCAACGTGTGGATCGCGGAAATTGGGAGCCCAGTATGGTCGCATCCATTGCCGGTTGTGTTTCAGTATTACTGATTGGTGTCATCGGTCACTTTCTGATCACCTTATTGGTCCTTGTGCTTTTTGCCATGTTGATCGGCACCCGCCTCCGTTTCCGTTCTTCGCGGGTACCGGTGCTCTTTGGCGTCTTGCTGGGGATTCTGGTGGCGCTGATTGGCGCGCAGTTCTTGTAAGAACCGGCTGTTTCCGGTGAAAATAGAGAAAGAAAAAGACCATTGCTTGGCAACCATTCTTTTACAAGAAGGGCCAAGCAATTTTTGAAAGGGGAATTTGTCTTGGGAAGTGAATTTCGTTCAGGATTTGTAGCCTTGATCGGGCGCCCGAATGTGGGAAAATCGACATTGATGAATCATGTGATCGGGCAGAAGATCGCCATTATGTCCGACAAACCGCAAACCACCCGCAACAAGATCCGGGGGGTTTACACCGAAGAAAACGGACAAATTGTTTTCCTGGATACACCGGGGATTCACAAACCGCAATCCAAATTGGGGGAAATGCTGGTCAGGGCATCGCACAATGCCTTGGAAGAAGTGGATTTGATCCTGTTTCTGGTGGATGCGTCCGCCGGAAAAGGCCCCGGGGACGAATTTATCATGAACCATTTAAAGGATGTCAAAACGCCGGTTTTTTTGGTGGTCAATAAAATCGACCAAGTGCATCCGGATGATTTGTTGCCACTCATTGACGAATACCGCAAAGATTTTTCGTTTGCGGAAGTGGTGCCGATTTCGGCGCTGAACGGAAATAATACGGGAACGCTGATTCAACAGATTTTTCAATATCTGCCGGAAGGGCCGAAATACTATCCGTCCGACCAGGTGACCGATCATCCGGAACGGTTTATCGTCAGTGAATTAATCCGGGAAAAAGTCCTCGAACTGACCCGGGAAGAAATTCCGCATTCGGTGGCGGTCGTCGTCGAGGAAATGAAGCGGAGACCCGGGAAGGACATCGTGGATGTGTTGGCCACGATTTATGCCGAGCGGCCTTCGCAAAAAGGCATCCTGATCGGCAAAAAAGGAGCCTTGCTGAAAGAAGTCGGCACGCGTGCCCGGGTTGAAATCGAGCGTTTGCTGGGTGTGAAAATTTTCCTTGATTTGTGGGTCAAAGTGAAAAAAGACTGGACCAACGAAGACATCATGTTGCGTCAACTGGGTTACACGGAAGAAGAGATCTGAAAAAATGACAAATTTTCCTTCTTATACTCTCCCGCTCAAAAGGTCATCCTAAAGTTGTAATCAACGGAAAGGGTGATGCTGGTTGCGCAATTTCTTATGGAGTTGCTTTGAAGTGACTGGCAGTATTGATGCATATCTCTTGCTCAAAAGCCTCGAAAACATAAAAGAGAAAGAAGAAAAAGCGCAAAAAGAGCGGGATGAGGAGGAAAGCGGCTGACACGGGAAAGGGCGGTTAACCGGTGTTAAACAAATATGAGGGAATTGTCCTGAAAGCTCGCGATTACGGAGAGAGCCATCAAATTTTAACCGTTTATACGAAAAACCAGGGGAAAGTTTCATTTATGGCCAGAGGCTCCAAGAAAACCAAAAGCCGTTTTGGAGCCGTGACCGAGCCGTTCACCCGGGCTCATTTTGTCAGTTTTGGAAACGGGAACATCGCGACGCTGTCGCAAGCTGATCTCATTTCTTCTCATCACTTGTTGCGTTCCGATCTGTTGTTGACGGCATATGGCGCCTACTGGCTGGAGTTGATCGACAAAACGACGGAAGAAAAAGAAGCGGATCCTTTTTTGTACGATTTGTTGACTTCCTTGTTGGAGCATTTGGAACAAAAAAAGGATCCTGATATCTTAACCTTTATTTTGGAACTCAGCGTGTTGAAAACGGCGGGTTACACTCCGGTGACAGACCGGTGTGTTTCTTGTGGTTCCGGCCGGCACCCTGTCCGTTTCAGTATCCGTCAGGGCGGCTGGTTATGCGAACGTTGTCAGGATCAGGACCAAAACGGGATTTTGGTATCGGTGGCAAGCATCCGGATCTTGCGGATCCTGCAACAAGTCGATCCGCACCGGCTCGGTAAAATCGATGTGAAACCGGAGACCAAAGAGCAGTTGGAAAAAATGATCCGGGGATTTGTTGAAGAGTATTTGCCAGTCCGGCTGAAATCCTTGCAACTGCTGGAGCAGTTCAAAAAAATCTGGACGTGAGTTTTCCGGATTTTTTTATGGATATTGACATTTGAAAGGATTTTTGCTATACCATTATTAAAATTTGAAGATCGGCGCGATGAGAGAAAAGGAGTAGCCAAATCTGTCTGTGTAAGCAGCGAGCCGGGGATGGTGGGAGCCCGGTCCGGGCAATTGGTGAAGGCAGTTCTTAAGCGCTGTATGATAAAAAAGCGGGCCTGGACCAAGTCCGGGTCAAATAGGGTGGAACCGCGGGAAAACCTCTCGTCCCTATGAGAAAACCACGGGTTTTGTCAGGGATGAGAGGTTTTTTAGGTGGAAATTTGACGGAGGTGGAAAGCTGTGAACATGCAGGAGATGATCAAACGATTGCAAGATTACTGGGCTTCGCATGGTTGTATCCTCGCCCAGCCCTACGACACGGAAAAAGGGGCCGGAACATTAAATCCGATGACTTTTTTAAGGGCGTTGGGTCCGGAACCGTGGAACGTGGCGTATGTGGAACCTTCTAGGCGTCCGGCGGATGGCCGTTACGGGGAAAATCCCAACCGCCTTTACCAGCACCATCAATTTCAAGTGCTGTTAAAGCCGGCACCGGACAACATCCAGGAAATTTATTTGAAAAGCTTGGAAGCGTTGGAGATTGACCCGTCCAAGCATGACATCCGTTTTGTGGAAGATAACTGGGAAAACCCGACGTTCGGCGCGGCCGGACTGGGATGGGAAGTATGGCTGGACGGGATGGAAGTGACCCAATTTACATATTTCCAACAAGTGGGCAGTCTGGATGTGGATCCGGTTTCCGTGGAATTGACTTACGGATTGGAACGTTTGGCCTCTTACATTCAGGAAAAGGAAAATGTCTTTGACCTTGAATGGGTGGATGGCGTAAAGTACGGCGATGTGTTTGGCCAGCCGGAATATGAGCATTCCAAATATACCTTTGAAGTCTCCGATAAAGAGTGGCTCTTCCGCCAGTTTGATGACTTTGAGAAAGAAGCGATGAGGGCCTTGGAGGACCAATTGGTTTTCCCGGCATATGACTATGCGCTGAAATGCTCGCATGTCTTCAATCTGCTGGAAGCCCGGGGAGCGATCAGTGTGACGGAGCGGACCGGTTATATCGGACGGGTGCGAAATCTGGCCCGGAAAATTGCCAAAGCTTTCGTCGAGCAAAGGGAGAAATTGGGTTATCCCTTATTAAAACAAGAAGGGGGAAGAAGCAAATGAGCAAGGATTTGCTGCTGGAAATCGGTTGCGAGGAAATTCCGGCCCGGTTTGTGGATGATGCGGCGGCCCGGCTGAAAGACAAGTTGAGCGGCTGGCTGAAAGAAAACCGGGTTCAATACAACCATTGCAAAACCTATGCCACCCCGCGCCGGTTGGCCGTTTGTGTCACAGGCGTTTCAGAGCGGCAGGAAGACGTGTATAAAGAAGTGAGAGGGCCTGCGGAAAAAATCGCCAAGCTGGAGGACGGCACCTGGAGCAAAGCGGCTCAGGGATTTGCCAAAAAACAAGGGGTGAATCCTGATCAACTCGTTCTCAAAGAAGTAAAAGGGGAAAACTACGTCTTTGCCAAAATCCACCAACCCGGAAAACGGACGGCCGAGTTGCTGCTGGAAGGGATTCCGTCTTTAATGAATCAATTCCATTTTCCAAAGACCATGCGCTGGAATTCGCGGGTGCGGTTTATTCGTCCGGTGCGCTGGCTGGTTTGTCTGTTGGGGGACGAAATCATTCCCGTCCGGTGGGCAGGATTGACGGCAGGCAATCAAACCCGGGGGCATCGCTTTTTGGGAAGCGAAGCGGTGATTCCGGAAGCGGGTGCTTATGAAGAAGTGCTGAATCAGCAATTTGTTTTGGCCGACGTGGAGGCGAGAAGAAATGCCATCTTGAACCAGTTGAAAAGGTTGGAGGAAGAAAAGGGCTGGGTGATTCCGACAGAAGAAGGCTTGTTGAAGGAGATTACCCATCTGGTGGAATACCCGACGGTGTTGTACGGGCAATTCGATGAAGAGTTTTTGATTCTGCCGCGTGAAGTGTTGGTCACCACCATGCGGGAACATCAACGTTATTTTCCGGTGGAAGATAAAAACGGACAATTATTGCCTTATTTTGTGACCGTCCGCAACGGGAACGACCAGTATTTGGAAACGGTGGCCAGAGGAAATGAGAAGGTTCTTCGTGCCCGTTTGTCGGATGCCCGCTTCTTCTATGAAGAAGATTTAAAACTTGCGTTGGACGACGCCGTGCAAAAATTGGATCAGATTGTGTATCAGGATGAATTGGGAAGCCTAGGGGACCGGGTGCGCCGGCTCGGAGCCCTTGCCGCACAACTGGCAGACAGGATCAGCCTCTCGGAAAAAGAGCGGTCTCAATTAAAACGGGCGGCACAAATTTGCAAGTTTGATGCCGTGACTCAGATGGTCGGGGAATTTCCCGAACTGGAAGGCATCATGGGGCGCACTTACGCGCTGAATGCCGGAGAGGAAACGGAAGTGGCCGAAACCGTGTATGAGCACCATTTGCCCCGTTTTTCCGGAGATGCCCTCCCGGGCCGGAGAATTGCCGGATTGCTCTCGCTTGCTGACAAAATGGATGCGATTGTGTCCAGTTTTGGAATCGGAATTCAGCCGACGGGATCCCAAGACCCCTACGGCTTGCGCAGAAAAGCGCAGGGGATCATCCAGATTTTGTTGGCCGAAGATTACCACGCGCTTTCTTTAAAACAATTGTGGCAACTTTCCTTGGCGCAGCTGGAAGAAGCCGGTTTGCTCCAAAAGCGTCCCGGTGAACTGGAAAAAGAGCTGCATGAATTCTTTGCGCTCCGCCTGCGTACGGTATTGCAGGAGAAAGAAATCCGGTATGACGTGATCGATGCGGTATTGGCCTCCGATCTTTCCCGGCCCGTGCATGTCGTGGAAAAAGCCCGGGTATTGATGGGGCAAGTCGGACGGGAAGCGTTTAAAGAAGAAGTCGAAGGGTTTACGCGTGTTGCGCGATTGGCAAAAAATGCCGGGGATTCCACGCCGGATCCGTCCCTTTTCCGGGAAGATGCCGAAAAAACGCTTTACCGCCGGTTGGAAGAAGTGAAAGCCGGTTATCAGAAAGCGGAAAAACAACAAGATTTCCGTGCCATGTATGAAGCCCTGGCGCAAATGGCACCGGATATTCACCACTTCTTTGACCGGGTGATGGTGATGGTGGAAGAAGAGGAAATCAAAAGAAACCGTCTCGCCTTGCTGAGTGACATCACCCGGTTGATTCACCGGTTTGCTGATTTTAACCAGATCGTTTTCGCTTAAAAAAGAAACAGCTTCAAAGCTGTTTCTTTTTTTGCTCAGCTTTTTTTCAATTGATGGAGGGTTTGGATCATTTCCTCCAAATGTTCCCCCAGAAGAATGACCGGGGTTTCCTCCCGGATCCGCTCGGCAAATTCAATCAATTCCCCGTAAGCAGACGGAGGGAACGGGATGTGATGCGTGGTTTTGGTGTCCCCCCAGCTGTGAGCATAAGAAAGGCGGACCAATCCCACATGGTGTTGGATCTGTTGATAAAAATCCACCCAATTGTTGGTTGCATGGGTGATTTCTTGCTCGGTTGCCCCTGCAAACATACTCCGGGACCGGTGCATGTAGGTGAGCACATTGGACGTGATGCAGGCGTTGGCGGTGTCAAAACAAAGGCGCACACCCGTGTTTTCGGCGATTTCCAGCAAATGGCGGGGGGTTCGCAGAGCCGGGTATAAATCGGCGCGTCCCGGTTCAAAGTAATGTTCTCCCCCCATCGGGGCATTTTCCAAATACAGTTCAAACTCAAGGGGACGGCAGAGTTTTTGAATCTCTTCCAGTTGGGATGCGATGGTTTTCACATATTGATCTTTGAAATCTTGCAGTGCGGAAAAGTCGGCGGGGTGACGATCCAAGTATTCAAAGATGATGCCGAGCGGAACTTTCCGGCCGCTGCAGATAAGGCGGCGTCCTTCTTCATCAGTGGATTGATGCAAAAGATGGAGCCATTTTTCCCAGTCTCCGGGGTTGAATTCCCCCGTTCCAAGCCCTGCGGAAGGCGGCATCCGAAAAGCGACGGGCCGGAGTCCGCCGGTGCTGATCATGTCCCGGAATTGGCCGGGGTCAAAGGGTTTTTCAGGAAGTTGAACTTCAATGTACCGTACATCACGGGCTTTGGCATGATGAAAACAAGAATAATCACACGAACAACTGACTGCAATCGGATGGTTGAATAACATGGTGTGTCCTCCATCATCGGGTTTCAAATCTACTCTTATGTTAACTCAAAAAGCAATAAAAATTACACTGGTAAAAAGAATGAAAAATGTTATATACTAAACATGGGTTTTTGATCAAAAGTATGTCACAATTAATAAAAGCAAGGCTTTCACGGGAGGTGTGAAAAAATCGAGCTCACAAAGCGTCAAGAGAAAATCCTGGAGATTGTCAAGGAAGAGGGTCCGATTACAGGAGAACATATCGCCGACAAACTTCACTTAACCAGAGCCACATTGCGGCCCGATCTGGCCATCTTGACCATGGCCGGTTTTCTTGAAGCCAGACCGCGTGTCGGCTATTTTTACTCGGGAAAGACCGCGAACCAACTGATGGGGGAACATATCCGCCATTTGCAGGTGAAAGATTACAAATCCCGCCCGGTGGTCGTACAGGAACACACATCGGTTTATGACGGGATTTGTACCATGTTTTTGGAAGATGTCGGTTCGCTCTACGTAATAAAAAAAGAAGGCAATCTGGTCGGTGTTGTGTCACGGAAAGACTTATTGCAGGCGGCGATGGGAAAGCAAGATTTGCAATCGATGCCCATCGGGGTCGTGATGACCCGGATGCCGAATATCGTCACTTGCAAGCCGGAAGATACCCTTTACTATGCGGCGAAACAGATGATGCGCCATGAAGTGGATTCTTTGCCGGTGGTTCGCCCGATCGACGGGGATGAACAGCAACTGGAAGTGATCGGCCGGATCAGCAAGACGACGCTGGTCAAAGTTTTCGTTGAGCTTGGACAACCTTGAAGAAATTAAGGGAGGGAGTATGACCTTATATGTCAGAAAAACAACGAGTCGTATATGTCGTTTCCGATTCCGTGGGAGAGACAGCAGAACTGGTGGTCAAAGCTGCTTCCAGCCAGTTTAACGGGGGAGAAATCGAAATCCGCCGCATCCCTTATGTGAACGATGCGGATACCGTCATGGAGACGGTACAAGCCGCCAAAGAGGAAAATGCGCTGATTGCTTTTACTTTGGTGGTTCCGGAATTGCAAAAGCTCCTGATTGAAGAGGCCGGACGCAAAAAAGTCCCTTATGTGGATATCATGGGGCCGATGATTCAAGGCATGTCTGAGCTGTTTCAGCATGAACCCAAATACAAGCCGGGGCTGATCCATCAGTTGGACGAAGATTATTTCCGCAAAGTGGAAGCGATCGAATTTGCCGTGAAATATGATGACGGCAAAGATCCGCGGGGCCTGTTGAAAGCCGATGTCATTTTGGTGGGGGTTTCCCGGACCTCGAAAACACCGCTGTCCATGTATTTGGCCCACAAGCGCTTTAAAGTGGCCAACGTCCCGCTCGTTCCGGAAGTGGAACCGCCGGAAGAACTGCTGCAAGTTCCCTCACATCGCATTATCGGCCTGACCATTGATCCGGAACAATTGAATCACATCCGGACGGAAAGGCTGAAAGCATTGGGGCTGGCTTCCGGTGCCAACTATGCGAGCATGGAGCGGATCCTGGAGGAGCTGGATTATGCAGAACGGGTGATTCGCCGCCTGGGATGCCCGGTGATTAACGTATCCAACAAAGCCGTGGAAGAAACAGCAAATCTCATTCTGGACATCATTCAAAAAGGAGGACAATAGCCGTGGGTTTGAAACAGGTCTATCGGTTTCACGAAGGAAACAGGGACATGAAAGATTTGTTGGGGGGAAAAGGGGCGAATCTGGCCGACATGACCCGAGTCGGTCTGCCCGTTCCGCCTGGATTTACCATTACCACCGAAGCGTGCAATGACTTTTTGAAAAGCGGGGAAGGGTTAAAAGAAGAATTAATGGAACAGGTGAAAGAAGCGATAGCCGGTCTGGAACAAGAAACCGGCAAAAAATTGGGCCACCCCAAGCGCCCGTTGCTGGTCTCGGTCCGTTCTGGCGCCAAATTTTCCATGCCGGGCATGATGGATACGATTTTGAATCTGGGGCTCAATGACCAAACGGCAGCCGGCCTGGCCGAACAAACCGGCAATCCCCGCTTTGCCTATGATTGTTACCGCCGGTTTATCCAAATGTTCGGGGATGTCGTGTTGGGCGTGGATCATTACAAATTTGAACAAGTCATCCAAAAGGTGAAAGAGAAAAAAGGGGTTGAACTGGATACCGGATTGGATGCAGAGGATTGGCAGGAAGTGATTCGCGCGTTTAAAGAATTGATTTGGAAGGAAACCAAACATCCTTTCCCCCAGGAGCCGATGGAGCAATTGAAACAAGCCATTGTGGCCGTGTTTTCTTCATGGAATAACAACCGGGCCAAAATTTACCGGAAAATGAACGGAATTCCGGATGATTTGGGAACGGCCGTCAATGTGCAAACCATGGTCTTCGGGAACACGGGGAATGAATCAGGGACGGGGGTTTGCTTCACCCGAAACCCTTCCAGCGGGGAGAAAGAGTTATACGGAGAGTTTTTGTTTAACGCGCAAGGGGAAGATGTGGTGGCCGGCATTCGCACTCCCAAACCGATCGCTGATCTGGAAAAAGAGATGCCGGATGTTTATGAGCAGTTGGTCCGCATCTGCAACCAATTGGAAAGCGCTTACCGGGATATGCAGGATATTGAGTTTACGATTGAAAATAGAAAATTATACATTCTGCAAACGAGATCCGGCAAAAGAACCTCGCAAGCCGCGGTGAAAATTGCCGTTCAGATGGCCGGGGAAGGAATCATCTCGCGCGAAGAGGCCCTGATGCGGGTCGAACCGGAACAATTGGAACAGATGTTACACCGCCGGATCGACCACAATGCCAAGTTGACTGCATGGGCCAAAGGATTGCCCGCATCACCCGGAGCGGCTTCCGGACAAATTGTTTTTGACGCGGACACGGCGGAAGCCTGGGCCAAAGAGGGCAAACGGGTGTTGTTGGTCCGGCCGGAAACGACGCCGGAAGATATTCACGGTGTTTTGGCGGCACAAGGGATTTTAACAAGCCGCGGCGGGATGACAAGCCATGCTGCCGTGGTCGCCAGGGGAATGGGAAAAGCCTGCGTATGCGGATGTGAACAGTTGAAAATCGATCTGCGTCAAAAAACGGTGACCGTGGAGGATGTGACCCTCCGGGAAGGGGATGTTTTGTCCATCGACGGAGGAACCGGGCAAGTGTTTATCGGCGAAGTTCCGATGAAGGATCCCGAATTGACTCCCGAGTTCCGGGAATTGCTGAAATGGGCGGATGAAATCAGAAGGCTGAAGGTGCGCACCAATGCCGATAATCCGGAAGATGCGGAAAAAGCACGGGAACTGGGGGCGGAAGGAATCGGATTGTGCCGCACGGAGCATATGTTTATGGATCCCAAACGGATTCCGATCGTGCAACGGATGATTCTGGCCGATGACCAGGAAGAAAGACAACAGGCCCTCGATGAACTTTTGCCCATGCAGAAAGAAGACTTCAAAGGAATTTTCCGGGCGATGGACGGATTACCGGTCAACATCCGGTTGCTGGACCCTCCGCTGCATGAGTTCCTGCCGAATATGGAGGACTTGTTGGTGGAAATCACCAAAATGCAAGTGGCCGGACAGGAAGGCACCGAAGCGTATCGCCAAAAAGAACATTTGCTGAAAAAAGTGCGTTCCCTCCATGAGTTTAACCCGATGCTTGGGCACCGGGGATGCCGACTGGGGATCATTCATCCTGAAATTTACCGCATGCAGGCGGAAGCGATCTTCCAAGCGGCAGTGGAATCCGTCAAAGAAGGCATCCGGGTACAGCCGGAAATCATGATCCCGCTGGTGGGGCATGTGGAGGAATTGAAGCGGATGCGTGCCTTGGTTGAACAAGTGGCGGAAGAAGTCATGGCGGATGAAAATGTAAGCGTTTCATATCAGGTGGGGACCATGATCGAGATTCCGAGAGCTGCCTTGACGGCAGACCAAATTGCGGAAGAAGCCGATTTCTTCTCGTTCGGAACCAATGATTTGACCCAGACGACGTTTGGTTACAGCCGGGACGATGCGGAAGGCAAATTCTTGCATACCTATGTGGATCAGAAAATCCTGCCGGATAACCCGTTCATTCGCCTTGACATAGAAGGTGTCGGGCAGCTGGTTCGCATCGGGACGGAAAAAGGAAGAAAAACAAAACCTGCCTTAAAGACCGGCATTTGCGGGGAGCACGGCGGAGAAAAAGAATCCATCCGGTTTTGCCATGAAGTCGGGATGAATTATGTCAGCTGTTCAGTCTTCCGGGTTCCGTTGGCCAGGCTTGCCGCCGCACAAGCCGTTCTTTTGGAGAAATAAGCTTGCAAGAATATGAAAGTAGTACTAGAATAAATTTATTTAAAAAAAATACCCACACGTTGGGTATTTTTTCTTTAAAAAGATTTCTTTACAAAATTATAATAAAATGCAATGATATGATGATGAATTCATTCCCCTGGTTTTTTATCCTCCTGATTTTTAAAAGAAGGCACGTAGAAGGAGAAGCGATTTTTAATGTAGAATAAGGGGATAGGGAAAGGTCACAGCACTATTTGCAGATATTGCCATTTTATAAAAAGAGGATTGAAGGAGGAGTTTGCCGAATGTTGGCGAATAGTTAACATTCGTGCAGGGGAATCAATCCATCCATACCTTTTATTAGGAATTCTTTAGAAAGCAGTGATGGATATGAAAGGAAGGATTCCTGATGAAGTCATTGACCAAGTCAGAAAAGAGTATGATATTGTCGATGTGATTGAACAGACCGTTTCCCTGAAAAAAAGCGGTAAGAATTATTTTGGATTGTGCCCTTTTCATTCAGAGAAAACTCCTTCCTTTTCAGTCGCGCCTGATAAACAGATTTTTTATTGTTTCGGTTGCGGCAAAGGCGGAGATGTGATCAAATTTGTCATGGAGCTGGAGCAATACACGTTTGTCGAAGCCGTGACGCATTTGGCTGAACAAGCCGGTATTCCGGTTCCCAAGCCGGTGGCGGAAGATCTTTCCGATGAAGAGGAACAAATGCGCCGGCAAATGAGAAAAGCTCTCGATCTGGCTGCAAAGTTGTATCATTATGTGCTTCTTTCCACAAAGTATGGCCGCATTGCCAGAGAATATCTCAAGCAACGGGAAATTCAGCCGGAGGCTGTCAAAGAGTTTCAACTTGGTTATGCACCTTCATCTTTTCAATTTCTGCTGTCATTCCTTAAAAAAAGAGGGTTTTCCGAAGAGATCCTCGAAAAAGTTGGATTAATCACATCGCGTGAACAAGGATACACTAAAAAATATTATGACCGTTTTCGACATCGCCTGATGTTTCCGATTCATGACGCCCAGGGAAAAGTGATCGGCTTTGGCGGGCGGGCATTGGGAGACGGACAACCGAAATATTTAAACAGTCCTGATACAATCTTATTTCATAAACGGAATCATTTATATAATCTTCATCGTGCACGTTCTCACATACGTAAACATTCCAAAGCCGTTCTGTTTGAAGGATACATGGATGTGATCTCTGCCTGGCAGGCAGGGGTTCTAAATGGTGTTGCGACGTTGGGAACGGCTCTGAGCGAAACCCAAGCACGAATCCTGAAGAGAAATTCAGATCATGTCATTTTGAGTTACGATTCCGATGAAGCCGGTCAGAATGCGGCTTTCAGAGGAATCGAGCTGTTAAAAAATGAAGGATGCACGGTCAAAGTCGCGCAAATGCCCGTGGGATTGGATCCGGACGAATACATCCGGCGGTTCGGGAAAACGGCGTTTAAAGAAGAGATTTTGGCGGCGGCCATGCCATTAACGGCATTTAAATTGGAAATCCTAAAGAAAAAATATGATTTGCAGGATGAAGACGAACGCATGAAATATTTGGCCGAAGCGGTCGGTGTCATTGCCGGGTTGCCTCAAGCCATTGAACAGGATCACTATCTTCGCCGGTTGGCCGGAGAGTTTCATCTTTCATTGGATGCCCTGAAAGATGAACTGCGGAAAGCAAAGCGGATAAAGCAGAAAAGCAAAAGGGATAAAGATGGCTCCAAGTGGAATAATGGGTATCAGGAGATTGGCAAACATTTGATCGGAGGTGCCCAACCCCGGTCGATTGCCGAGAAATCGGAGATGTACCTGATTGCCCATATGATGAGAAGCAGATCAGTGACGGAATGGGTAAAAACCCATTTGGGAGCTGATTTCAATACAGAAATTTATGCCGTCTTGGCAGCTTATCTTTATTCTTACTATGACCGGGACAGTCCGGAAGATCCCGGGGCCTTTATCCGTACCTTGACCGATCCCGAACTGGAATCAGTGGCGGCAAAACTTGCTTTCATGGAGTTGCCCGATGAGATTTCGGAAAAGGAATTGAGGGATTGTGTTCACCATATACGAGATGTTCCTCTCCTGAAACAGATTGAAGAAAAGGAGAGACAGATTGAACAACTATCGCGTGCTGATGAACCCGTCAAAGCCGCAAAGTTGTTAAAGGAAGTTACGCAGTTGCGTAATCAGTTGCATATGCGGATTTAGGAAACGAGTTCATCAGAAAGGAGGAGGAAAGGAACTTGGCGAACAAACAAAATGAAATGGAACTAACTTTGGATCAAGCCAAAGAACAATTGGTGGAAAAAGGCAAAAAGCAGGGTGTTTTATCTTATAAAACGATCATGGAAAAAATGTCTCCTTTCGACCAAAGTTCCCAACAAATGGATGAGTTTTTTGAACACCTGCACGATCAGGGAATCGAAGTGGTCAATGAAGAAGACGACGCTGATTTTGATGAAACCGAGGTTGATGACGAAGAGTTTGTGGATGATGATTTAAATGTTCCGCCGGGAGTCAAAATCAATGACCCTGTCCGGATGTACCTAAAAGAGATTGGCCGTGTTCCTTTGCTGACTGCGGAAGAAGAAGTCGAATTGGCGAAACGGATTGAACAGGGGGATGAGGAAGCCAAACAGCGGCTGGCTGAAGCTAACTTGCGCCTGGTGGTGAGTATCGCCAAGCGGTATGTCGGACGGGGAATGTTGTTTTTGGACTTGATTCAGGAAGGAAACATGGGGCTGATCAAAGCCGTTGAAAAATTTGATTTCCGTAAAGGATTTAAATTCAGCACGTACGCAACCTGGTGGATCCGGCAAGCCATCACCCGCGCCATTGCCGATCAGGCCCGCACCATCCGGATCCCGGTTCATATGGTGGAAACCATTAATAAATTGATTCGCGTGTCCCGTCAATTGTTGCAAGAACTCGGCCGGGAGCCGACACCGGAAGAAATTGCCGAAGAAATGGGGTTGAGCCCTGAAAAAGTACGGGAAATCATGAAAATTGCCCAAGAGCCGGTTTCATTGGAAACGCCGATCGGAGAAGAAGATGATTCCCATCTGGGCGATTTCATTCCGGATGACGATGCACAAGCACCAGCGGATGCCGCGGCTTATGAGTTGTTGAAAGAACAGTTGAAAGATGTGTTGGATACCTTGTCGGAACGGGAAGAAAATGTTTTGCGTTTACGTTTTGGATTGGATGATGGACGCACCCGCACGTTGGAAGAAGTCGGGAAAGTCTTTGGCGTGACTCGGGAACGGATTCGCCAGATTGAAGCCAAAGCTCTTCGCAAATTGCGTCATCCAAGCCGCAGCAAACGTTTAAAAGATTTCCTCGAATAAATTTGATGGTTTGACGCACCCAACCGGGTGCGTTTCTTTTTTGTTGATTCAATTTTATCCCTTTTCAACCCTCATTGCAAATAAGTTTCGGACAATTTTGGGCCGGTTTGGGGCGAATAACCGAAAATGATTGAATAAATAGAATAAAAAAATTTATAATAAAAATGAAAACGCTGTCATTCGGACCGAAGGAGTGGGGAAACATGAACTACGAATTGACATCCGAGCAACAAATGATCCGATCTTTGATGCGTGACTTTGCCGAAGGAGAAGTGGCGCCGGGAGCGGATGAAAGGGATCGAAGCAAGCGCTTTCCCAAGGATATTTTTCAGAAAATGTCCAATCTTAAATTAATGGGGTTGCCTTTTCCGGAAGAATACGGGGGAGCGGGTGCGGACACGATCAGCTTTGCCATTGCTGTGGAGGAATTGAGCCGGGTTTGTGCTTCCACCGGAATCACTTATTCTGCTCACATCTCATTGGGATGTGCTCCGCTCTATCTCTTTGGAACCAAAGAGCAAAAAGAGAAATATCTGGTTCCGTTGTGTGAAGGAAAGACCCTGGGAGCTTTTGGACTCACTGAACCCAATGCCGGTTCCGATGCCGGAGGAACCAAAACCCGCGCCGTCAAAAAAGGGGACGAGTGGGTCATCAGCGGCAGCAAATGTTTCATCACCAATGCCAGTTATGCAAAGTATCTGGCCTTGACCGCCGTGACCGGTCAATCCGGGGACCGCAAAGAAATCACTGCGTTTATCGTTCCGACGGATGCTCCCGGGTTTCAAGTGCTTGATCATTATGAGAAGTTGGGGTTACACAGTTCCAATACCACCGAATTGGTTTTGGAGGATGTGCATGTTCCGGAAGAAAACATTCTGGGGGAAAGGGGACAGGGGTTTAAACAGTTTTTGATCACTTTGGACGGGGGCCGCATCGGAATCGGGGCCATGGCGGTCGGTATCGCGCAAGGGGCCTATGAATTGGCTTTGAAGTATGCGAAAGAACGGAAACAATTTGGCCAATCCCTGTCCAAGTTTCAGGCGATTCAACATAAATTGGCGGATATGCACATGAAAATTGAATTGGCCCGGACTTATGTATATAAAGCTGCCTGGTTGAAGGATCAGGGAAAACGGTTTACCAAGGAAGCTTCCATCTGCAAATTGTTTGCTTCGGAAGTGGCCATGGAAGTCGCCAATCAAGCGGTGCAAATTCACGGCGGCTGGGGATATATGCACGATTATAAAGTGGAGCGGTATTTCCGCGATGCCAAATTGACCGAGATCGGGGAAGGAACCTCGGAGATTCAGCGCAATATCATTGCACGTGAAATCGGCTGTTGAAAAGGGAGGTCATATCTTGGCGGAACTGGTTCATTACACGCTGGGGGATTTGCTGGACGAACAAGTGAAGCTGCACGGGAAAAAAGAAGCGGTGATTTATCCGGAAAAAGGCATTCGCTGGACTTATGAGGACTTTCAGGAAAAGGTGATGGAAGCCGCCAAAGGATTGATCAAGCTGGGGCTGGGCAAAGGACACCACCTGGCCATCTGGGCTTTAAACCAACCGGAATGGTTGATTTCCCAATTTGCCACCGGCATGACTGGGGTGGTTTTGATTACGGTCAACACCAATTACCGCGTGCGCGAACTGGAATATCTGCTGAAGCAATCGGACACGGAGACGCTGATTTTGGAAAGGGAAGTAAAAGGCATATCCTATGTTGATATGCTTTATGAAATATGCCCGGAGTTAAAAGATTGCCCGCCCGGCCGTTTAAAATCCAAAAGATTGCCTAAATTAAAAAATGTCATACTGCTCGATGACAAACCGGCTCCCGGGATGTTTTGCTGGAAGGACCTTGTTGAAATGGGGCGGGAGGTCCGGGAAGAGGAAGTCAAAGCCCGGCAGGCATCTTTGCATCCGGATGATGTGATCAACATGCAGTACACGTCCGGCACCACCGGATTTCCGAAAGGCGTGATGCTGTCTCACCACAATATCATCAACAACGGGCGCAATATCGCAGAGTGCATGAAATTGACGGAGAAAGACCGCCTTTGTATTCCGGTGCCTTTTTTTCATTGCTTCGGGTGCGTCTTGGGCACCCTTGCCGGTTTCAGTGTCGGGGCGGCCTTGGTTCCCTTGATCACCTTTGATGCCGGAAAAGTGCTGGAGATCGTGGAAAAGGAAAAGTGTACAGGCCTGCACGGTGTGCCTACCATGTTTATTACCGAACTGAATCACCCGTCCTTCCGAAAGAAAAAGTACCCCCATTTGCGGACGGGGATTATGGCCGGGACGAAGTATACCTTAACTGTCCACTAGAGGCACTCTGAAAAAATGAAAAGCGGGTTTTAAAGCGTTTTTTGTAATTTGTCAAGTACTTTCCGATAAAAAATCAGCGGAAATTTTTGGGCTATATAAATCCGCTTAGTCAATATAGTCAACATAGAAATTTTCGATGTGTTAAGCGGATTATAGCATATAAAAAATACCTTAGTCAACTAAGTTAACGATGTCGACTGTGAACATTATGTGGACTTCCCACTTAATATAACCTCCCTTTTATACCCTTTCGCCCAACTTATAGGTGGCGGAAGGGTCTTAAATTAGACATAAGAATAAAAGTTCTAATATTCTGAATTTTATCCAGGAGTACCCGCGGGAAAGAACGGGTACTTGTCAGCGTGAGAACTTGTACTTAATTCTCAAATGACCGTCTTTATAATCAATCCTTTCGATGAATTTTGAGAGGATGACACGTAATCTGCCTAGGTTGTTAATGTCTAGTTCCATGAACTCCTCTATATCCTTCATGAGCAGTTTCTTTTGCGACTCATGCCCTTCCACAAGGAGCTTTTCCCTTTCTAATTCCCCCCGCTCAATCACTAATTTTTCCAACTCACCCTTTAACCGTTTAAGTAAGTAATTGTACTGCTCAGGCATCATACTTTCTTTTTCAAAGTACAACTCCGCTGTCTTTTCATTAATCTTGTTGATTTTCTGGTCAACTTCCCTTATCTTTTGCTTCAAATCATCCTTTTTCATACCATTTGTAGACAGATGGCTAAAAATGTCTCCTTTCTTCAGTGCTTGTTTTAAGCGTCTACGTAATAGTGTAACCACGTATTCCTCTATTCGCTCGGCACGTATGGAAGGGGCAGAGCAGGTAACATAAGGCTGGTCTTTAAATTGGGGAGTATTACAGCACACATAATACCGAGCTACTGATTTTTTAGATACTCGGGTGTATTGCCTTCTGTGGTGGTAAAAAATTCCTCCGCATTCTCCACAGAACAGAATCCCAGATAGGGGATATTGCCCTGGCTTTCCGCCGGGCTTCACCCAACTTGTACCATGCCTTGATTTCATGAGTCTTTGTGCTTCTTGAAATATTTCCTTCTCCACAATCGGCTCATGGGCATTTTCACAGACAATCCATTCTTTTTCTTCCTTGTCCGTATAGACAATTCTTTTTCTGCCTCTTTCCGAGTCAGTATAATCCTTTATTCTTGTTTGCCGCCGCTTGTTATAAACTACTCTTCCTAAGTAAGTCTCATTGGTGAGAACCTGTTTAACGCTGTTTTTACGCCATATACTTCCGAATTTTGTTCGAATACCCAACTCGTTTAACCTTTGGGCAATCTTTGCCATCCCCATTCCTTCGTTAACATACCAATGAAACATTTTCCTGACATATTTTGCTTCCTCCTCGAAAACTTGGAGGCGTGCGTCTTCGTTAACCTTATACCCAAATGGAGGACGCCCATTCCACTTACCCGTCTTTGCGGCTTCCTTCTTTCCGAGAAGTACCCGGATAGCTATTTTCTCCGCTTCATACTCCGCAACCGCAGAGTGGATAGTGAATGCAAAACTGCTGTCCTGTCTAGACGAATCATAATTTTCCTCATATGAAATAACACGTAGACCTTTATACTTAAGCCGTTCTAGCGTTTCCAAAGCTTCCTGTGTATTTCTCGCAAGTCGTGATATCCCCTTGAACAAGACGACATTAAACTTACCTCTCTCAGCATCTTGTAGTAATCGCTTCATGGCTGGTCTTGCCCATATATCAAGGCTATATGCCGAGAATCCGGTGTCTTCATAAATACAATCATCCGGAACCTCGCCCAACCCACGAACTTTTGCGTATTCACGAAGCAATGAAACTTGGTGTGTCACTGATTCTGCTTGTCTGTCTGTTGAAACCCTTGCGTAAATGGCACATTTGTTCTTCAACTTAACCACTCCTTAGTTAATATCGGTCCTATAGTTAACATCGGACCTATTTTATGAACAAAGCCGAGAGTGGTCAATTTAGTTGAGGGATTCACTTGTCACTTATTCTCCTTCTTCACTTGCACGACTTCTTTTCCATATTTTTGATTTAAGAATATAGCGAATGTTTCGGCGATTAAGGAGGTTGCGTCTTCTTTTCCGAATTCCTCGGAACAGGTGAACACTTTATTTTGTTGCATGGTTTCTCCTAACCCCTTTGTATAAATGTTGAATTTCTTGATTTCTCACTGTCTTCATCTTAGAATACGAATATACGTTCTGTTTGGATTACTACTTTTTTAAATTTTTTTCTCATCAGGTGAATTGCTTGTTTCTATAAAAGACTACGCACGAGTTTTTGATATGGATTACAACTTTTTTATTTTTTATTGTGTCTTTCCGTATCTATTTATTACTACGTAGAAGTATTTATTTTGGATTAGTATTTTTTCATGTTTTTCGGATGTGTTTAAATCGATTTGTATATTAGTTATACTGAGAAATGGTTTTCTACTTCTAATATAGGAAAACGAGGGAATAGGTATGTCCTATAAAGATGAAAATAGACTAATAAAGGAAATTCAAGAGAAAAACTTAAATGCTTTGGATGAGTTGTATAGGGTATTCGGGAGGTTGGTTTTCTCGTATGCCCTGAAACTCCTAAATGGTGATAGATACAGCGCTGAAGAGATTACGCAAGACGTTTTTATGAAAATATGGAAAAAAGCGCATCTGTTCGACCAGAGTAAAAAGCTTTCGACCTGGCTTCTTACTATCACCAAAAACACAACAATTGACTATATGAGGAAATCTAGCAAATTTACTAAAGTAGATATAGATAAGCTTGCCGAAATAAGGGAATCTGAAGTAGACTTAGATGTGGCAGTTATGACAAACCAGCTTAAAGAAGAAATAAAAAAATTGCCGCCAGACCAGAGAAAAGTAATTGAATTGATGTACATACAAGGTCATACTCAAAAGGAAATTGCTGAGTTATTAAACATTCCTTTGGGCACGGTGAAAAGCAGAGTAAAGCTGGGAATTAATAGGCTGAGGAGGCAGATGCAAAAATGGGAGGTTCAAGGGCATGCAAAGTAAAAAAGAATACGGGTTTGAGGAGTTAGCGTTGAGCCTCGAATTGGGGATTGACATAGAAGAGCCTCCCGCTTCACTGCGGGAGAAGATTTTGGATAATGCACGTTCAGAGGCAGAAAATGAAGAGAAGCAGGAGGGGCAAAATAAACCAAAGCTGGACAAGTATAAAATTTATTTAGCCTCAGCAATTGCCGCATGTATTTTGTTCCTTAGTTCAACTTTAATTGTTTTATCGCAGAATAAGCAACTTAAAAATGAATTAGCAAATGCCAGAGCAACGATAGAAAATCAATCACAATACGCAAGCATTAGCGAACTCGAGAAAGCTTTTGGGACTCCTGTCAAGAAATTGAAGTTAACATCATCGGTTTCGGGTGCATATGGAGAAGCTTATATCACACCGAACCGAGTTATTTTAAGTATTGAGGATTTGCAGAAAAAATCACCAGATTCAGTGTTACAGGTTTGGTTAGAAACACCTAGTGAGAAAAAGATGTTAGGAACTATCACGCCATTAAAAAACGGGAAGGCATCGTTTGCCGCTTCTATTGACATAGAACCGATTGAAATTAAAAGCATATTCATTACTGAAGCTGAAAAGGAAACTACGAAGCCTTCACCGACAAAGATTATAGAATCCACTGAAGAGCAAGCGCAAACAATGGTTGCTGAGGAGCACCTAAATAATAATTCGAAAGACGAGGAGAATTTAACGAACAATAGTTCTAAACAAGTTGCGGACGATACAGAAAAAGAGAAAGAAAAAGGCTCAAATAACAGTGACGAGAAAATCAAAAAGGATGAAATTGAACAAGAAAATAATAATAGACAAAACAACATAGAACAATATAAAGAGCCTGAAGACAGTCCTATTAAAGATAAACCGCAACCTCCAATTAAAGCGCCGGGGAGCCAAGAGGGTTGGTTAGCATCTCTGACCTATAAAATCCAAAGCACATTTAATTTCTTATTTGGGGGATTCCTAGATAAGGGAGATGACACAGAAGAAAAGAAAAACGAGGATATAAATAATCACGGAGAAGAGAAAAAAGATAAAGCAAAAGAGGATGGAAATGAAGATGTAGAAACTAATGAAAAACAACAATAAAAATCCACAGAAAATAAAGTGGAATGATAATGCTTTTCATGAGTTGTTTTTGTGGTTACCTCCTGTAAGATTATGGGTAAATTAGTACAATTTCATGACACTTTATTAAGCAGATAAAATAAATTTAGCTCACGGAAACATTTTGCCGTGAGCTTTTTTATTTATGTTTTTAGATATTATTTATTTTTTTATTATCGTCTAGGTTAAGTTATAACTTAACCTAGACGAAAAACTAGAATTACGAAGTAATTCTAGTTTTATATATTATATATTTTTATAAATTATTATAATATATTATTATATAAATAAATTATATATATTTTACTCAGCGGATTCAAAAAGTCAAGGGGCAAAAAAATTTATTTTATTTATTTTCAGTGTCTAATTCCGTGCCTCCTCAGCCCACTATAGTTAGGTGAAATAGGGGTAAGAGGAGGCTAAAACGATGAGTAGAAAAACCATCAAAAAATCAGTATTGGCAAGGGTTAGAAAAGACATAACAGACAATTGCGCAAACTGCATTGGGAGGAACAAATGTTGTTTCCACGAGGTTTGTAAGTATTTTTTGGACAATCCTGAACAATGCGCTTATTACGAGGGATGGGTGCTTCCAGCTAACCCAGAACTCGAAAATGCTTATAAAGCTGAATTTGGTACACTACCGAAGAAAGCCAAGAAAAAGAATCCCAACAAAATCAAAATCTTAATCTATTAGGAGTGGTGCTTATGTTCGGATTCGGAGGGTCTTCTAAAACTGTTCGTTGTGCTGTGTGTGGTACTACCGGAGAAGTGAATGAAGACACGTCGACCAACGGAGAATACCCAGATTTAAATGGTTGGTGTGAAGTCGACGGAAGTATTCGTTGCAGTTCTTGGTCCTGTCAAGAAAGCGACGGTGGCGGACGAGTCGGGACGTTCTTCTGGGCATAAAAAATTTTTTCGGGTATGTCTACTACGGGCTAGTATTCACCCAATATGTTTAGGTGAATAGGGGATAGAAGAGTACCCCAGCAAAATAAGACAAAAAGGAAAAGGTGATGTTTAATGAGCATTTTTGTTAGACAAGGTAAAGAAGTTCTTCAAGAAGAACAAAAAACAGACCGCAAAGAAATTTTGAAGTATTTAAAATCCGGCGACTCAATTAAGGTTGCCGTTCTTGGTTTGGATTTCGGTGAGTATTTGCAACATGGAGACTATTATTTAAGTTCGAATTTCGGAGTTTACTCCATGCCGTGCTTAAAATATTCTGGTCAAGAAGACCTTTTTGATAAAGCAATTCCGCTTATGTATGAGGATTCCGAGAATCTTAAAGCTCAAGGTAAAGAGGATGAAGCCGAAGCCATGCGACGCCTCGCCAATGGCTTGCGTGCTAAGAAACGTATGATGTTTGGCTTCGTAGACTTGTCTACAGGAAATCAAATTGTTGTAGACCTGTCTCGGACACAGGGAGAGGCAATTGCAAATTCCATTCTTGATTATGAGGAAGATTTGGAAAATATTCCATTCGTCCTCTCTAAAAAAGGTACTGGAACCAGCACGACAGTAACATTACAGCCGATTATCAATTTGGATAAGGGTTTGAATGATACCGAACGTAATAACTTTGAACAAGCAAAAGGAACTAAGTTTAATCACGAACTATTCGAAAAGGTGTTCTTCACTAAATCACGAGAACAGCAAATTCAAGACTTAATGAAAATTGGATTTGATGTTACACGAATTGGTGAAAAACCTCTTGATAATGATGAATCTATTGAAGACAGTAAAGATAATAAATCCGTTGAACTTAGTGACGATGATTTGCCTTTCTAAATCTGATATGAATATTTAGGTTTGGACGGTTCACCAACGGCTAAGGACGGAACAGGTAGCCGTCACCCAGAGCTAGGAGATGTGGGAATTACCAACCCACTAGCCGTAGGTGAGTTTCTAAATCCTCTTTTTTATAAACTTCTAGGGTTCCGGGATAGCCGGGACGTGTCGGGGAAGCCACTGTCCAGAGAACGGCTCAAAACAGGGTGGCTACGGGGTGTAATGGTGGGGTTACACTCCATATTCAAATTGCTTAGTGCGCCGAGCAAAACAGGAACTTCACATTTAAAACCTATTCCTGTTTTGCTCAGCGCATTATGCGCTACGCCTACGTATCTGTAACATCGACCGTTTTGGTCGATTATTAGGATGCGTAGTCGTCATTAACTCTGGGCGACGGGGAAAACCAAGTAGGCTACTTTCCACGGTTTGTAAAGATACTGCCGAAAGGTGGGCACGTCCCGATAAGGGCATAGGGAGTAAGAAACCGTGGCGTGCCCTATGCCCGATGCCCTCCCCAAACATAACCGGGTTATTGAGGTAGGAAAGGTTCCCTACGCGCAGGCAAAACATGATGTCGCATGTGTAGCGCCTGACTGTACGGTTGGGTGTGATGAGATATGCGACATCTAATTAGTGCCTGTTACCAGAGATGCCGGACACGCCGACCGGTCAATAACCCGGAAATTAAAGAAAGGGGACGTTAAAAATGAGTGAGACAAACAGCGTTTACCGCCCCACAAAAAAAGGACTAAAACAGGCAAGGGAAAGGCTGAAAAAACGGCAAGAAGAATATAAACAGTATGTTTGTTCTTTAAGTTCGGAAGAGCTGCAGAAATCATCGGAAGAAAAACTAAAGGAAATAGCGGAGTTTTTAGCGAGCAATAGCGCTTCAATGGTAGAAGCTGTAGAGCCGGAATTAAAACCGTTATATGCATTCGTTGACGAAAACGGCGAGTATTACCGGGGCGAATCGTGGAATAACGTTAATATACGTATTTATACAACCGAAGCAAGGGCTTGGGCATACGTTAAACAGTTTAGGTCGAAAGATAAACCGCCTTTAACGCTGGTAAAATTAAACCCTACCAAACGGTAGGGCGCTTTTATAGGTACTTATTTACCGGGCTATGCTTTGCGTGTTGCTGCTTGATGTGTTCGTTGTCCAACTGAATATACCTACGGGTATATAGACATTGACTTTACGCTGGAAAACGGATGGATTCTCACTCTACATCTTGATTACGTCTATGATTTCAACTCTTCGGGGAAATTTACGATTGATTACAGCGACGAAGGTATTAAATGGGGAATTCGAACCGTTACTGATTATCACTTTTCCATGGAGTAATACGAAGCGTGGAGGGAGTCGAATAGTTCCGCCACGGTAAATTGAAGGAGGTAGTCTGAGTAACCAGCATTTACAAACCTATAAAGGACGGATTAAGGTGGGCACGTAAACGTTTGGCAAATGGAGTTGCAAAAACGCAACTCCTTTTTTCAGGCTCAAAGCCATCAATAAGCGAAAGGGGAATTGCGTATGAACAAGATGGAGATTCTGAAAGAAATCCTTTCCTTACAAAAGGTAGTAAACGAAACTTTGGAACCGAGTCGTGAAAAATCTTTAATTATGACGAAACTTGATGAAGCTGGTTTGTGGTTAACTAGATATATTGCAGTGCCTGCGGCGGATGAAGTTCCGAAGTCTGAATAAATTTTCTGAGGGAGTGGTTACATGAATTTACCATCGAATGTTGAATTTATGAAGGTTAATTTAGATGGTTCCTGTGAGGTCAAGTTTAGCAAGAAGCCTAATTTCATGTATATTTCGTTTGACCGGAAAGACAACGGAAACCACCTATTGGAACTTGTGTATTTAAATGGCGATTGGATTCGTCATTGGCAATCTATCGAATTGGAATCGTATGCAACCGAGGTTCCGAGTGTAAAAATAGAGTTTAACCCTATTAATTCAAACTCTTGAGGGAAGCGTTGGGGATGGGTAACATTCATGCAGAGGTAAAGCATGAAGTCGTTTATCAATTAGAATTCAATAAACGGTTTGCGAATAAGCTGTATGACGAACTTCATGAATACTTTAGTGAATACTCTAATGAATATACTGAATGCCCGGCAATAGATGAGCTGTATTATCTTCTTGCTAGGCTTTTGAACGAGGATGAAACTATTATCGACTAATGGGATAGCTGATTAGCTATCCCTTTTTTCGTATTGAAAAAAGTTTTTTTCGCGAATGTCTATTACCAGCCCATTTCTACCCACTACGTTAGGTGAATAGGGATAAGGAGGTTTTGTTGAATGGAAATTAAATTGAAATTCCATCCCGAAAAGCTGAACCAAGGAATGAAAGAGAGAGTGGAGAAGGTGCGGAAAGATGTTGAAACAGCAAATATGCCATCTCTTGAACAACTTAAGTATTTGCGAGACTCGGTTAAGTTGAACCAGAAAGAGGAAGAATTGTTCCGGTTAGTTGAGGAGGAGTTGGAAGCTGGAAGCCTCAAGTTAGAAGGCAAACTGACAAAGTCCCAAATTCTCCGGGTTGGACGGGGAATTGAAGAAAGAAGAGAGGAGAAGATGCGGATTCAAAGGGCACGTCAAGTTATCGAAACTAAACCGAAAAATTTTTATATTCTGACGGATGATAGCCAACTTCCGAAATTCCTAAAAAGACTTCGTACTGAGTGTACCTTGCAACGTAAAAAATGGGCAGGCAAATGGGACGACTTGGGCGTGAAAAGTCTAATTGCATGGGACTATGAGTCAACCGGGGTTGATAGTTTTATTGACCTAACAATTGGCGTTTCGTGTTGGCTTCCGCTATTGGATGAGGGTTATTATCTTCCTTATGGCCATATCGACGGAGTTAATGAAGTAAACGGTATGAAAATCCCGGCTGAGCTTCAACACCGGAAAGACGCCAAGCAATTAACCCGCTCAAAGGTAATCGAAGCTTTAAAGCCATATATGGAAGCTGAGACGGAGGGAAAATCCTTTCATATGGGTTCTGCCCGGTTTGACTTGAATATCACAAAGAATGATGGATATACCATCCGGGGAGCGGTTTTTGATACGCACGATGCGATGTACATTTTGAATGAGCATGAAGAGAGTTATGGATTGAAACCACTCGTTCAGAAGTATGGAAAGTTCCTTGGAATTGAAGGAAGTGTCTTTACATTCGAAGATTTGTTCTCTAGCTCGTCCCCTGCTCCGTTTAACATTGAGCTTGTGGGAGTCTACGCAATAAAAGACGTTCTTTATGGTTGGAAACTTACCGAGTGGCAGGTAAAAATGATGCAGAAAACTGACAACCTGTGGAAATGTTATTCCACGGTTGACAGTAAGTTACCGGAAACTGACGCTTTCCTGTTCCAGACTGGTTTTGAGATTGACTTGAATAAAATGAAACAACTTGAAGAAAAGTTTGAAGCCGAGTTGGAACAAGCAAAGAAAGATTTAATTGATTCCTTTAATATTGATGATTCCTGGCTTTATAAAATGAACATGCGTATCCAAGGCGATAAGATTCAAGATTGGATGAAGAAGCAAAAAGCAAAGGTGAAAAAGCTCAAGGAACGGATTGAGAAACAGAAGCAAATTATTAAGGAGTGCGAGGAGCAAGGGAAAACCAATTTGAAGAAGTACAAAACAGCACAACAAACATTACAGAAGGCAAAGCAAGAGTTGTTGCAAGTCGGAGAAATCAAACCACAAAACTGTCCTTTTTACTTCCACGAGTTTGTCTTAACAAACAATCGGCACATCCAATATCTAATCTATGAACACTTGAATATTGTGGACATCACGTCTAAATATAAACCGGGAAAAGAAAAAGCAGTTTCCAAAGACGTTTTGGAGGCTTATTTCGAGGATTACCCGGAGCTTGAGCCTTTGCGAAAGGTTTCGGAACTTGAAAAACTTCTTGGAACTTACGTGAAGAAAATTCCAAAAGCCCTTGACCCGGACGGCAAGTTGAGAGCTAGGTTTGATTCATGCGGAACCGCAACAGGTAGGTATTCGTCGTATGCCTATCGTGCACGGGATGTTGCTGTTCTTGACGATATTAAAAAATTGTAGGTGGTGTGTCTAGTGGACAATGAGCTGAAAGATATAGACCTTAAACATGCCGTAATGGTGGAAAAAGATTACGACGATGGTACTTTTAATATTTACGTAAGACAAGGCGAGTCAATGTATATTGAGTACTTTTGTAGTACTGATTGTGAGCGGAAAATGCTTAGGCTTGTTGAGTTGTTAAAAAAGGAAAGAGGGGAGTTTTATCATGATTAATGTTAACGATAATAACTACCTTGACGTTGTCCGTTTCTTGGTTAAAGATAACCGCATGAAACAACGCGGAACCAATCTCCAAAATATTCCGTCAAAGGGCAACGGTGAAAAAGTTCGCCGTTGCTTCGTCCCGCCGAAAGGCTGGGTGTTTGTGGGCGCGGATTTGTCCCAGATTGAACCTAGAATCCAAAGCCATATTATGTATACTCGGTATGGTGACAATTCTTTAAGAAGCATCTTCGTGGAAGGTGTAGACCTTTACACGACAATGGCAATGCGGACATTTAATCTTGATGAGAAATATTGTGTCGACAAGGCTTACGACCCTACAAACTCATTCCAACCAAGGAAGCTGATGAAACAAGGCGTACTTGCCGTTTCTTACCAACAAACACCTAAGGCGTTTGCTAAAACAATGAATGTTTCCGAGCAAGTGGCGGAAGACTTCTTCAAGAACTTTGAAGAATCTTTCCCGTCTTTCTCCACCATGGTTAAGGACACTATTGATTTTATGAGAAAGAATGGGTTCACGGAAACACTTTACGGAAGAAAACGTCGTTTCCCGAAATACCAATATTACCAAAGACAAATCAGACAAAATGAGCCGAAGTTACGGGAGCTTTACCAGAAACGAAAGAAACTTCTCTCAATCGAAAGACCGACACCTCTTCAACAAGAGCAGTTTAAGAAAATTCAGGAACAAATACGGGAGTTAAGGAAGCCACGGGCACTTGCGGCTAAAAATGAACGGGAAGCATTCAATGCGGTTATTCAGGGAACGGGTAGTGATATACTGAAGCAAAACGGGGCTAGGATGTATAAAGTTTGTCTTGAAAAAGGATGGAAAATGAATGCTTCAATTCATGATGAGCTGATTATTTCAATGCCCGAGGAAGACGTGACACCTGAAAATATTAAATTAGTTAACGATATTATGACAAAAACGGTTAAACTTTCCGTCCCACTCAAGTCTGACACCGTAATCATGACCGAGTGGATGGAAGAGGTTTCGCCAGAAGAATGGTTCAGCCGGGGGTAAAAATACCTCCGGTTTTTATTTTTGCATGTCTACTTTCATACCCTACAGTCCCCTATACGTTAGATGAAAAGAGTTAGAAAGGGGAGGTATACATGTTTCTAAAGACTTCGGAAGAACTGAAAAAAGAGTTGCAGGAACAAAAATTTGAGGAAAGAGGAAACCAGTTGGTAAGTGACTTTATTTCGATGCTCGACACGTGGTTTTCACTACCTATTAAAACTGATTCCAACTTGGAAGCTTATTATTTTCAAGCAAAAGCTGAAATTGCTTTATATCCGACTGATACAGATTTCAAAAAGAAATACTTTACGCCATCATCCGCTAACTCTTGTCCTAGGGAGTTATATTGCAAGCTAAAAGGCATGAAGCGAGACACGACAGAAAACCTCCCATATCGGGGCAGATGGCAACGGATGGGGACGCTGTTTGGTGAAATGGTGCAGAAAGAACTTTTGTATATTCATAAGCACTACAAACAAGCTACTGGAGAAAATCCCCCATTTGTGCCGCATTATGTGGAATTACAGTTAGGGGAGGAAGTTAAAAAATACCCGGCATGGGAGGACTTCGTAAAGCGTTCTAAGACAATTGTTTGGAACGGCGTGGAAGTTAATCTGATGGGAATGCCTGACGGAATCTTGAAATATAAAGATGGAAGTATTGTCGGGCTTGAAATCAAGTCTAAACAAACTTCTTACTCAAGAACATCGCATTTTTCGATGAAAAGCCCGTCTGAAAGCCACGTACTTCAGCTTGTTGGCTATTCACTTCTTTACGGTATTGATGAGTTTATTATTTTATATGGAAACCTGTCTAAGAAGGATTGGCTTATGAGTCACGAAGAGTACGACAAGTACCCGGATATTCGGGCTTTTTATGTGCGAGTGACTGAGGAAGACAGAGAGCAACTTCTTGACCGTTTTAGTGCGATAGTCAAAGCGGTTAAAGAGGGCAACCCTCCTAAGCTCGACATTGATAAGTGGGTATTCAACAACTATAAGCATGCTTGCATTATCTCTCTCACTGATGACGAAGTTGAAGAGATTAGGGATATGTACGAGGAAACGATGTTTGGACTAAGTAAATCTTCTAAGGTTTCTAGGGGCTTGAAAACCAAACTCGAAACCTTGCGGGATATTCTAAAGCACATCGACGAGGTTAAGGGAGGTGGGTTGCCATGGGAAAGCTAACGGTTTTAGGGTTGGATATATCACTTTCTAGCCCTGGCTTTGCCGTGCTGGAAGTGAAGGATAAGAAAGTTAAGTTATTGGAGTGCGGAAGCATTAAAGCCAACAATAAGCACTCCCAAATACAGAAGATGCGTAGAATTGTCTCGCATTTAGAAAGCCTAACATATGACTATGATGTCGATGTAAAAGTAAGAGAAAACAGCTTCGTCCGCCATAATCGGACAACGAAGATATTAGAGCGGACAGTTGGGGCTGTGCTGTTCACTCTGGGGGAAATGGAAGAAATTCCGCCAACAACAGTTAAAAAGCTATGTACTGGTGACGGAAAGGCTTCAAAGGAAGATGTTCAAGAATCAGTTAAGAAATGGCTAAGCCTTCCGTCTGATTATAAATTTCAAACTGATGATGAATCTGATGCCTGTGCTGTGGCATTGGCTTATTTAATTCAAAATGAATTACTGTAAGGGGTTGATTGTATGAGCAAACAATTACTGACTAAAGATTTCTTAGCAAAATATCCTGATTTCCCTAAGCATATGAACGAATTAGGAAAGTTTGTTTATTACCGCACATATTCAAGATGGATTCCTGAGTTAAAAAGACGGGAAACTTGGAAAGAAACAGTTGCAAGAGCAGTTGAATATAATTGTTCTCTTGTTGATGGAGTCACGAAGGAAGAAGCTGAGAAGTTATTTGACAATATCTTTAACCTTCGTCAATTTCTGAGCGGGAGAACTTTGTGGATTGGTGGAACGGAGGCCGCCAAGAAGTTCCCAATGGCAAATTTTAATTGTTCTTTTGTTGTTGTTGACGATTTTGAAGCTATTGACGATATATTTTATTTGTTGATGCTTGGTACCGGGACAGGTTTTAGAATCTTGAAAAGTGACGTTGATAAACTGCCCCGTGTGCGTACACATTTACCGACAGAATTCAAACCATACAACCCAACACCAAAACATAAACGGGCTGAACACACGTCTTTGGCATTTGAAGGGGATAAAGCAATTATCAAGGTTGGCGACTCAAAAGAGGGATGGGTGCAGTCTCTATCTTTCTATCTGCGTCTGTTCTGGGACAAAAAATATAGAAATGTACAAAGCGTGTTAATTGATTTTGACGACGTTAGACCGAAAGGTGAGAGGTTGGAGACGTTCGGTGGTACTGCCTCGGGGCATGAATCCCTGAAAAACATGTTTGAGAAGATTCATGACGTCTTGACAACAGACCGATTTGCCCCTAAACCAGTTAACGGAAAGCTTCGTCCGATTCATATTTTAGATATCTGTAATATCATCGGGGAAAATGTTGTAGTTGGAGGAGTAAGAAGAACGGCAGAAAATGCACTGCTAGATGCCGATGATGAAGAAACGATTTTAGCAAAGAAAGATATTCATCTGTACCCGGATAAATATCATAGATTCCTGTCTAATAACAGTATTTATTACACTTCAAAGCCGAGTTGGGAGAAAATAAAATGGCAATTTGATGTCTTAAAGGAAGAAGGGGAGCCTTGCTTCTTAAATGCTGAGGCGGCTCAAAAAAGACGCCCGAATTTCAACGGAGTTAATCCTTGCTTTGAAATCTTACTGGATTCTCGTGGCTTGTGTAATCTAACCACGGTAAATGTGATGGCATTTGTAAAGGGTGGAAACTTAGATATGAAAGGTCTTTTGGAGGCTCAGCGTTTATCCGCAAGGGCAAGTTACCGCATGACCAACGTCACATTGGAACTTCATAAATGGGATGAAATCCAAAAGCGTGACCGTTTGCTGGGTTGTAGTTTAACTGGTTGGAAAGATGCTATGGAAGCTTTAGGTTATGATTCTAAGAAAGAGGCAGAATTGCTGAGAAAATTAAAAGAAGTTGCAAGAAAGTCAGCCGACGAGTATGCAGATTCACTCGGACTTAACCGTCCATTGCTTGTAACAACTGTTAAACCTGAGGGAACGTTGTCGCAACTGTGCGGCGGAGTAAGTAGTGGATTACACCACACGCACGCTCCGTACTATATCCGACGCATTAGAATTAACGCCCATGACCCACTCTTAAAAACTGTTGAAGAGCTTGGCTGGGCTACTCATAACGAAGTTGGGCAAGGAGAGTTTGTAAATGGTCGTTATGTTCCGGTGACAACTAAGGTAATTGACTTCCCTGTCAAATCACCTGTAAGCCGGACTAAATATGACGTAACTGCTATTGAGCAATTGGAAACCTATTATAGATTCCAAGAAAACTATACTGAACACAATAGTAGCAATACTATCTCAATTAAAGATGGCGAATGGGAAGATGTGGTTAAAAACGTTTGGGAGTTTTGGGACGACATGGTGGCTGTGTCGTTCTTGAAATTGGATAACCACGTTTACGAATTAGCACCGTATGAGACAGTAGACAAGAAGCAATATCAAGAACTTAAGTCTAAGATGAAGCCATTTGACCCCGAACTATTACAAAAATATGAAAACGGGGACGATTTTGATTTGGGTAATGAAGGCTGTGAAGGCGGTGCGTGTCCAATTAGATAATACAACATACCTCTCCCTGCCAAGTTCGGTGGGGAGATTTTTTATATTTTTTCAATCCCAATGTCCAATCTAGCACTTCTTTTGCCCACTACGTTAGGTGAATAGGGGATAGAAGAGGCTCCCCAAAGACAGAAAATCTAGAAAGATAAGGAGAGATTGCAATGGGTATTAACGAGGCATACGAACGTTATGTAATGGGTGAAATTGACGAAGAAGAATACTTAGATATGGTTTATGGCGGTCAAATCAACTTAACAAGAAGTGAAAAGATTTTCCGCCATAGCAGGGATGAGGAGGTAGTGGAAAGATGAGTACTGTTCGTGACTTTTTGGGATGGATTGACGAAGTTGAAGAAATATATACCTCTAGAAGGTTTAGATATAAAGCGTTTGTAGTTAGAGACGTTGTTTATGAGTACATTTATAGATTTGGCGATACTTCAACAGTTGATGAGTTTTCAAACTGGGTTAGCTATGAAGCCTCATCAACTGACAACTATGCTTTCATTGAGGACTTGGCGTTAGTTGAGGAGTTTTTATATCAATATCAATTTGGGGTGATGGACTATGAATAAGGTTCTTTTAGTTAGGAAAATGCATCCGACAGCTAGTTTACCTTCTTACGCACATATTGGGGATGCGGGATTTGATTTGAAGGCAAATTTACCTACAGCCGTTACGATTTATCCCGGAGAAAGAAAACTTATAGGTACCGGAATCGCACTAGATATTCCGTATGGTTATGAAGTTCAAATCCGTCCCCGTTCCGGATTGGCTTTGAAGCACGGAATCACTGTACTTAACACTCCCGGAACAATTGACTACGGGTATAAGCAGGAAATTGGGATTATCCTTATCAACTTAGGAGACCGTCCCTATACAATTCGTCCTGACGAGCGTATCGCTCAAGGTGTTTTAGCGCCAGTTACTTTTGCTATTTTTGAAGAAGTTGACGATTTCGACGAAGGTTTTGACCGAGGCGGCGGCTTCGGCAGTACAGGAAAGTAAACACGACGACAAGAGAATTTGAACAAAAGAGCCTGCATTACTGCGGGTTCTTTTTTATTGCAAAAAATCAGAGAGAAAGGGAGAGGTATTATGACACAAAAAACTTACGGATTCCAAGCACAATTGAAGGTTGGAGAGTTGGGAGAGGAAACATTGGACAAGTATTTTGCAAAGAAAGGTTACGAAATTGAGAAAGTATCAATGAAAGAACAACGCCGAGGCATTGACCGAATACTCAAAAAAGATGGAAAAGAGATTAAGGTTGAGTACAAAACAGACGCATTAACCGCGCGAACTGGAAATGTTTTTGTTGAAACCATTAGTAGTTCAAAATCCGGGGCATTGGGTTGGGCAATGAAAACTCATGCTGATTACGTATTTTATTATGTCCCGAGCTATAAACAAGCCTTAATCCTGAAACCACAATATTTGCGAAATAAAATACCGTTCTGGGTTTTTGAATACAAACAGCGACCAGTTAGAAACAAGGGATATTTCAGTTATGGAATTCCCGTTCCGTGGGAGGTGCTGAAAAAAGATTGTCAAGTTTTAAATATTGATGTCTCTGTTGACGAAGTTGACTCTGTCAACGAGGAGGCGGCAGTAGGTGAGAATTAAAGATATGTCGGTTGAGTTGTGTGATGTTAATGAGATTAGGGATTTCATCGCAAAATGGCACTATTCAGGCGGCATTAACGGAGTGCGTAGTCGATACTGTTTCAAATTGCTGTACGACGGAGAAATAATCGGAGCCGCCATCTTCGGTGGCGTTGCTATGGCTAACGTGTGGAAAAAGTACGTGAGTCGTGAAGAGGATTTGTTAGAATTACGACGTCTATGCTGTATTGATGACACGCCGAAGAATACGGAAAGTTACTTTATAGGTCAATGTTTGAGGTGGCTGTTGAATAACACGGAGGTAAAAAAGGTCATTAGTTATGCGGATATGGATTATGGGCACGAAGGGGTTATATATCAGGCGACAAATTTCGAGTACTTAGGAAAAACAAGCACGGGACGAGCTATTCTTTTTGAAGGCAAAAGATACCACGATAAAGCGATTAGAACGAAATACAAAGGTAAATTAAAACCATTTGCTCAACGGTTGCGGGAAGCCTTAGAACGTGGCGATGCTACCTATACCAAAACAAAGGGTAAGCATCGCTATTTGTATGACCTTGAGGCAAGGAGAAAGAAGAAAGGAAAGGGTGATGGATATGAACGTTAAATTAATTGCCCACACCCAGCTAGCTATGGACTTTATGGGTAAATTAAATGATACAACAGCTGAGGGATACTTGAGTGAAAAAATGACAGACGGTCAAGCGGTAGCACTCACCGCCATCCGGACTTGTTACAGCCACTTACTGCCTAGTGACATTTTGAATTCCGAGTATGAAAAGTACTTTGAGAGGCAGGCAACCGACGGGAAAGGCGGAACGGAAGCGGACAGACTTATCCGACATATCATAAACTCCGGACATCTTAGCACGATGGAACATCTTTCCTTTACATTTGCTATCGAGGGTGTAAGCCGTTCCCTGCTAGCTCAACTTACACGACATAGAATTGGCTTTAGTTATTCTGTCCAGTCTCAACGGTTCACAAAATTTGGTTCGAATGACCGTTCTGGCGGTGCTGGGTATGTTATTCCACATACGATTGAAGACAACCCAGAGGCGTTATCTATCTATAGTAACTTCACTGAAGAAATGCAAAGAGCTTATGATAATCTGCGCAAATTGAGCATCCCTGCAGAAGATGCCCGCTATGTACTGAGTAATGGCGTTACCTGTAACTTGGTTATGACCGCTAATTTAAGAGCGCTTTTGGACTTTTACAGCAAAAGGAACGAAAACACACATGCTCAATGGGAAATTAAGCAGCTTGCTGAACAATTACGGGAGGAAGTAACGAAAGTTGAAAATTGGTTAGAACCGTTTTTTGAAAAATTGAAAGGAGGTAAATAATTATGTGCCTGCGATTAAAACGCCTTCAATGGTTCTTATGTGAGCATGGGATGGATGAGGAAACAGCAGAAAAAGTTTATCTCGCCTTAGATGAACTACCGGACAAAGTGTTGGAAGCCCTTGACTGGGAGATTTGCGAAGAAATGCACTACAAGGGTTATGATATTTTCAAACTGGAAAAGACCAATAAACCTTCTGACTATCAAAAGCGGTTGTTTCAGAATGATTTTTGACAAGCTAAAAACAAAGTAGGAACAAGGCATGTACCACATTCGGTACGTGCCTTTTTTGTTCTTAGAAAAAATTTTTTTCGTGAATGTCCACTTAGGGTACTCACTCGCCCACTACGTTAGATGAAAAGAATTAAAGGAGGAGACTGCATGGAAATGAGAATCGCACTAACCGGAAAAGCTGGTGCTGGAAAAGATAGCATAGCTGATTTGCTGGTAGAAAATTGCGGATTTGAAAGACTAGCGTTTGCAGATGCACTGAAGGAGTTTGACCGTCAGATTTTCGGAGAGAGCAAGGTCAAAAATCGCCGGAGACTTCAAGAACTCGGTCAATTATGCCGCAAATTTGATGAGGAGGTTTGGATTAAGCACCTTGATAAGAAGCTGGAACAAGCGGGAGAAAAAGTGGTTATTACAGACCTTCGACAGATGAATGAGTATGAGTTTTGTAAGCGAAAAGGATTCGTCATCGTCAAAGTGCATGCGGACGATGACGTGAGACTGGAACGGCTAAAAGCTAGAGGCGACAACTTCCAACCTGAGGATTTACGTCACGAGACCGAGTTGGCGGTGGACGATATACCATATGACCAACTCATCGACAATAACGGAGATTATGAAGCGTTAGTTGTGCAAGTAATGATGCTTATTAATTCTTACGCAAACAAATTAAACCCTTGGAGACTTCCTTGACTTAAGTATAGTAAAAAAGACATCCAACAACTCGGATGTCTTCTTACCCTTTAATGTTTTCCAAGTCAGGAGCGGCAAAGCCTCTTTCTTGGAAGCAATACCAATCGCCATCTTTCCCGACATATTCATAATGGATGGGAGCGTTAGAAATATCGATTTTGAATCGGTCAATGAATTTCCGTGCACTGATGAAGCGGAACTTCCCAAAGGTTATCGGATTCTTGCCGGGAATCTTAACAATTTCAGGCTTAGCAAAACAAATCCGATGGTTAACACTGTCATAACCAAGATAAACCTTGAAAGGTGCGACAGTATCTTTGATTCCGAAGAACTCCTGAGCCTGTTTGCTCAAGTACAAACGGCGGGAAGAATCGAGTGTTACGATAATGTCTGACGTTTTTCTAATATCATCATCGGAATAAACTTCAATTGGCATAAGATTTCCTCCTAATTAAATTTTCTAAATCGACGTCAGCGACTATATTAACTATTTTCGATTTGAATGTCAAGATAAACATTTAAAGGAGATGATTATTGTGAAAATTACAAGCAGAAAAATCTTCACTTTTGAGTTGTCCGAACAGGAAGTGCAAGCACTAATTAACGACCTAGGTAATGTTCCATATGAAATTTTAGTCGATACAGAGATTTTGTTTGACCTCCTTGGAAAGCTTCTTGCTGAAAAAGTCGAAAGGAGTGATGTTTAATGATTAAGAAACCCTTTGTTGTGTTGGATTTGGAGACTACAGGGCTTAACCCGGTTAAAGACCAAATTATCGAAATCGGAGCAGTTAAGTTTGACCCGAACAGCTATGAGGTTTTAGGCGAATATCATACACTCGTAAAACTAAATGAGGGTGATTTGCCGGCTAACATTTCAATGCTGACGGGAATCAGGCGTGAAGATTTGGAAGGTGGAAAGTCAGAGGAAGAGGCGGTAAAAGAATTAGTTGACTTTGTAGGCAACTCCATTATTTTAGGACATCACTTACCATTTGACTTAAGTTTCATTGCTCGTTACCACGAGTTAGAAAATGACTTTATTGACACCAAGTCAATGGCATACATGGTAAATCCAAACGTAAGCACGAGTTTAAAGGCTTTATGCAAACGCTACGAAATTAATAATAAAGCTCCTCACCGTGCCTTGAATGATGCGCGGGCTACATGGCTTGTTTTCCATGAGCTTTTTTTTTGTTGAATAGGGAAGAGTCGGAAATTTGGACTGAGGATAATTTGCAAAAAGTGCTAAATACTCTTGTGATTGGAGAGCGGGGCTTGAGATATGTTCCTTACTCGACGGAAGTAATTTATAAGAAAGTTGCACATTTAATTCCATTCTCAAATTTGGCGTAGGGGATAAACCTACGCCTATTGACTTTGTTAGCATTATTAGCTATAAAGGGGACCTGATAGATAATGACGATTTAGGAGAGAAAATTTAAGCTGGAGGTTATAGAAAAGTGAGAGTATTTTTAATGCTAATGAATATCTTGCTTGGTGGGTTTGTGTTTGTCCTCATGCTGATTCTGTCGTATAGCCACACGGCGGATTTTTTCGCAAGAGGTGGGTACACAGGCACATATGCACATCTAGGTGCTGTCGGTTGTGAAACGCTATTCTTCTTGTCCAACATGAACATTATCATCTGTGCTTTGACTGGCAGAAAAGTTCCTATTCCAATTCGGATTGCGTCTGTAATTAGCGCACTCGTTATTGGTTACTCCAACGTCTCGTCTGGGTTTCCTAACGGAGGCGAGGCAATAGCAATTGGTGTGCTAATTTTTGTAATTGGGTTTGTTGCGGAACTGGTTGTCAGTGCCGCTATCATTTCGGGCAATCGAATTAGAAAATCATCCTCCAATTCCAATAGCTTAGGAGGAGAAGAAAGAGGAGAAGGTGAGGAGCAAAGAGGAGACGTAAGCGGAGGAGAAGGAGGAGTAACGAGGGAGGAGAGTGTGAGAGGAGTAGAGGAGGATGCATTAGGAGAGGTTCGGGCACAGGAGTTTTTAGAGGAGAAAGAGGAACAGGAGGATGTCAAAGAGGAGGGGGAGTCGCTCCTGAAAGTAGCAGGAGGAGTAGGTGTAGGTGGACACTCCTCAATTGTTACTCCTGTTGGTAAACATACTGGCGCTACCGCTTCAGTAACCAAATCTCCGGGAGAGCAAGGTAAGGCAACGACGGGAAGCAACATAGTTACTGCAACCACTGAGGATAGAGTACAGGAGAGCGAGGAGCAGGAGAAAACCGAGGAGAGAAAATCAGGAGAGGAGCACAAAACCTCCTCGAAACCTTCAGGAGCAAATCGCAAAGGAGGAGGTTCCGGGAGGAGAAATGTAGGAGGAGCTTCTCCTGATGAAATCCGGGAGGGAGTGAAAAAGATTCAACCTGATTCTCCTGAGGAGGAGAAAATTTTGCAGGAGGTAGAGAAGCGAGGAGAGTTAATTTCAAGACCCGATATTATGGAGTTGTTAGGAGTATCGGAGTGGAACGCTCGCAAAATCAGAAGCAACATTAAAAAGAAATTTAATGCGGTAGGAATTAATGTTAAATAACACAAGGGGAGAGGCGAATGTCTTAATAGACAAAGTTTGAGTGATGCCAATTAATGGTCTATTCAAACAATTAGCCAGGGCAATTTTTCCTTGGCTATCTGAAATTTAATGTTGACTTTAATGACTTATTTAACTATAATGAAGACGTAAACAACGGAACAGCCCGATGGAGTGCACAATGACGGATTTGCTTTAGGATGTTTTGACGAAGTTGACTATAAAAACTACATAAGGAGATGATATTCATGCCGAAATGCGCTGGATGCGGACGTATCGTCAGAGCAGGACTTGAATTTGGTGGTAAGGATTACGGACCTGAGTGCTTTAAGAAATACGCAGTGCCGGAAATTGAGAAATTGTTGGCGAAGCGGTCAGAGGAAGAACGGAAGAGGGATGCAGAGCGGAAAAGAGCATGGCGTGAGCGGTGTTGGATTTTGGTGCAGGTTTTGAAGAAGAAGGATTTGCGACGGATTCGGAATCGGTTTAAGCTCCGTGTGATACCGGAACTTATTGAGCAGTTCGAGACGAAGGGGTGGTTGAGTAAAAAGCAATGTCTAATGGTTCATGAGTGGCTTAATGACAAGGACATGTTGTTGATGACCGATATTGAGCGAGCATTGGGTTATTATGACGGCGATGATATTGGGTACTATAGGGAGGTTGTCGCATACGCAAAGGGGAAACGCAAGAAGGAGGCACAAGAAATCCTTGAACGACTTGAGCGGGAGAGATTAGAGCGGGAGTTTTTCCCTGAATGGCGTGAGAAATGTAAACAGCGTTTGCAGGAATTGGTGGAAGTATTGGAGAGTGGGGAAAAGGATAACTTAAGCTATGTGAAAGAGCTTGGTTCTTTTCGGGAACGGCTCGTAAATTGGGCGAAGTGGAGAATTGAAAACATCGAGACCATGGACGGGGTTGACGCCAGTGATGTCGAGCTGGATATTCGTTATCTTCAATGGCGTTCCTTGAAGAGATTCGTAGAAAAGGACGGATTCTGATTGGGTAGGAGCTTCAGCCTAAAAAGGCTGGGGCTTCTTTCTTAATGTAATCAGCAGAGCGGGAGGGAGCCTTAGATTGCTTGTTCCTGCTTTGCTTATTGCATTAAGAAGCATATTTATAGACTTTGGTTAGTTGTCTGACTATTCTGTTATATAACACATTTAGGAGAGTGATGTGTATGGAGAAAAAACGTCAACAAACAGAAAGACTGTTTTGCCCGAACTGCCAAGGTGTCCACAACTTAGGGGTAACTCGTGACAATAGCGGGGTAACAATTGGTTACTTCTGCCACATAACGAAGGAAATTATTAAACTCAATACCACCGTGTGGAACGGAATGGATTTTCGACCCGTCATCTCTATCTACCTTGAAAACATTGTGAATACCAAGCGCTTGCCTTACTTGGGGACTTTGAAGGTTTTCAAGTTGGCAAAGGAATTATCATATAAGTTCATGGATACGGACATTGCCAAAAAGTACGAACCCAACTACTTTTTCGTCCTTTACATCCTGCACGATGAGTTATTGAAGATTTGGTCTAAATTTCAGTGATAAGGAGGCTTTGATAGATGCAACAAATCATGAGAGGTGAGAGCTTATGGAAAGAGGTAAGGAGGAATTCATTGAGCGGTTCGAGCAGAAAGACAAGACTGGTAATACCACATTTGTAAAGCTGGATAAGCGGCTATTAAACGCTTACCAATACCTGCCTAAGTTTGACAATGACGCCTTAAGTCTTTATTTGTATCTCATCGATAAATATAACGAGGATTACGGTTATGCATTTCCGGATACGTGGCAGATTCGGGTTGATTTGAATATGAAAGACCACCGCAGAAAGAAGGCAATTAAGGCACTGAAACAGTATGGTCTTGTCACGGTTAAGAAGAACCGAAGCACGGGAAACAACCAATATATTCCGCACAAGCCTTTAGAGTTGAGGGAATTTGTGGAGAAGTTCCCAGAGGCAGTGGAGGAGTTTTCTAAGGTTTTGAAAGACGCCGAGGATAAGGAGAGGAAGGATAAGCAACGGTTAAAGGAATACCAGGACAAAAAGCGGCAGGAAAGCAAGCAAGAATAAGCGGTTTTTGGTGGTCAGTTTTTGCTACGGTTGATTTTCAACTTTGCTACGGTTGAATTTCAACTTTGCTACGGTTGATTTTCAACCGTTAACAAGACTTACACATAAAGACTTACACATAAAGACTTACATTTACGTACCCTTTTCGCTAACGCTCAAGGGTACCCGTGGCTTTGCCACGGAAATATTTTTAGATAGAAAAACCTTTTAAAAGAAATAGCACGGATAAGGTAGTAGAAAGTTAGGTTTAGGATTTGGTGCTTATTTCTCTTGTCGTGCTTCTATCTCATTTAAATGAAATATAAGTCGGAGGGCTGGCACGCCCGCCGCCCGCACGCACACAACCCCGGCGCAAGCTCAACCGGGCTTTTAGTCGTGCATGAAAGGAGGTGATGCGTGGAATAGGTTGGTTTGTTGTGACTAAGTTGGATGAGTTGGTTTTGTTAAATTTGTTTTCGAGACCTATTATACTTGGGAGCAATTTTGAACGCTCAGAGACCCTTTTAATTCGCTCCCAGGGGTATCTCTGAAGCAAAAATTTAAACAGTCAAGGAGGATGATGTTTATGGCAGGAAATAGACCGAAATTTTTGGACGAAAGACATTATAAAGCAATTGAGATGTTGGTTGCTGGTGAGTATACGATGCAAGAGATTGCTGATGAGGTGGGCATTTCCCGGCGTCAGTTGTATAACTGGATGAATTGGGATTTGTTCAGTAATACTTTGAATAAGATGATTGTCAATAGTAGTAAGAATCGACTAACCGAGGTATTGAATGCAATGGTGGATGCGGCAGTGGAAGACAAATCAGCCGCCGCCGCTAAGTTGATTTTTGAAGCTCATGAGTTAATCGGTAAGAAGCCAGAAGTTAACGTGAATGTAAATAACGGTGGTGTTGACTATGATGCGATTAAAGAGAGTTTGCGGCAATTCAGGCAAGCAAAGCAAAAGAAAGATAAATAAGGGGATTTGTTGGGGGATTGGTTGGCTAAAACCGTCCCCCTTTTTCTCTGTGTGAAACTGGGTTAATTTTTGGTGCGTATAATAGTAAGTATTTTTGAGCCATCGTTTCCAAACGTTTCTCACGTGTGAAATTTATCATCAAAAATATCTGGTGACCCCGGAAAATACGCGACCCCTTCAAAAATTTTTCGGACAATTTCGTCTTTGATTTATATGTTGACTATAATGGCTATGTTAACTATAATAGTAAATGTAAACAACAAGTTCACAGGAGGAATGAACCTTGAAAAATCTAAATATCCAAGAAGTTCGCCGTCTTGGTCGGGATTATATCCGCGCCGTTCGTGCTTACTATGACTATTCTTTCGAACATAGCTATGACAACTATGCAGACGTTTTGCTGGACGAGATGCTGGAGAAAGAGGATATCTTTATTGAATCTGCACTAGAATTCTTCCGCGAGAGTATGCCAGAAGACACGTATCAAACGCTCAAACGCTATTGGAAATCTACTGAGTTATCTCTGCAAGACAGGTTAATCGATACGCTTTTACGTATGGCAAAAGTCCCCGTCTCTTAAGGCGGGGCTTCTTTCTACTCGTCGCCTCAGGCATTGGATAAATCAACTGAAAGGATTTGATACTTATGGTTAAATGCCCCTTGTGTGGTAGTCGTGTCAGCGTTGACGAGGTTAGAGTTACTGAAGATATTAACTGTATCGCCTTCCAATGCACGAATGCGGAATGCCAAATCTACCTCGTGAAAGATGAACATGTGATGTCGGAGATGGAAAAGGCGTGGTTCAAGGACGTTGACGAGAGAGTTCAGCACCGGACTTTTACAGAGCGCATGGTTGAAAAGAAGTTGAACAAGGGAGAATACGTGCCGGGAGCAGTTGTGAAGATGTTTCATTATACCTTGTGGTTGCGGAAACTGTGGAATACTACAAAGCTTAGATTTGACCGGACTACCTGCATTCAAGATTACCGAGAGCTAGGTAAGGCGATTGTTGAGGAGATGGAAGGGGCAAAACAGAAGATGCTTGACGGGCTTTGTGAGGCAGATAGACAACACAGCAAAACTAACTAACACGACTCCGTTTAAGGAGTCTTTTTTTATGCCTCTTTCGTGTGGCTGTCGTAACTGTCTATGTCTCTAAACTGTCATTTGGTCCTACCCACTTGACAGTAATTTTGACAGTAGGTAAAATGAGGGTTGAAAGACTGTCATATACATCTGTCAAAAATGGGAGGGCAAAATTGTGATTTACGGATATGCACGGGTATCAACCAGAGACCAAAAGCTCAAACAACAAGTGGAACAACTTAAAAAGTATGGTTGCGAGAAGATTTTTCATGAGAAGGTGTCCGGCTTAAGTGTTGACAACCGGAAGGAATTCCGGAAGTTACTTAGCACGGTTCAGGCAGGAGATAAAATTGTGGTGTGCAAGCTGGATAGGTTCGCAAGAAGTTTAAGGGATGCTTTAAATGTCATGGAGGAGTTGCGAGAGAAAGGCGTTGGTCTTGTTATACTTAACATGGTTGGCGGGGAGTTGGACACGTCAACACCGAATGGAAAGCTGATGTTTAATATACTGGCAAGCGTGGCAGAATTCGAGGTAGACCTAATGAAAGAAAGACAGCGGGAGGGTATCGAACAGGCTAAGAAACGGGGAGTTTACAAAGGCAGACCGAAGAAGTATACAAACGAACATGCAGGATTACAACACGCACTGGAACTATACAAGAACCGAGATAACAATAAGTTGACAATCAGAGAGATTAGTCAAATCACTAATATTAGCGAATCGACTATTTATCGGGCAGTTAGGAAGATGAAAAGAGAAGAAGCGAATTGTTAAGGCAGGTAATAAAACCTGTCTTTTTTTATTGTCTTGTTGCGATTAAGGCAAAGGCAAGACAAAGGCAAAACCGAAACGCAAGACAAACGCAAAGACAAGCCAAGACAAAACGCTATCCCCCCAAGGCGGGGGTTAGTGGGGGCTGGGGCTGGCTGAAAATAAATCCGCGTATCAAAAATAAGTTTTGGAAAATGTACCCCAACCGCAAAGGAGTGTGGCAAGCAAGTTAGGCATTTGTTGGGATGTTGTTGTCCTTGTCTTTGAGTTTCAAGGCTTAGTAGATGATGTAGTAAGTCATTGGGCATGACTCGATTATAAATGAGTATAAGTTTTTCAACTTCTTTGCTTGCGAACTCCCTAAACAGGTAGTTGTAGCTTCGGGTGCCTGAATTTCCGGCGAATAATTCCCACTTGATATTTTGTTCATCAAAATTTTCAACAAAATAATCAGAAATATCCTTAGTTGTTGAATCCTTGAAGAGACTCATATATCTTCTGTCTAGCTCAGGCAAAAGATAACTTAAATTTTCTCTAAGGTAATGTTTATATGCTGATTTTTCCTTCTCCCTCTCTTCCCGCTTTCGGTCATTACTTAAAGTGTGTTCGATAATAAGATACACTAAGCCGATGTCAATACACATTCCTACAATTTCAGAACGCATTTCAGTAATAAATTCCTTGAAATTTGAAAACAAAGTAAACGCCAAAAAGAATCCAAAAATGTATATAGAACCCGTGAATTCAGTGGTCGTTAAGTCCTTAATATCTTTCCGCAGAAGAATCACTATTACAAAACCTAGTCCTAACACAGCTATATACGCATAAAGACGCCACCAAGCATCAGGCACGTTTAAATAATCCAACAGCATTTTTATTCCTCCAATCTGAAAAATTGTTCCAATTAAAACTTAAAGCACAATGAACTGAAAATTTCAACTAAAATTTTTCCGTAGACTTTGTTGACAAGAATGAATTCAGTTGCTATATAATGGACCTCGACGATAATAAACCCGTTAGCTTTCGCTGTTAAAGTTAACTTTATTGCTGATATTTTTGGATTCACAAATAGTTCAAAAATTTTTTTATGTCGTAAAGGTAGCAAAAGATATGTAGAGGTACAAGGAGATATGGATATGTACAAATGGTTATATTTGACAGCCAGTATGAATACTAGGTATTATCAAGATGGCTTCCGTGCGAAAGGGTGTAGGGAGGGATGAAAGAGCTAAATAAATTGTTGACACCGAAAGAAGTCGCTGAACTTCTTCAAGTGTCCGAGGTGACCGTCAAAAAGTGGTTAAGAGCAGGCAGGCTCAGAGGCTTTAAGGTAAACCGCTTATGGCGTGTTAGTGCAGAAGATTTAGAAGATTTTATCAAGTCTTCCTCTTAGTTCTGGTTTCCGGCGCTGTATTGATTGTTTTTGTGGTTGTTCAGGCTTTAGGTTTGGCTTGGTTTGGTTAGTCGTTGAGGTTAGGCGAAGTTGGGTTTTTGTTGGTAAGTCGTGTTGTTGAGGTTAACAGGTTCTTTATTTTGTGACGCATCTAACCACCAATCATTCTCCTAAACGGTTCTATGAAAGGGGAGAACATTCTCCCCGTTCTTTTTGTGTGCAATAAAGGGGGTTAGCGTTGTGAAGAAGTTTTTTGTCAACCCGGAAACGGGCAAATTACGCAAGTTCAGAACTTTCTTAGTGATTGTCGTGGGACTCTTTATTCTGGGTGCCATCTTTGGGGATGGGGATAGCCCAGAGGCAACGTCAGGGAATGCTAACAACTCAACCCAACAAAATGCAGAAGTGAAGAAGGAGGACAAAGTTGCTAAAATTGGAGAGAAGGCAACCGCTGGTAAGTTGGCATACACGATTACTAAAGTGCAAGAAAAAGACGTACTCAGCAATGCTTTGGGGAGCAAAAAGCCAGGTTCTGGTAAATACTTAATCATAGATGTTACGATTGAGAATCTAGACAATGAAGGACGGTCAGTTTCTGAGGGGATGACATGGCTTGAGGATAAAGAGGGAAATAAATATGAACTAGACAGTTCTGCGTTCATGTACTTAGACCAAGCAAATGCAAGTTCCAATTCCTCTTTATTTGACAAAATTAATCCAAAGGGGAAAAAGGAATTTAAATATGTCTTTGACGTGGCAGGTAGTAAGGAGGATTATGTTTTTGTAGGAACTGGCGGATTTGATTTGCTGGATAATGGTGAGGTTAGGATTGAACTAAAAGAACAGTGAAAGAATCTCCCGGTTTGGGAGATTTTTTATTTTTCTCTACTGGATGTCTAATCAGCTTATAAACAATCCCCTTATGCTTTAGTGAAAAGAGTTAGTTAAGGAAAAGAATGTCTAAATATTCTGAAAAAGGGAGGTGCTGGTATATGGCATGGATTAAATCTGAAAAGCGTTGGGTAGACCGGGAAGAGCGACAAGAAATGATTAATACTCTGGAAGAATACCTTGAATTGGTTGACATCGACAATGCCACGCCTGAAGAACTGGAAGAAGTGGCGAAAATGATGGACGAACTTGCAAGGTTGAAGCGAGTACATAGGGCAGAGGTTGACCTATTATATTTCTCTTGGGAGTACTTTTCCGAGAAAGGAAACCCGGGAAACCCCGGTAACTGGGAAGGGTTTGACCTAGAATGCCCTGAAGATGCGGCAGATTTTCATAAAGAAATATGTCACGACATGGACGAGGTAAGCAACAAAAGGAAAAATGCTAAGATTGTTCGTGCCGCTCCTCGTGGTCATGCTAAATCAACGTACCTTTCAAAAGCTTTCCCGATTCGGGAGGTTTGCTTTAGAAAAAGAAAATTCATCATTGCAATATCCATCACCCCAGACATTGCGATGAAAAATATTGAGTGGATTTCACTTCAACTAAAGCACAATAAAAAACTTAGGGAAGACTTTGGGCCGCTTCTGAATCCAAAGAAGCAAGAAAACCCCCGAGATAATAGTGAATCATTCATTGCTTGGCACGAGGGCAAGGACGGAGAACAGAAACTTTTAACTCTCGTTGAAGCGTCTTCCACTGGTAAGGCTTTGCGGGGTAAGAACTGGAACGGTTCTCGTCCGGATTTAATCGTATGTGACGACTTGGAAGACCTTAAGGAAAATGCCGGAACACAGGAACAGCGGGAAAAGTTAAAGGATTGGTTTAACTCGGTTGTGCTCCCTCTTGGAGACCCTAAAGGAAAACGAACTGCTATTGTTTTGATGGGTACAACCGTTCACCATGACTGCCTTTTGATGGATTTGCTTTATCGTCGAGGTGATTTTGAACCGAAAGTATATAGGTCAATTATTAAAGAGCCGGAAAGGTTGGATTTGTGGGAACACTGCAGAAAGATTTACCAAGACCACGAAAACCCGAACCGTTTAAATGACGCTAAGGAATTTTACAAAAAGCACAAAGAAGAAATGGATAAAGGAGCAATTCTTCTTTGGCCAGAGTCAAAGGATTTATGGACGCTGTATCAGATTAAATGGGATTTAGGAACAAAGGCATTTAACACAGAGTACCAAAACAATCCTATAGACGAAGATTCGATGATATTCAACCTCAAGAGCTTCACCTATTGGGACAATAAAGACCCCGGGAAGACGTTTAAGCATAGTCAGTATCACATCGGATTTGGTATTGACTTTGCAATGGGGAAAGAGCGAGGGGACTTTTCGGCAATCTCGGTTGTCGCTCGAAATAAAGAAACAGGTGTTATCTATGTTGTTGACTCTTATGTGGAGAGGATTCACCCGGATAAGTTCTTAGACGTGATTGTTGAAAGAGTGCTTAAATGGCAACCGGACGTTATCGCTGTTGAAGCCCAACACGCACAAGAATTCTTTTCTTTCCACTTGAAACAAAAGTTGCAGGCTGTTGGATATCCTGCACATACCCGAGTAAAAGAGGTTAAGCAGAAGGCAAGGAAGGAGCTTCGGATTGAGGCTTTGTTGCCTGATATTCAATCAGGAAAAATCCAATTTAACACAAGACATCATCGACTTTTAGAACAATTCGAGTTGTACGGAACAAATTCTCATGATGATGCGCCGGACAGCTTGGAGATGGCAATTACGGCAGTAAGACAGAGCGTTCCTGTTGTGATTGAAGACAAACCATTCTGGATGTGAGGAGGTGAGGCGGATGCTTTTTGTTGATGATGAATCTAAATTTGAAATTCCCACATTAACCCATGAATTTAAAGAAGGCGGTATTTATCCGTCTGAGGATGAACGGGTTTTACGGAGACTTGCCAAATATAAGCGAGGAAAGCTTTTCTTCCAGGGAAATCAAGAAGAAATGTTTGAGCGGGCAAGCGAGGCTTTGAAAGGGACGAAACATGAGTCTTATTTGCGAACTCTTTATATCGCTTGTAACTTGCAGGATATTCTATTGACCAAGCCCGCAGACCTTATGTTTGGTGAACCTCCTATTTACGACATTAGTCAACCGGACGAAACGCCAACCAAGCAGGCTTTAAATGAGATTGTCAAAAGAAACCGCCTCAACAAACTAGGGCATGAACTTGTCATCTCCGGAGGATATAGGGGTGACTCTTGGATTAAGGTTCGTTACGGGTATCGGGATGATTTTTCAGAAGTCCCAAAGGAACTTTTACCGGAAGGGGTTTCGGCTGAAGAGTTTCTAGGGGCTGAGTTGGAACCAATCATTGAAAGCGTGCCTGCTGAGTTTGTTTTTCCTGAAGAATCGTCACGGGATAGGAATAGGTTCAAGGCAATCAATATTGCCTTTGTTGAATGGGTTTTAGAGGGCAAGGAAGAAGTTCCTTACCTGTTTGTCGAACGGCACGTGCCGGGTTTTATAACGTATTCGAGGTTTAGGATGACTCCCTTAGATGTCCAAAACATAGACAGTGTCCCAATTATGATGTATCGGATTCAAGAAAGGGTTCCTACGGGAATGGAACAAGACATTATACCAACCGGATTAAATTATATTCCGGTTTGGCACGTTCCGTATAAATCGGTTGACGATACGTGGGAAGGAATTTCTTTTATCGAAAAGGCGGAATCGATTATACAAGCCATCAATGACCGCCTAGTTCAGATTGATTATATCCTGTGGAAGCACGGTGACCCTCCAGCATATGGCCCACGGTTAACCGGAGAAAATGGGACTGTAAGCTGGGCTGGCAGATATATTCCACTAGAAAACGACCAACCCCAGCCCGGTTATATGCAATTTGACTCCCGGTTAGAGGGGCAATTTAAAGAGCTTGATTATCTGATTAACATCTTGTATCAGATGGCAGAGACACCGCAATGGTTGTTTGGTACTACCATTACGGAAAACTCCGGAGGAACAGGTACTTCTCACACTGACGGGGTGGCTATCCAATCAAGGTTTATGCCCATCCTGTCCAAAGTTAAACGAATCAGAGTTCATGTGGACTATGCGTTTAAGAATGCGATTAAAACAGCACTTGAATTAAAGGCACTTAACCAACCTGAGCTTGGGATTGAGCCCGAGGAACCAATTATTCACTGGAAAGACGGATTACCGAAAAACAAAAAAGAAGAAGCTGAAATCATGGCACTTCGAACCGGAGATAAACCGACGCTTGACGTCAAGTCCGCTATTAAACGCCTTGATGAAGTGGAGGACAAGGTGGCGGAAACGATAATAGAAGCCATCCAAGAAGACGAAGCAAGACTAATTCCTCAAGCAATGCCTTCCGTTCCGCTTGAAGAAGTTGAAGGCGGGGATGAATAATGACTTGGAATCCTCAGCCAGTTCCTAAACAGGAATATAACTATGAGGTTGAAGTCTTGGTTGCAGAGTATAAAAGAGCGGCGGAACGAATACGGGATTTACTCTTACGTGCTCCGCTAGATATGAAGTCGGTGGAACGTCAAAGGTTGCTACGAGAAATCACCGAAATATTGAGAGAGCTTGATGCATCCGCTGAGGCTTGGATTGAAAAGAACATTCCAAAAGCTTATCAAGAAGGAGCGGCGGGGACAATTATTACTCTCGGCGAAGCACCCACGCTAAAAAAGGCAATGGAGTTAGTTTCCACAAACAGACTTAACCGCCAATTCATTGAGGCGATGGTAGCTGACACTATGGAAGATTTGTTGCAAATGACCCATAACACAGAGCTTCAGGTAAAGAAGTTCATTCGTCAGATTGTCGGGGAACAATTGCGGCAGGGTGCAATTGAAGGGGAAAAAGGAAGTAAGCAAATTAAAGACATTAGCAAAGTTCTAAGGCGGCAGGCTGAAAAATCCGCTAACTTTGCGATTCGTGACCGTGCAAATAGGATTTGGTCAATTGAAGCTTATGTCCGCATGGTAACGAGAACAAAATTAATGCAGGCACATTTGGAAGGTGCAACTAACGAAGCGCTTTCCCGTGATGCTATGTATGCGACTATCTCCGCCCACGGGAGCAAACATGCTCCTTGTAGGCGTTGGGAAGGCAGGATAGTTAAGCTAACAGAGAGAGCACCCGGAAATTATCCAACATTAGCCGAGGCGAGAATGTCTGGTATATTCCATCCGGGCTGTCAGCATAGTATTCATCCGTTTAGAGACCCTTCAACACTTCCTCGACAACTTCAGGACTTGAACAAAACACCTATGACATTTGATTAAGGAGGTGATGTCATGGCAAATAAGCCGTTGCCAGTGGACTCTAACTATCGTTCTGCCAGTGCTTTTAATAAGTCAATGAGGTGGTTGGACCACACCTATACGGGAACTGTTGCCGCTGAAACCGGATTGGATTTGCAAATTCCGGCACCTGAAGGGTTTGTTTCGACAGTTGAGGGACTTCACGTTTACATCAAGCCAATTACTGGAGCTACAACGGGACAGCACGGTTTGGTTCTTTATTATGGAAAGGACCCAAAAAATTCGCATCTTGACTTGGTTCAAATTGCTGTTCCTCCGGATGAAGCAATTGAAATCAAGTGCGGGACAATTATTCGTCCATCTTTGGATAAAGTCAACTATGTCTATCCCTCCGATTTGGCTGCAATGAACATGCAAATGAAAAGTCTCCACTTTGGTGGGGAAGTTTTCTTTGGAATCTGGTATTACAATGAGAGTGATGGAACCCAAGACCAACCTATTACAAGGTTGTTGGTTATTCAAGATGAGCAAGTTATTAACTAATTCCTTGACCAACACGCAGTGAGGTCGTTAAAAGCTGCTGCGGAATTCGGCTACTTGCGCCGCAAAGCAAGGTTAAGGAGGAATGTACTATGGAACAAGAAAACAAACAACAAGAAGTGAAACAAACCCAACAGGGGGAACAACACGAAAAACCCATGTTTACTCAGTCTCAATTAAATTCAATCATTGGGGACAGGGTAAACCAAGTTAAAAATAAATATGAAGCAAAAATCCAAGAGCTAAATAAACAGCTTGAGGAAGTGATGAATGGCAATGACGAGCTGAAAAAGAAAGCAGAAGAGTATGACGCTTTGTCTGAGGAATTCGAAAAATTTAAAGCCAAATATCGTACTGAAAAGATTCAGTCTAAGTTCAAGGAAAAAGCCAAGGAGTACGACGTGGAATATGTTGATGCCGCTTTGAAATTGGTCAAAGATGAGCTTTTTCAGCTTAACATTGACGAAAATGGAGATGTTGATGGCATCGACGATTTAGTCAAAAACCTTGTAGAGCAAAACCCTTTCTTGGTGGTTCAGAAAAAACAGCAACCTAAAGTTTTAGGTGCACCTACTAACCCGTCCGGTAAGGCGGAAAAGACGAAAGAGCAACTTTTAAAAGAAGCTCATGATAGAGCTAAGCGAACCGGACGTCAGGAAGACATTATCAGATACTCACAGCTTAAGCGTGAGTTAAATAAATAAATAACCATTCTGACTAAATTAACTAAATTAACAAGGAGTTGGTTTTTATGGCACAACAAAATTCTCAATTGATTGTAGGTAAAAAGGAGTCCGTTGTTGATGAGATGCTTTTGCTTAGTCCGCACCAAATCCCACTTTTGTCCTTGGTAGGATTTGGCGAGCCCGTTTATAACACTCGTCATGAGTGGGTAGAGGACGAGATGTTTGCATATGAAACTAAATTGGTTTCTGACGCGGCAGAGGATGCAACTGGATTAGAAGTGGTTGATGGTTCTATTTTCCGTCCTCGCCATGTAATCCAAGTTGATGATGAGTATATGTTGGTTACTGGTGTTAACGGAAACACCGTAAACGTTACTCGCGGCTATCTGGGAAGCACCGCCACTGCCCACACTGCCAATGCTGTTGTGGAAGTTCTCTATAACGAGTCTGAGGAAGGTGCAGAAGCACGGGAAGCACGGGTAAAACAACGCAAACTGGTTGAAAACTATACCCAAATTTTTGACGAGACCATCGAAATTTCTGGTAGTGCAATGGAAGTTGCCCAATACGGCATTGATGACGAATATGAGCGACAACGGTTGCACAAACAATCTGAGTTGGCTTTGCAACTTGAGAAAGCTTTGATTGCTGGGCCTGGTGTTAACAACGGAATGAAACGTTATATGCGGGGTATTCGTAACTTCATTGTATCGAACATTGAAGATGCCAGCGGTCAGGGTGTCAGTGTAAACATGCTGAATGACGCTTTGCAAAAAATCTATGCCGCTGGAGGATTCAAAACTGTCTCTAACCACGTCATCATGACGCCTGCCGCACAAAAGCGTGCTATCGCTTCTATCGGGGAACAACTGGTACGTCACGGAGTCAATGACCGAGTTGAAGGACGTGTAGTTGATACCTTCATTTCTGACTTCGGTGAGTTCCCGATTATTTTAAACGACAACTTGAAATCGAATGAGATTATGATTGTTGACCTGAACCGTATTTCTGTTCGTCCCCTTGGTTCTCGTAGCTTTACGCATGAATATTTGGGTAAACAAGGAGACTTTATTAAAGGTCAAATCATTGGTGAGTATGTATTGCAATTTGAGCAAGAAAAAGCTCACGCTAAGCTCATTAACTTGAAGTAATTGAAAAGGGCATCCAGTTGGATGTCCTCTTCTCTGATTTGACAAAAGGAGGCAGGTATTTATGGGAGTTCATTATAGGTATGCATTCATTCCTGGACCCATTGAACCCGGTGAAAGCAAAAAGGTTTATATTGACCTTGGAACTAAAGACATTGAGATTACTGCAGTTCATCTGTTTGCCCCAGACCTGCCGGGAGCAACGCAAGGAGATACTTTGATTTATTTAGATTGTGAGCCGGCGCATAACAATTACTCGGGTTTCGCTGTTCCGAAGCACATTCCTAACTTAAATATCCTTGTAGCACAGGGGAGCGGTTCCGAGAAATACGGAAAAGTTGAGGCACAACACTTTGAAAGTTTTTATCAGATTGGGAAAGTCTGGGGGCAAGAGAATTTCCCCTTTTACGCAACCGGACGACTTGCACTTAACTACCATAACAACACAGACGGAACACTTACTGAAGACAGAGCCGTAGCAGTTTCAATCATTTACCGTGACATCTAGGAGGTGGGAATATGGCTAAGTTTCAGAGCGATAACCAATTCCTAACCGTTTGGGTAGGAACAAAGAAAATTGAATTCACCTCAGGGTTTGCCCAAACAGAAGACAAAGAAGTCATTGAAGCCCTCAAGAAAAATCCACGAGTTCGTATCTTAGAAGACACTCCAGCACAAGAAGCTAAAGCCGAACCGAAAAAAGAGGCAAAGACAACAAAGAAGGCAACTAAAAAGAAAGGTGAAAAGTGAGGTGATTAGGAATGCCAAACCTCACTGATGCCGAGCAATATTTTGACACGTTTGTTCTGCATACGGAAGCATGGGACGAAGCTGACGAAACCATGCGGATAAAAGCATTGAACCAAGCGGAAAAAGATTTATCCGAATTTTTGGGTGATATTGACTTTGAAATTCCAGTAGAAGCCATCTATGAACAGGCTTTATGGATTCTCTGCATGGACGACGCAATTCAAAAGGCAGAGTTGGGAGTTACCAGCGTATCTGTCGATGGTGTTTCAGTTTCAATGGCAAAGGCTCCGCCTAGAATCTCTCCTAGAGCCGTCCAGAAAATCGAGTACGAAACAGGATATAATCCTTATGACTTGTGGACGGTGATTTAAATGGCTTGGATACCTATGAAAGACAAAATCAAAATAACCAAACTTGAAGGAATTGACGGATGGGGTGAGCCAATCTGGGGAGAGTCTAGGGAAGTGAGGGGGAGGATTTCAGAGCAAACCCGGATTGTTCTAAACCAAAACGGAGAAGAGGTATCGTCACGATACACACTATACGTTTCGCCAAAAGAAGTAATCCGATATGGAGACAAAATTGAGTTTACGGATTCCAGTGGCTTAACTATTTCAGGTGAGTCTTTGTCAATAAAAGCCATCAAGGATTACGGTGGAAAGGTGATTCTTAGAAAGGTGAGTTTGCGATGAGGATGAGAACGAGAGTCGCCACAAATGTTTCTAAATTGAAAAGTGCTTCAAAGTCTATTCAATACGCATTAAACATGTCACTCCACGATGTGGGAGATGACTTGGTTCGGGCATCTTCTGGAGCGGCTCCGCATGAGACAGGCTATCTTGAGTCTAGTTGGAACAAAAAAGTTGACACTTCCCCTACACAAGGAAGCGTGGAAGTTTCTTACCGTGCGTATAATCGAGGATTCAACTATGCACTGAAAATGCATGAAGGTAGTTATAACTTGGGGGAAGGCTCACGGAGAAAGCCTGGAGGGATTGGAATGTCTGGAAGACGGTATCCAGTTGGTGCTAAGTTTCTTGAACGTCCACTTATGGGGGAACGGAGCGCTTATCAAAAACATGTTAAAGAGCGATTGGCACGGAATTTAAAGGCACTTGATTAGGGGAGGTGGTTTAATGAGGATTGAGGAGTTGAGGAAGTTTGTTGAAAATAGTTTTAATATTCGGACATATAGCAATGAGTTTTACGCTCAATCTGAAAATAATTGTGCTATGGTGAGGATTACGCCGGGCACAACTGAACCTCATGTTAACCGCCTAAATGTCCAAATCCTCCTGAGGAATGAGAGTGCCGCACAAGCTGAGGAAAAAGCGTGGAAAATTTATAAAGCATTGCGCACTAAGTCTAGGTTTTTCGTTGGTGATGCTTTTGTAATCCTGTGCATTGCCAACCAGCCTTTGTATATAGGAAAAGACGAAAACCAAAGAACGCAATATTCAATAAATTGCAGTCTAATCACTGATGGGGAGTGATGTTAAATGGCATCTAATAAAGTCGCTGGTATTGATGTATTGCTGTACGTAGATACGGGGACAGAACAAAAGGTTTTGGGTGGTCAAGGAGATGCTACCTTCAACCGTGGCGCTGAAGAAGTCGATGTCTCCAGTAAGACTGATGGAGAATTTGGTGATTATCTACCGGGACGCAAAAGCTGGTCAATTGAGTGCTCAGGATTCATGGTGGAAGATGACGAAGCACTTTTAGCTTTGGAACAAGCGTTTGAAAACCGTCAAACATTGTCAGTTGCTTTTAAATTTCCGTCTGGTTTGACGTATCAAGGGGAAGTAATTGTGTCTGAATTTCCGCTGGAATTTGCGCAAGAAGATGGCGTATCGTATTCTCTTACGCTAACTGGAAGAGGGTCTTATTCGATTGTTCGTGGAGGTTCTGGAGGTAGTGGAGGCGGAAGTGGAACCGGAGCCGGCGAGTAAGTGATTAACCTAGCAAGGAGTGGTGAAGATGGCGAAACGAACAGTTACTGTAAAATTGGATAAACAACGAAAGTTGAGATATACGTTCAGTGCCTTTTGCGAGCTAGAAGATGCATTAGGACGTTCGCTTTTGGAGGTTAGAAACAACTTTCGAATGAAGGATTTACGTGCTTTGGTTTGGGCAGGGCTTCTCCATGAAAATCCTGACCTGACCTTGGAAGAAGCTGGACGATTACTTGATGAAGCCCCGTCTTTAGAAGACGTTGGAGATGCTGTCATGAAGGCGCTGGAAATGTCCGTGACTAAAAACGCCGATAAGGGTGGCTCGGGGAAGTAATAGAAGAGGTTGATTGGGAACAATTGCAAAAGGTTGCATTTGGTAAGCTGGGGCTTCTTCCGGATGAGTTCTGGGGACTGTCCCCGTATGAATTTCATCTCATGCTGAAAGGAAAAGTGGAAGATGAAGAAAGGTATTTTGAGTTTCTTGAAAACCTAGCGGTGGACATCATGAACTCTAAGTTCTTGAAGAAGCCAGCAAAATTATCAAAGAACCATAAGTCCCACAAAACAGACAAAAAGAAAAAGAGCTTGGACGAGCTAAAACAACAATTTGGATTTATAAACAGGAAGGAGGTGAGCGGTTAATGGCAATTGCAGAAGTTGTTGCAAAATTTACGGCTGATACGTCGGGACTAGATGCAAGTCTAAAACGTATTGAAGCATCAATTAGCCAATGTGCTGGTAGTCTCTCTAACTTTGGCGGTAAGTTCCAGAAGATTGGAAACACTGTCAGCAATATTGGGGAGAAAATGACCACGCACATCTCAGCACCACTTGCAGGGCTAGGAGCGGCGGCAATCTTGGCGGGGGCTAACTTTGAGGAAAGCATGTCAAAAGTTGCCGCTGTTACTGGTGCAACAGGAAAGGACTTCGAAAAGTTAAAGGAAGTTGCTAAGCAACTAGGGGAAACTACTAAATTCTCAGCTTCAGAGGCGGCTCAAGGTATGCTATACCTCGGTATGGCAGGGTTTAAGACCAACGAAATCATCGATGCCATGCCCGCAGTATTGAACCTTGCAACTGCCGGGGCATTAGACCTTGGCAGAGCCGCAGACATTACGTCAAACATTATGTCTGCGTTCGGCATGAAGTCTGAAGAGGCGGGGCATATGGCAGACGTACTTGCAAAAGCCGCATCCTCGGCTAATACCTCAGTTGAACAAATGGGGTATGCGATGGGTTATGCAGGACCTATTGCTAACTCATTTGGAATTAGTGTAGAGGAAGCGGCGGCGGCAATCTCGTTAATGTCTAATGCTGGTATCCAAGGGGAACGGGCAGGTACGGCATTGCGGGGTATTCTTAGCCAATTGTCAAACGTAACAGGGAGTACCGAAAAAACCCTTAGAAAATATGGTCTGACTGCCGAAGACGTTAACCCTAAAACTAAATCATTAGCGGAAATTATCGAAGTGCTCGCAAATGCAGGGGTTAAAGCCTCTGATGCCATGGAATTGGTTGGTGTTGAGGCAGGTCCTGCAATGGCTGTTTTGTTGCAGGAGGGTACCTCTGGTCTGCAAGATTTTACCTCAATGTTAGAGAATGCCGACGGCTCAGCCCAGAAAATGGCGCAAACAATGGCGAATAACACAAAGGGAGCCTTTCGTGAATTTATGTCGGCACTTGAAGGGCTAGGGATTGCTATTAGTGAGCACATCCTACCCGCATTGATTCCATTTTTAGAGCGTTTGGCGGAGATGGTTAGGAAGTTTGGTGAGCTAGACCCGGCTACGCAAAAGATAGCCATAGGTTTAGGTGCTGTAACTATTGCATTGGGACCGCTAACCTCCCTCTTCGGTAACCTACTAAAGACCATAGGGGTAATTCTTTCGAACCTAACAAGGTTGCCTCAGGTCTTAAACATGCTCGGTTCCGGCTTCTCAAAAGTTGTAGGGTTTGCTTCCACCTTTTGGGGCTGGCTTGTACGTCTAACACCTGTCATTTTAAATATTGGTAATGTAGTCCGCACAGCATTTACGCTTATTGCAGGGGTAATGACCGGGACTTCTGGCATCATTATTGCGGTCATTGCCGGAATCGTTGCGGCAGGTATTTGGCTTTGGCAAAATTGGGACAGCGTGACGAAATGGATATCTAACGCTTGGAACTGGTTAACAGGTGTAGCGTCTACCGTCTGGAATGGGATTAAAAATATTGTAGTTGGTGCGTTCAAATGGATGTACAACCACAACTATTATTTTGAAGATTTAGTTAATTTCATCGTTAATGCGTGGAACCGAGCCAAAAGTCAAACAACTGCAATCTGGAACTCAATTAAATCATTTATCACCCCGCTTTGGAACAGTCTTAAAACAACTGCAACTTCCGTATGGAACAGCATAAAAAGCGTTGTAACTTCAGTTACAAATGCAGTTAAAAGCACCGTAACGAGTGCTTGGAATAATATTAAAAGCGTAACAAGCAGTGTATGGAATAGTGTTAAAAGCATAATTAGCAGTACCGTTTCCAGTATCAGCAGTACTTTGTCTGGGCTGGCATCCAAGGCATATAGTTGGGGAAGCAACTTCATGAACATGTTTGCATCCGGGATAAAGAGCAAGATTAACAGTGTCGTTTCCACAGTGAAAAATGTTGCAAGGACAATTGCTTCATATCTCGGGTTCCACAGCCCGACGGAGAAGGGGCCGGCTTCAGATTCCGATAAGTGGGCTCCTAACTTTATGAACATGTTTGCGTCCGGCATTCAAAACAGCATTCCGAAATTAGCACAAACAGTAAGTTTTGCGGCTTCGGAATTGGCTTCGCTAAGTCAGTTTACGGCTAATCCCACAATTGCACCGTCAGTTTCTGGCGTGTCTTTTGGGGTTGGTTCATCCTCTATGGGTGGTGTTGGTGGCGTAGTCATTACCGGAAATACCTTCAACGTCAGAAAAGACTCAGACATAAAACAAATTGCAAACGAGCTTTATAAACTCCAACAAAGACAGTTGCGGTCAAAAGGACGCCTAAGATAAGGTAGGTGGTTGAATGTTTAAATTTAAGGGACAACACGCATTAGACTACTTCGATAAGGTACTAGAAGTAAGGCGGGGCATGACCGCTCCGTCTTCTGCCGTCCTTCAGAAAGTGCGAGGCAATCATGGTGCTTATTTCTATGGTGTAGAAACTGATATTTACGAAATCGAATTTGATGTGTTTCTACAGGGAGAAAGTAGACAAGATTTATGGCAGAGAGTGCGGAGGATTAACACTTGGTTGAGGAGTGAGCATCTAGAAAAGTTAGAGGTTTGCGTGGAAAAGGGCTTGTATTATAAAGCAATTTGTGTCGACAGTCTTGACTTAGATGAAATGCTTGAATATGGTTGGACAACCATTAAATTTATTGCTCCCGACCCCTTCGCACATGGAGAAACTAAGGTTCAGCGTGTGGATTCTCCTAGTGCTATTTTTTCTCGAGCAGGTATAAGGTATCGGGAAGATGGCACGGTAGTAACTGAAAACTATCCAATTTATAAGCCCGGTAAGTTTGACCAAGCAATCCTCGTCGAAGAGGGAACTGAAAACCTGCTGGAAACCGCCTCTAATCCTCAAGTTGAGGAGTTAGCAGTGGTAAAAGGTGCGGACTATTACTTGACAACGGTCAACGGTTCAGCAGGCATCGAACACAAAAAGACCGAAGAATTGCCTGTCCTTTCGCTCGAAAAGGAGGGAACGGATTATCAAGGGGCTGTTGACCGTGGTTGGGAATCAGGAACACTGGTCGGGGTTGAAGAAGTAGACAATGACTTTCTCGAGTTAACGAAATCGGGCGTTGACGTCGAAAAGATTTTCCAAACAACTACGGACTGGAACTCCGGAACCCACCACAACACAAGGGCTGATGCTGGGGAAAATCTTGAGCTAACCAATATTCTAGATTGGGAATATTGGTCGGATATGTATAATCACGTGGACTGGACGAACCATAACGCTTCTAATACTCAAATCAACCAATACCCGGAATATGTGGAGATAGTTAAGACTGGAGGGCAGTCTCAATCTGGGGGAATGAGGAAAAATGTTAGTTTGAGTTTCACTAATGGTTTTACGATGGAATTTCGATTTAAAACACAAAATGCCAACAATGGAATATCCGTCTATGTATCAAATGGTTCCATACTCGCTAACCTGACCCTCCCTGATACTAATGGGGAATGGCGGATGGCACGTATCCGGATTCCGGCAGGGGCATCAGCAGGGAGTATTGCGGAGCTATATGTTGACGGGGATTTGCACACAACTTATACGATGACCAACTACTCAACCGCTTTAATCTTGTTCTTCTTTTCTGGAGTAGCTCCGACAGGGAGTTCCTTAGCGCTTGATTGGGTTATTTATCATCAAGAAGACCGGGGAGCACCACCTGCAGGAAATGTTTATTACGGCTATTGGGAGTCTCCATGGTTTGACATTTCTGACGCAAAGCTGGTCGCGAATGCTTATTTAACTCCAACGTGGACGGATTTTGACCCTTTACCTGAGTATTTTCACGATGTCAAGTTCCATGTCAGACGTGACGATAATGGCGAAGTTGGGGAATGGGTTGAAGTTGTAGACGCAGAAATAGTCAATATTCTGGAAGGGGAAGACTTGGAAGAAAACCAGACAAAAATACAAGTCATGGTGGAACTGTTCAGCATCCATGGTGCTGACAGCCCCGACCTAAAATCCTTGCAAATCCAAATTCACAGCGGATATGTCACGAGTGGGTACCGGGAATCCGTTCCTATTAATATTAGCCAAGTTGGGAAGGCATCCCGAGCTATTTCGGAATTAACAGCATTTATCCCAGAAGGTACTTCCGTTTTGGTAGAGACTCGCATTTCTACTGACGGAGGTAATACGTGGTCTGAATATATGCCTGTATCGGGAAATGTCATTCAGGGAATTAGCCAAGCAACAGATTTGTCTAATGGAAGGTTTCAGTATAGAGTCACTTTGACAACAAGCAGGGTTAGCTTGACGCCATCCGCTGACAGACTTTCTTACGAGTTTTATTCAGGATATGTTCCGAGTAAAACTATTACGCTACCTAGCGTAGATGTTAGCAACATCGGCAAGGCGATTACTTCAACTGCCATCTTACCGCAAAACCACGGTGCAGAGGCAACATCCGTTATTTTTGAATATAGCCTTGACGGAACTACGTGGTCAAAAATGAATCATAATCAGGCATTTGTTGAAGATGTTGACTTATCCGACTCGAACTTAACTATCAGGTATACGCTGGTGACAGAGGACACCAACGAAACGCCAACTATTGGCGACACGATGACTTGGTATATCCGACAACAGGAACCAAATAAAATTACTCCGGCAACTGATATTATAAGGCTTATTCCTAATGGTGCGTCCCGGTGGCAACTGGAGAAGCGAAGCTATCCCACCAGTTGGCATAATACGGGCAATCGAAATCCTGAAGAACTAAAGGTATGGATTGACCATCTGACGGAAGAGCTAAACGAAGCGGGAACTATTTCAATGTGGGTATACGAGGATGGAATGAAAAGACAACTTCAAGCTACGGCTTTTGACACAACTGGAACGGAATCAAGATTCCATCTATTTAAGGACGAGGAAACAACTTCATACGTGCTTGAGATTGGCGGCAAGGAAGCAATTTCAGTTCCAAAAGGTTCCGGGTGGAATCATTTGGCAGTGGTTTGGGACACAAGCAACATTTACCTCTATTTGAATGGGGAATTCCAAGGCGAAGCAGACAGGACGGTTTACCCGTTAAATTTCAATGGCATGACATATCTGTGGCTTGGTGTCAGCCGAGAAAACAGCAATCACTGGAATAACCTTATAGACGATGTTGTTATTTTCACGAGGGCACTAGAAGCTGTGGAAGTGGAGGAGCTATTTAATTCAAATCAGCCTGCAACTCCCACAGAGGATAACAACGTTTATCACTTTGATGGCAACCTTGCCGCAGGTAGTAATGACATTCTTGAGTATCTGGGGACGTATCCGGCGTATCCTAGATTCAATGTTCAATTTTCTAGAGCCACCCCTTATTTCAAAATATCCAACGGCTCGGAGTTCATCCTTATCAATCATGAATTCCAACCGGGAGACAAGTTGGAAATTGATTGTGCTAATGAATCGGTCAAACTAAATACGCTCCTAATTATGGAAGACCTGTCGATTGACTCTGACTTCTTCGCAATCAAAAACGGAGACCAAATCTTATTTGACCCTGACGGAGCGGCTAGTGTTGACTTAGAGTTTACGGAAAGGTGGGTGTGATTATGAAACTTTGGATTTTAAACAGAGACGAAAAGATAGAGACCATTCTCCAAAACGGAAGCAATCCCACCATCTTAGACGCAGTGCACAGGGAACAGGTTAACGGGGAAAACGTTTTAGAGTTCTCTGTGCCTGCCAATCATCCAAAAGCTCAATTTGTAGTGGAAGAGAACATTGTCTTGTATCAGGATATCGACGGTGTCTGGCAGGAGTTTGTCATTAAAGAAATAGAGGACGAACATGGGGAAGACTTTGTCCGGCATGCGTATTGTGAGCACGCCTATACCGAATTAAATGACTATATTATCCGTGATATTCGACCTCAAGACCAGGACGCAGAATATATGTTAAATCAGATTCTGCAGAAAACACGGTGGAGTGTTGGGCATGTTGATGGAAATGAAACTTCCACCCATGTCTTCTATAACAAATCAACTCTTCAATGTATATATGAAGTTGTTGAACTGTTCGGTGGAGAGTTGCGTTTTCGGACAGAATTCACCGGAAGCAAAATAACCGGAAGATTTGTGGATTTGTTTAGCCAACGTGGGCAGTTCAGAGGCAAGCGGTTTGTTTATGGTAAAGACGTAACCAATATCAAAAGAACCGTTGACACGTCCAACCTCTGTACTGCCCTTATCGGCAGAGGAAAAGGTGAGGAGAACGAAGAGGGCACAGGATACGGCAGAAAGCTAGATTTCACGGAGGTTGAGTGGTCGGTTGCCAATGGAGACCCCGTTGATAAACCGTTAGGACAGGATTGGATAGGAACAGAAGAGGCATTAAAACGCTACGGAAGACCAGACGGTCAAGGTGGGTTAATTCATAGAGAACGTGTCATTGAATTTGAAGACGAGGAAGACCCGGTTAAATTGCTTGAGAGAACGTGGGAAGCATATCAACAACTTAGCCAACCAATTGTATCCTATGAACTTGATGTGATTGACCTTGAAACTGTGGAAGGTCATCGGCACGAAGCCGTTAGGCTTGGTGATGAGGTTGTAGTGATTGACCGCAAGTTCAACCCGGAATTGAGACTGAAAGCAAGAGTGCTTGAAATCGAAAGGGACTTAATCAATCCGGAAAGTACTAAAGTTCAAATCGGAAATGTTCAAAATCCCTTCCAACATGTTGAGCGTCAAATTGACTTAGAAGAACGGGTTAAAGATAAACCTGTTCCAACCTCTTGGCTTGACGGTTATATTGACGCAGTGCGGAATGAGATACTAGCGGGAGCCGGAACCGTCCGGCTGACAGAAGGCGGAATGCTTAACCTTGATAAACCGCCAGACCAAAACCCGACAAAGGCTATCTTCATCGGAAATGGAATAGTTGCTGTATCAAATGAAAGATTACCCGGTGGCGACCCGTCTACGGTTGGTGGTTGGGACTGGAGTGGGGGCACTTTCATTACTGGCGATGGTGCTTTTGCTGACAAGGTAGTTGCTGGAACAATGCTTGCTGACCGTGTGCGAGGTGGTCAGTTGTATTTGGGTGGAGTCGTTAACGGCATTGGACAAGACGGTAGGTTTTACTTGCTAAATGATGAAAATGAGATAGTTTGTCAAATGGATTCCCGCACGCAAGGGTTTGATGAGCTATTTGTAGGTCATATCAAAGGAAACAACGTGGTCACAAAAAACTATACGAATCTAACTTATTACATCGACCCTGATAATGGCTCAGACGAAAATGACGGCACAGAATCCGCTCCTTTTGCTACCTTGAAAAAACTAACTGACAGCCTGCCAGAAGCCAACAATGCTTATATCGTTGTAGAGATGAAAGAAGGAAGTGAATTTAATGAAGTTGTTGAGTTGACCGGAAAATTCGGCTCGGGAATTATTGAATTCCGTTTCAACGGTTCCGTTCTAAATGGGCATTTCAGGATTGGCTCGTGTAATCACAGGATTAAGCTAATCGGTGGAACTATTGTTCATGACGGAATTCAGCACCCACAAGACAGCTTCGTAGTGGCTTGTATCCGCTGCTATGCGTCAAACTGGGTAGTCCTTCAGGACATGACGCTTAAGGCAGAGGGGAAAGCATCTTTCTGTATTCAAGCGGAAGGTGCAAACATGGAGGTAATCAATTGCCAAGTGTATGACGCAACCTCAGCACAAATATTTGCTTCATTAGGTGGCACAATCCATGCCGTGGATAATGCAGGTTCTGGCTGTGATGTAAACTTCCGGGCTTCAGGAAGTGGTTTGATTTCCGGCTATGGAACAGAGCCGCTAGGTTCTCACTCAACACCTGGCGGTGGTCAGATTACTGGAACGTGGAACCAAACATCAGCAGGTCAGAAGCCGAGTACTGGCACACAGCCCGGAAAGGGTACGTGGAATACTACTGGTTGTGGTTCTTATGAACCAACCTACGGGTGGAGAACAGACAGCGTCTACCAAGGTGACCCCGGTAGCTGGGCACCCCAAATTGGTAACTATCGTGGTTTATGGTTCTTTGATTATCAGAATATTAGGAATGATTTATCTGGGAAAACGATTAAGAGTATCCGCATATACCTCACTCGCCAATCGAAAGGCGGTTACTACAGCAGTAGACCACTATACTTCTATACCCACAATAACACGTCAGCATCTGGGGGAAGTCCGGCATTATCAAACAGTGCGGGGAACTTGGCAAGCTTTAGTCCTGGCGAAAGTAAATGGGTGGAACTTCCGAAATCCTTCGGCGAGGCATTGAAGAACGGAACGGCGAGAGGAATTGCAATTTACGATTCCAGCGGTTCCCAACAAAACTATTTGCTTATGAGTCGTTCTGCAACTTTGGAAATTGTGTATGAGTAGGGAAGTGGTGAATATGGAAACATTCTTCAAGGCAGTAGTTTCTGTATCTGGTGGGGTTCTAGTTTATATCTTTGGAACTTGGCATGAATTGTTTGGCGTGTTTATTGCCCTGTGGTTTTTCGATGTAATCACGGGGCTAGTTGCCGCAGGGAAAAACGGGAAAATTTCCTCAGTTAGGGGTTTAATTGGGATTGCAAAAAAGGTTTTGATATTCTCGCTGATTGCAACTTCCCATATTGCCGATATGGTTTTGGATACTGGAGATGTAATCAGAAACTCAACCCTCATGTGGTTTGTAGTTAACGAAATGATTAGCATCATTGAAAATGCTATGAGGGCAGGGGTTCCAGTCCCTCCAAAATTAAAAGAAGCCATTGATTTATTAAAAGAGAAGAAAAGGGGATGATGCATATGGCAATGACCTACCACAACACAAACCAAAAAAGACTTGCGGAGCTTCAACCTCATGTGAGAGATGCGGCACAAAAGGCACTAGCAGAAGCAGAAAAAGCTGGTCTTGACATCCTTGTTACGCAAGGTTTAAGGACATTTGCGGAACAAAATGAGCTTTACGCTCAAGGAAGAACAAAACCGGGTAAGATTGTCACTAATGCAAAAGCCGGGCAGTCTTATCACAACTTCGGCTTAGCATTTGACTTCTGCTTAATCGAGAATGGCAAGGCTTGTTGGGATGTAAACAATAAGTGGAAACAGTTTGTTAACATTTGTAAAAAACAAGGATTTGAATGGGGTGGAGATTGGACGAGTTTTAAAGATTACCCACACTTTGAAATGACAGGTGGGTTGTCCCTTGCCCAATGCCGTGCAAAATGGCCTAACGGATGGAAACCCACAAGCACCAGCACAGGAACAGCCACAACGTATGTTGAGATGGACGAATTACCTTTGAAGAAAGGTCATAAAGACGGTTTTCTTAAACTTGTGTCCAAGCTTCAAGAAAGACTTAAAGTTAAGGTTGACGGGTATTTTGGAGCCACAACGGAAGAAAGTGTGAAAATGTGGCAAGAACGGCACGATGAAAATGGTAATGCCGTATCGATTGGAAAAGGATTAACAGCAGATGGAATTGTGGGTGAAAAGACTTGGAAAGTACTTTTTGGCGAGCTTCCGAAGATTGAATATGTAGAAGATTATCGCGCTCCTTTTGAAATTGGTTCTAAAGGGGATGCCGTGAAAAAGATTCAGAATAGATTGAAAATAAATGCTGATGGTTACTACGGGGTGGCCACAGCCCAGTCTGTTCGTACTTGGCAAGAACGGCATGATGCAGACGGTAACGCTGTATCGATTGGGCAAGGGCTTCCTGCAACGGGGATTGTTGATTTCACGACTTGGTATGCATTGTTTCCGGAGGAAAAACCTCGGGAACCTGCTTATGAAGTGGCAGTTGACGGGGAAATTGTCGTAACCTCCGCATATGACAAATACGTCATTGAAGCAGTGCAAAACGCCATCAAAGACAATAAAGCTGAAAAAATCGTTATTGAAAGGGTGGACTATTAATGAATTGGAAGGAATATTTGAAGGATAAAAAATTGTGGGCTATTGTTGTACTTTTTGTTTTGTATATCTTGCAATCCTTTGGTATTGATGTTCCGCAGGAATTAAATGATTATTTCCAAAAACTTTTCCTTGAAATTTTTGCTTAATAAAAATAAAGATCCTTACCTTTTCTTGGTAAGGATCTTCTAATACATATCAGCTTTCAGGTGGATCACTTACTGTAGACTTAACAAAGATCTTGGTTGCAACCATTTAAACCACTCCTTTCAAGTCCATAATCAATTGTACAATATTTTTATAATGTTCGTGAAGTGATTCTTTGTTGTCTTCCCCTTCAAGACATTTACAGATTCTCCATGCAACATCTAGTTCTTTATTTTTATTTCCCGTTTTTGTTAGGACACTTTCAGCATTTTTGTATTCTTTCATTGCTTTTTTAAGCTTTCCAGTTTCCCTAAAGCAATCCCCTAGTAAGATGTATGAATCAATGATGTGGTCCAGCATTTTGTGGGATCTGGCAAATTTATTTGCAATTTTAAATTGCTCAATTGCCTGCTCCGGTTGGCCTTCTTCTTTTAAGACTTTTCCATAGGTAAGGTGTGCGTAGGCTTTAACTTTTTCATTGCAGTTTTCAATCATTTCTATTGCAATTTCTATATCAGCTTTCGCATTGGACAATTTACCCATTTGTAAATGAGCATTTGCCAAGATTGTCCAAAGCTCACAGGAGCGGTCCAGAAACTCATTTCTCCTTGCCTTTTCGATTCCCTCCAAAAGAAATTCAATTGCATCCTCATACATGCCTAGCTTGATCAAAAATAGTGCACGTTTTTCATACATAGTCAATACAAGTCGCATATCATCAATTTCATGCATAAATTCCCACAGCTTGATGATTGCACTTAAGGCTTCACCATACTTTTCTTGGGCTTCCAGGATATATACTTTCATGATGTAAAGGTTGTACCTGATATATTTCCGATCCCCTGCATCATTGAAGTGAAATAGGCCTTGATCAACATATTCCAGGGCTAGATCAAATTCTTTGGTGTAATAACAAACCCGGCTTAGCTCATACAATGAATTAGACTTTATATTGTCTTGGTTGGATTCGCAGATTTCAATGGATTGCCTAAGGGCAAGCTTTGCTTTGTCCCATTGTTTGGTACGGATATAACATTTTCCCCGTAAGTAAAAGATGTAGGGAGTGTTCATTGAGTATTTATGCTGGATTTCATTAAGCATCTGTAAGCATTTTTCCGTTGAAAGGTTATGGGCTAACAAACTTTCAATGCCTTGTAATTGTTCCAAAACGGTTTCTTTATTCTGGTCTATTTCTTGAAGATCCTGGACCATTTGATCAACATCGATATCCAGCTTTTCGCATAAACGAATAATGCGGCCGATATCGACAGAAAGCACTCCACGTTCAATATTTGAAATTGTTGACTGTGACAAACCGTCTTCCACTAATAAGGAACTTTTAATTCCTTTTCTTTTTCTTTCTCGCTTCAAATAGTCCCCTATCTTCTTTCTCTCAATTGTTTCCAGGCTACTCACCATTATCACCCAAGAAGAATTATATAACAAATTTTCTAAAAAGTCACTCTAAAAAGTTTGGTGATAGCAGGGTTTTCGTGGTATACCATCCCATTAAATAATTTATCCATCATAAATGTGCTTATTTTTAACATCTGAATCCAATATTATGGTAAATAGGGCTTATTGTAGTAAAAATATAAATATTGTGAAAAATTAAATGCGTGGTTAGAATTGATAATAGAAAGGGGATATCATCATGAGGAATGTAGAAAATCCAATTGTTTTGTTGAAAACACAAGAAGGAAAACAGATAATTCTGTTTTTCGAGAAGGGAAAAGTTCAATTTGAGAATGGAAAAATCAAGTTTACGGGGACGAACAGTGAAAAAACATTATTAAGGGAGGTTATATAATGTTAAAAAAGGAAAGGGAGGAAATTGTTTTAGCACTAACATATTCATTAACGAAAAACGGGATCAAACCCAAGAAGATAATTGAAATCTTTGAGGATATACACAAATACAATCCAAGACTCAACTTGAGTTTGAAAACAAAGTTGCCAACAAAAAGAAGACGAGCACAAGAAAGGCCTTCCTAAGATTTAGGGAAGGCTTTTTAATTTGAAAGTTCAAGATATTCTTTTTCTGGGATGACCACTTGGCAATTCCTGCATCTATAGTTTTCCTTTTTAAAAATTAGTATCAGAATCAGCACTGGAATCAAAATAACAAATCCAATTCCTAAGGTGATCAATGAAGCAATACCGCCTATCCCGCCGAACATAAGAAGTGCCCACTTTTTGCCGTGTTTCTCCAGTTTATGCTGGCCACAATTTGGGCATTGTTGATAAAGTTTTTTCATTGTTAATACCTCCTTTCCTTATATTCGTTGATGGGTTTGAATTTGTGTCAGTAAATAAAAAAAGAACCCCCTCACTCAAATAGTGGGGGAGATAATCAACATTAAATCCTTCATAAAAATCACCCTCATTTCAGTTTTAGGTTAAACCTGGACCGGATCACCTTTGCTTGTTCAATCATTTGTTTCAATCCACCTTTTCCATACTTCACAAGAACATCATTGCAGTCCTTACAATCAGCAGGAAAAGCCACATGAAGAATTTGTACATGACCATTAAGACTTTCTGTAATTTTCTGTTTCAAGTTTCTTCCGGCATCATCATTGTCGGATGCAATGATCACACGTTTAATATTTGTGCCTAGAATCAGATCCTTTTTATTATCGGACCACTTAGATCCCCCGACAGCTAGACTAGGAAACCCGGCTACAATACAAGATAAGGCATCAATTTCCGCTTCCGTGATCACGGCCATGTCTAGGTAATCTTTTTGGTGAAATATCTGAATACCAAATAACAACTTTGAAATACTCCATCCGCCTTTTGTGTAAAAGAAGCGTTTACTGGTTGTTTTCCGGTATTTGATATTTGCTAGTTGACCATCCGGAAGGAGCCAAGGAAATGCAATGGCTTTGTTCTGTTTGTCGTATCCAACCTTCAAGGCTCTTTGAATGTTTTTTGGGATTCCACGATTAACTAAGTAATCATGGGGTTCAAGATTTTTTATAAGAGAGTGGGGGAGTGTGGCCTTTTTAATGGTGTCTTGGTTCAGCCTCAATTTTTTAAATTGGAACTTTGATGAATCAGAAGAACCATATTTGTCAAGCAAATATTCAGCAGTATCTTCAGGGGTTTCTTCTCTTAAAAAAGAAAGGAGGGTAATAAACCCGCCTTTTTCATATTCTCCAGAACCACCACTATCACCCCAGAAACCTGCTTTTGCGTCCGTTCTTAGATCGTCTTCTAGAAAGCAATAGAATGACGGACGGTTGTCGTCTCTGAAAGGGCTACAAGCGATCAATTTATTTGCGGTCCAGGTTGCATTTCTCCATTCGAATTCTTCAAGTTCTTCTCGAATGTCAACTTCTATAAGTTGACCATTTAAGTATACTTGTGCCATTGTTACACTCCTTTTAAAACACAGGGTTGTCTTTAATAAACTCTTTCATTTCCTCGATGGATGGTAGTTCACGGATGATCCCGTAGTTTGGCAAAAAGACTATTTCAATCCGTTGATCTTCGCCGCCACCTCTTGCTTTTCGGGGGACCAGGATTCCACGGCCATCAATAGTATCCATACTGATCACATAGGAACTACCATCCCGGATTTAACTTGATTTTTTAACATCTTTCCGTTTGGGTGGCTTTAATTCACGAATTCCATTTTCATCTTCTTCTACATCAACTTCTTCTGCTTGGGTTGCAGTTAAAATTGTAGTTTGAGTTAATCCGGAAAGTTCACGTAAAGCAACAACTGTTTTTGCCAAATCCCCACCAGAAGTCCGGCTACTATTGTATTCCCTGTGCATCAAATAAACTGGATCTACCACAACAAAATCAGCTTTGGTTCGAATGATTTCAGCGTGAAGGGCTTTAATGCTTTTGTCCCTAAAGGTTTTCATGTCAACTGTTTTAAAAATTAATTTTCCGTCAACCATTTTGTTTAGTGAAGATGCAAAGTCCCACAACAGTTTTCTCAAATCTTCAGGCAACCTTGTCATCATAATCTCTTTTTGCGGAAAACCTGCTTCAAAATCAATCCCCAATTCTTTAATTTGATTAATAATTTCTTCACTGTTTCCAAAAATGCGTTCAAGTTGAGCTTCTGTCAATTTTCCACGGAATAAACCTTGCCGTGCAGATAAAGAAGAGTAGGCACGACAGAAAAGCTCAAAGGCAATCATCTCTAATCCCCAGTAAAGAACCGTTGCACCATTCACAAGGGCCTCAAGTGCTTCTTCCAGCATAATGATTGATTTTCCACGTCCGGAACGGCCGTAATACGTGTATAAGTTCCCTGAACTGTACCCACCACCTAAGATGTTGTTTAGAGTAGGGAATTTCGATTTCCAAACCTTAAAAGATTCTCCTTTTTGTCTTCGCTCATATTCGTCAAAAAACCATTCATAATCTTCTGTAAGTGACAGTCCAATTTTCTTTTGCATTATGGTTTCCATCTTGATCTTCTCAAGTTCGTCTTGGAGGATTTCGATAAGTTCTAGTCCTGATTTCTGGTTGATCAAAATGCTTAGATTATCTTTTTTCTCAAAATCATCATCTTCATTAAGCTTCCCCTGGATCAATCGGATGATTTCGTTTTTCGCATGTCTTTCATTAATTTCTTCAGCAAGGACGTCAAATGACGAGTTTGTGGGTGTGTAAACAAATTGTTCAAATTGAATTGCAACTTCTTCTGGGGAAGGAGTGTCGCCATTTTTGGCGACATACTCATTAATATATTCGAAAATTTCACGTTCGGACTTATTAAGTTTCTCCGTAGTGATTCCGTACTGTGTAAAAGCATCAATAAATTTGGTATCCAGCATTTTTGAGAAAAATTTCATCGTAGCAATGGCCATTAAAAATTCCTCCTTAATCGGGAATTTTGAGTAAAAACCTGCCAAGTCGTTTTGCTTTATCAAGGAATCGCTGATCTCCGTAATCGTTGTAGAGGTCCAGCTTCTCATCAATCCTTTTCATTGTTTCTTCTCTGAGGTACTTGTAATATTCTTTTTTATTGTGGCGACTCGGTTTAGGTTTTCGGGGGAAGAAATAAGACATATCTTCTTCTGCACCATATACAAACTTTTTCGTTTTTGTATTCATCAGCCAATACATATAATCTTGTAAACCTAGATCGAATTCTTCAGATTCGATAACTTTATAAACACCCTCATAATTTACAACTTTTACTAAATCCCCAGGTTTAAATTTGGGTTTTAATTCCTGCAATTCATCTTCATTGCACATTGCCCACAAATGGGTTTTTAAAGACCTGATTCTGTAAAGACGCAAGTTATGATCAAAACAAAGCTCAACCATATAAATGTCATCTTCATAACCAGTTCTTTTAACGATATCTCCGGGTTTAAATTTTGGGTTCACCAAAATCACCCTTTCAGTAGATAAAGTCTTGTCGCAACCCACGGTGAGAGGTGCCTATAAATTCAATTTGTGTGTTATGGTCCCGGATTCGGTCATACATTCGCTTATCGTATTTCAACAAAAGATCCTCCATCTTTACGTTTGATGTAAAGACTGTAGGGAGCCAATTCACCAATCGATGATTAATCAGATCATGTGCAATTCCATGAAACGGTTTGCTAGGCTCTTCAATTCCGATATCATCAATAATCAACAAGGTAACGCTCTTTGCAATGTTTCGTTGATTATAAAACGGAAGTTTTATCTGAAATGTCTTTTGGTACCTTTGGATGGTTAAATTCTGCAAAAGACCGTTGCCATTCGTTGAAGTCCAGGAAGTAAACCGGACGTTCCGGTGGTTGTTTTCCTCGTTTCAGAGATTCCACGAAAGTATAAACCAAGAAAGAATTTGCAATGGATGCAGCAGTGGCCGTTTTACCAGTACCAACTTCATCAGAATATAGATAAAGCGGTTTGATTCTCTCTGCATTTTCCTTGAAAATCATGGGGAAGAAGTGCCTGGACCATTTATCAACCAAATCGAAAACAGTTTTTTGACTTTCTCTGACAGGGTTGTGATCAATGGTCATCCACCGATACTCTTTAGGGATGTTTGCTGTTTGAACTCTTCCAGCAAGGCCATTTATACCATGCATCGCAACATACAACGGGCACGTTTTCTTGCATTGGGGAGATCCTGCCTTTTTGCAGGTTCCCCGTAGGATGCAGTTCTTTTCATTTGTCATTGTTCAATCCCCCAATATTTCAAAATATCAGCGACTTTATCTTTTTGTTTATCCTCTACAATTTCTTTAACTTGTTGACGACGTTTATATTGCTCCACTTTCCGTTTGTGTTCGACAATCTTTTGAGCTTTACCCATTAGGTAATACATCTTGCCAATCATATAGAAAAAGTTCAAACTGTTGTATCCGTGATAGTCTTTATAGTGCTTGAAACACAAATCGATAAATTCTTTTGTTTCTTCTTTCCCGTACTGTTCGTAGTAATTTTTGATCTGTGTATTTTGGCCTCGAATATTTCCCGCACGATAGGGAGTATTAAAACGTTCTTGATGCTTATGTTTTAAGTATTCATGAAAAGTGGTTGCGTTCCAGTCTTCAATTTTCCGTTCTCGCCAATTCTTTGAGTGAGGCAATTTTTGACGTGCCAATGTTAAATAACCTCCTCATATATAATTTCTTCAATGTGGAAACCATCTCCATAATCAAATTGCTTGTCAGCAATAATGTCACATTCTACCGAACAGACGTAGTCACAAATCATTTCGTTGAAAATAAACCAATCAGGTGCAATCCCGTCAATAGATGTGTTTTCATCGACTCTTTCTGTTTTTCCGCAAATGGCACATTCGATCGTTAGTCCAGGTTGTCGGTTCATGTTTAATCGCTCCAATTTAATCAATTTAATCAATTTATAAGTATCATTTAATTTGTTGTATAAAGTCACGGGTTTCAACATCTGGGATCAGAAATTGCCACCCAAACACTTTTCCGCTTTTGGTCATGTAGTAGGCGGTCAAGTTGCACTTGTTGTTTTTCTCAATTTTGTTCTTCATCTTGTGATCTTCCACATAACAGAAGTAACGGCCATGACCAGCGGACCAGATTTCAAATCTATTTTTCATTGAAAAAACCTCCTCACTATTTATATGTTCATGCGATTTTTCATTTACAGGGTATCTTGAAAATTTTTTTTATCTCATGGGGTGGAGTTGCTTTTTGAGTAGCAACCCCACAGCAGTAAATGCACAAAAGATTGGATATTCTATATTACATAACGTTTTCCAACCAAACCAACTTTAAATTTTTCGAGGTACTCTTCATATTCTTTATTTTTCTGGTATACTTGTTTATTGAAGAATTTTTCTTTATTTCTTTTGGCTAATTCTTTTGTGCTCTTGGGATAAGTCGTGTTCAAGCGATTCCCAAGGGCTTTTTTTGCTCTTTCTCTAAAGCGGTCTATGTAGTCTTCATTTGCTCTCAGACTACCACCGAATTTTTCTGTTAACTCCTTCGCCAACAACCGCCGAGGGAGTTTCGCATTATAACCAATTCTGGGTTGTCTTTTAGCTCCAGGTTTTTGTTTTTCAAAAGCGTGTTTTTCTGTCTGTATATATCCCTTGATCTGGTCTTGGATGATGAAATTGATGATGAATTTTTGTTTTTCGGTATTCGCTCGTTTGTCTTTGTTCAGTTCCCCCAACAAGTGGTCTACACTTTCTTGTAGCTCATTATCAGCTTCAATCGAATAGTTGTTTTCAACGTCTTCAATATCTAACTCAATGTAATTTCCATCCTCGTCTAGCGTTCCCATGCAACTTATCGGAATCTGATGTTCTCCGATTTTTGTTTTATTTCGAAATGCCTTATAGATAGCATTTCGTATATTTCTGTGAAGAAGAGTGGAAAAGGACGCTTCTTGACTTGAATCGTAATCTAAGATTGTGTCTTTAATTGCTTGCCAAACGGTTTCAATAAAAATTGATTCATCCCTTAAGTCGTACCAGTACTTGGAAATTAAGTGTTCAACAAAGTTTTTTGAATTTGCTCCTCGATAAACGTAAAACCTAGCTTCCTCTAAATATTTTTCTGCCCATTCATTGACTGTTTCGGGTGTGAACTGTTTGTACACTTTACCCATATCGATCACCTTCCGGCTTGTGTTTTTTGTAACTCCGGAGCCTGTCGGCGGAAGTTGACGAAAACACGAAGCCGGTCGATTTATCGGAGGTCGGTTTGAAAAATCGTTTTTCGCTGATGAACCGGAATCGGGAAATGATGGAAATGGTTGTGGAGCTCACCCGAAACGGGACAGAAAAATTTCAACCGGTTCCGTGGCCCGGTCTGTCGCTGGAAAAACGGGAAGACGGTTCGGGTTTGATTACGGGGAGAATTGCCAAAGACGATCTTCCTTTTTTCGCAGACTATTTTCTGGCATACGGCGAGCATGCTTTGGTCAAGAAGCCGCTTGCATTAAAAAAGCTTCTGAAAGAAAGATTGGCAAAAGCTCTTGAACAATACCGCACGGTTTAGTTTCTTGCAGGCGGTGAACGGCCAACGGGATGGATGCGGCACAGGTTGTTTGTGTGGCAAGCAGAGGTTGCATTCTCTTACATTGACTCCTTAAAATAAGCGGATGTATAATAAAATTCAATGTGATTCTTATCGGATGGAGGGTACACAGGTGTTAACGACAATTAAAGAAATAGCCAGCCATGTGGGAAAAGAAGTTAAACTGGGCGGATGGCTTTACAATAAACGTTCGAGCGGAAAAATCCAATTTTTGCAGCTTCGGGACGGAACCGGCTTCATTCAGGGGGTGCTGGTTAAAAGTCAAGTGGCTCCGGAAATTTGGGACGCCGCCAAACAATTGACACAAGAAAGCTCATTGTACATATGGGGAACCGTGCGGGAAGATGAACGGGCACCCGGCGGTTTTGAGTTGGATGTGACCAACCTCGAAGTGATTCAGGTGGCGGAAGAATACCCGATTGCGAAAAAGGAACACGGGGTGGACTTTTTGTTGGACCACCGCCATTTATGGATCCGTTCCCCCCGGCAACGTGCCATTTTGACCATTCGGGCTGAAATTATCAAAGCCTTGCAACAATACTTGAATGACGAAGGCTTCACATTGGTGGATCCGCCGGTTTTGACGCCGTCTTCTTGTGAAGGGACCACCAACCTGTTTCACACCAAGTATTTCGATGAGGACGCCTATTTGACGCAAAGCGGCCAGTTGTACATGGAAGCCGCCGCGATGACGTTGCGAAAAGTTTATTCATTCGGTCCGACGTTCCGTGCGGAAAAATCCAAAACCAGACGTCATCTGATTGAATTTTGGATGATCGAGCCGGAAATGGCTTTTGTGGAACATGAAGAAAGCCTGAAAATCCAAGAGAATATGGTGGCCCATGTTGTCCGGCATGTATTGGACAACTGCGAAGCGGAATTAAAAACATTGGGACGGGATATCAGCCGCCTGGAAAAAGTGACTGCTCCGTTCCCGCGCATCACTTATGATGAAGCCGTGGAACTTCTTCACAAAGAAGGATTTTCCGATTTTGAGTGGGGGGAAGACTTCGGGGCGCCCCATGAAACGAAAATTGCCGAAAGCTTTGAGAAACCGGTCTTTATCACCCACTATCCGACAGAGATCAAGGCTTTCTATATGAAGCCGGATCCGAACCGACCGGAAGTGGTTTTGTGTGCGGATTTGATCGCTCCCGAAGGCTACGGGGAAATCATTGGCGGAAGCCAGCGGATTGATGATCCGGAACTGATGCGTCAACGATATGAAGAACATAACTTGCCGAAAGAAGCTTATCAGTGGTATATGGATTTGAGAAAATACGGAAGCGTCCCCCATTCCGGATTCGGATTGGGATTGGAAAGGACGGTGGCCTGGATTTGCGGATTGGATCACGTCCGGGAAACCATCCCGTTCCCGCGGATGCTCAATCGGTTATATCCATAATAGAAAAGGATAAAGCATCGGTTTTTTTGCCGGTGCTTTTATCCATTTTTCAAGTCTGTCTCGGAAAACCGGATCATGGTATAGTGGAGGATAAGAGAGGTGTGAAAGAGCATGGACCGGAAGGAAACGGTGCAAGCGGCAATGGTTCATCTCCTGAAACAAGGATTCGTGTCTTTGCCCGTTCTTTTGTTTACGGAGTATAAACGGCTCGGACTGACGGAAACCGAAGCCATGTTGCTGATTCATCTTTATATTTATCAGGAAAAAGAAAACAAGACGTTCCCGACTGTGGCGGAATTGGAAGAGCGCATGAGCCTCAGCCAACATCAAATCGTGGACTTGATTCAGCGTTTGTTGCACGGCGGATTTATCCGGATTGAAGAAGGTCACGAACACGGGATCCGGAGTGAAAGTTACGAGTTGACCCCGCTGTTTCAGCAATTGGTCTCATCGTATCTGGATCATAAACAGAAAAAAACCGAATCGGACAGCGAAAGTTATCAACAAATATTCCGCATGTTTGAACTGGAATTCGGCCGGGCCCTGTCCCCGATGGAATGCCAGATGTTGTCCCAATGGATTGATGAAGACGGCTATTCAGAGGAGATCATCGAAGCCGCTCTCCGCGAAGCCGTGTTTTGCGGGAAAGTGAATTTTCGTTATATTGACCGGATTTTGCTGGAATGGCATAAAAACAATGTGCGCACGGCGGAAGAGGCGGCCGAGTATTCGCGCAAATTCAGGCAAAAAGGAAGTTTATATCAGACCAATGTGAAGGAAAAGCCGGTTCTGAGTGAAAATGGGTTTTCTTTTTACAACTGGGTGAATCAAGAGTAGCGGAAGAACGTTCTTCCGTTCTTTTTTTACCTGCATGCGAAATGGAATTTTATATGTAATTAATTTATATTGAAATAATATTTCATATCGGATATAATGAAAGCGCATTCAAGATTGGAGGGTATTACATGGAAGAAGAGCTGAGTCGTCTGACGACCGAGTCCCGAAATGAACGAAGCAAACAGATTGACAAGATGGATACAATAGAGATTTTAAGACTGATCAATGCGGAAGATCAAAAAGTGGCTCAAGCCGTCAAGGAGGTGCTTCCGGATATTGAGGTGGCGGTGGAGTATGTTTGCGATTCTTTTTCCCGCGGAGGGCGGCTGATTTACATGGGAGCCGGAACCAGCGGACGGCTGGGTGTCCTCGATGCCGTTGAGTGCCCGCCCACCTTCAGCACGCCTCCGGAACAGGTTGTCGGTTTGATGGCGGGGGGCGAAAAAGCGTTTGTGAAAGCCGTTGAAGGGGCGGAAGATAACGAAAAACTGGGGGAAGAAGATTTAAAGACGATTGGCTTGACGGAAAAGGACACAGTCATCGGCATCGCCGCCAGCGGAAGAACCCCGTATGTGATCGGAGCACTTCGGTATGCGCGAAGCATCGGAGCCCACACGGTGGCCCTTTCCAGCAATCGCGATGCACGCATCAGCCAGGTGGCCGGTCATGCCATTGAAGTTATTGTGGGACCCGAAGTGTTGACGGGTTCGACCCGGATGAAAGCAGGAACCGCCCACAAAATGATTTTAAACATGATTTCCACCACCGCGATGATTCGCATGGGGAAAGTGTATGAAAATTTGATGGTGGATGTCAAAATCAGCAATTACAAATTGCAGAAACGGGCCATCAACATCATCCGCACCATTACCGGCTTGTCCGGACGGGAAGCGGAAGACTTGCTCCGGCGTGCCCGGAATGAAGTGAAAACGGCCATTGTGATGCATTTGTCTGAAACCGGCTATGAAGAAGCCAAAGGATTGCTCGAAAAGTCCAACGGGCACGTCCGCGAAGCTATTACGCTCGGGATCCGGTCCCGTTAACGGGAGGGAAGGAAGTTGTCTGCAGGAGGACTTCATCGTTTGCGCTTGATGTTGGATCAATTGTCGGCGGCCGAGCGGAAAATCGCTGAATATATTTTGGCTCATCCACAGGAAGCGGTTCACGAGACTGCGGCCGGGTTGGGGAAACGGACGGGCACCAGTGGGGCAACGGTGGTCCGTTTATGCAAGTCCCTGCAATTAAACGGGTTTCAAGATTTAAAAATGCGAATCGCCGGTGATCTGGCCAAGCCGGAGGAAAGCGGCTACCGGGATATCCGGCCCGAAGAGCCGGCCGGGTTGATATTGCAAAAAATGACCCTCAACAGTGTGCAAAGCTTGCGCGACACGGCCGAGGTTCTGGACTTGAAAGAGTTGGAAAGGGCGGTGGATGCTTTATTAAAAGCCAACCAAGTCCACTTTTTCGGAGTGGGGGCTTCCCACATCATCGCTTTGGATGCCAGACAAAAGTGGCTGCGAATCAACAAAGGGGTGACTGCTTTTTCTGACTTGCACCTGGTTGCCACCCAAATTGCCAACGCCAAACCCGGGGATGTGGTGTTTGCCATTTCATATTCGGGGGAGACCCCGGAAGTTGTGAGGATTTTGCGCTTGGCCAAAGAGTATGGACTCAAAACCATCAGCCTGACCAAATATGGTTCGTCCACGGTGGCTGATCTATCGGAAATCCGCTTGCATATCGCTTCTTCCGGGGAAGCCGTTTTTCGCAGCGGGGCGACTTCTTCCCGGATTGCGCAGCTTCATGTGATTGATACCTTGTTTTTGGCGATGGCCGGAAAAGAGTATGACCAAACCGTCCGCTTGTTGGATAAAACCCGGAAAGCCACCCGGCGGCTGAAAGAAATTTAACCGGCAGGAAGGAGAATTGGGATGGGAAAAGACAACAGCGTGCTGGCGCAAAAGATTTTGCAGCATTTGGGGGGAGCCTCCAATATCGCTTCTTACACCCACTGCATGACGCGGCTTCGCGTCAAACCCAAAAATGAAAGCCTTGTCAATAAAGAGGCATTGAAGGAAATCGAAGGCGTCATCGGTGTGGTGGAGGAAGAAACGCTGCAAATTATTTTGGGGCCCGGAAAAGTGGCAAAGGTATACGAGGAATTCAAAATATTAATGAAAAATGCGGGCGAGTGGGATTTAAACGAACAAGCAAAGCAAAAGAGGGAAGAAATCAAGGAGAAAAACAAAACCCCGTTTAAACTGTTTTTAAGAAGAATCGCCAACATTTTCATCCCCTTGATTCCGGCTCTGGTGGCTTCGGGGCTCATCACGGGGATTACGAAAAGTGTGATGCAGGCCGGTTGGATTGCGGAAACTTCCATGATCGCAACCGTCTTGACCGTGATGGGATCCGGATTGTTTTCATTCCTCGGGATTTTGGTCGGTTTAAATGCGGCCAAAGAGTTCGGAGGTTCCCCGGCTTTGGGAGCGTTGGCCGGCATTTTGGTGATCAACCCCGAAATTGCGAACATCACCTTGTTCGGGGAAGAATTGGTGCCGGGACGCGGCGGTCTGATCGGTGTCATGTTTGCCGCCATTTTTATTGCTTTTTTGGAACAACGGATTCGCCGCATCGTCCCGCAAGCGCTGGATATCATTGTTACGCCGACAATGGCCTTGCTGATTACCGGAATCATCACCTATGTGGTCTTTATGCCGATTGGCGGTTTGATTTCCGACGGGATTACCAAAGGATTGCTGGCTATCCTGGATACCGGCGGAGTGATTGCCGGATTTGTGCTGGGAGCCACCTTCCTCCCGCTGGTGGTGACCGGTTTGCACCAAGGTTTGACCCCGGTTCATCTGGAATTGATCCAATCCATCGGCAATGACCCGTTGCTCCCCATTCTGGCCATGGGAGGCGCGGGGCAAGTCGGGGCGGCCTTTGCCATCTATGTGAAAACAAAGAAGAAACGGTTGAAAAGGGCAATTGGCGGGGCGCTTCCGGCCGGTTTGCTCGGCATCGGGGAACCGCTGATTTTCGGGGTGACCTTGCCTTTGGGAAGGCCTTTTTTGACGGCGTGTCTGGGAGCAGGCGTGGGCGGGGCTTTTCAAGCTGTGTTTAAAGTGGCCACCATTGCCATCGGGGTTTCCGGTCTTCCTCTCACCTTTTTGGTGCTGCCCGGCCAAATCCTGTTGTATTTAAGCGGATTGGTCTTGTCTTATGCGGCAGGGTTTTTGTTTACCTATTGGTTTGGTTTTCGCGATGAAATGGCCGGCGGATTTGAATGATCGCGCTAAAAATACAGCCCGCTCCGGGCTGTATTTTTTCTTCTGTATAGATTGCATCTTCCTTTCGGATACTAAACAGGACAATCAAGAATTTGCGGAGGAAGATTTCCAATGAGCTGGTATTTGGTTGTGCTCAAAACCGCTTTTACGGTTGTGATCCTTTTGGTTCTCACAAGATTGATCGGAAAAAAGCAAGTTTCCCAACTTTCCCTGTTTGAATACATCACGGGAATCACTTTGGGAAGTATTGCGGCATATATCCCTTTGGAATCGGAACCGACTTCATGGTATTTGGGGGCGCTATCCCTTCTGGTGTGGGTGATCATGGCATTTGTCATCGAATATCTGGAGATCAAAAGCAAAAAAATGAGAAAGTGGATTATCGGGACAGAAACGGTGTTGATCAAGCATGGAAAGGTGCTGGAAGAAAATTTAAAGAAAGAGCGGATGACTGCGATCGAATTGATGAGCAAATTGCGGGCGAAAAATATTTTCAACTTGTCGGAAGTAGAGTTTGCCATCATGGAGCCGGACGGATCGGTCAATGTGATGCTGAAAAAAGAACATCAGCCGCTAACGGCCAGCATGCTTCATCTCCCTGTGAACCGTGAACGGGAGCCTGAAATGGTCATCATTGGCGGACAGATCGAAAAGGAAGTATTGTCGCGCATTGGGAAAAACGAAAAATGGTTGTTGAAAGAACTGGAAAAACAAGGGTTAAAACTGGAAGATGTGTTTTTGGCCCAGGTGGATTCGTCCGGGAATTTGTGGACGGACCTTTATCAGGACCGTTCTTCTTCCCGTTCACGGCCCCACTGGCGTGCAAACCTCATACAGGCATTGGAAACGTGTGAGGCCGAGTTGAAAAAGTCGGGGCAATTGGCCCAAGATCCGGATGAGAAACAAATGTACCTGAACACCGCCCGCGATCTGAAGGAGATCACCAAGGACATCCAGTCCCGTTTTTTATCACTGTCATGAGAATCATTGCATTTTCTGTTGGGTTTCTATTATTATTTTTACAGGCCTATTTATAAAAAAAGAGGTGCAAACCATTGGAACAATTTACATTTTATAACCCAACCCAAGTGTTTTTTGGCAAAGGCACTTTGGCAGCAATCAAAGAACAAATCCCCCGTTACGGCAAAAAAGTATTGCTGGTTTACGGAGGCGGAAGCATTAAAAGAAATGGGATCTATGATCAGATCATGAAATATTTGCAAGAAATCGGGGCAGAAGTTCTGGAATTGTCCGGGGTTGAACCCAATCCGCGCTTGTCCACGGTACATAAAGGCGTGGAAATATGCAAGAAAGAAAAGGTGGACTTTTTATTGGCGGCCGGCGGCGGCAGTGTGATTGACGCCACCAAAGCCATTTCTGCAGGAGCCAAATATGACGGGGATGTGTGGGACATCATTATTAAAAAAGCCGTTCCCAAAGATGCTTTGCCGTTTGGAACGGTTTTGACCTTGTCGGCAACCGGTTCGGAAATGAACAGCGGTTCGGTGATCACCAATTGGGAAACCAAAGAAAAAATCGGCTGGGGCCATCCGTTGGTCTTTCCGAAGTTTTCGATCCTCGATCCGGTTCACACCTTTACCGTTCCCAAAGATCAAACCGTTTACGGAATTGTGGACATGATGTCCCATGCGCTGGAACATTATTTCAGTCCAGCCCCCAATGTTCCTTACAACGAGCGAATGGTGGAAGGATTGCTGTCGACGGTTATCGAGACGGCACCCAAGCTGCTTGAGGACCTGGAAAATTATGAAGCCAGAGAAACGATCATGTTTTGTGGAATGATGGCTTTAAACGGAGTGATTAACCAGGGAATGCGAGGCGATTGGGGTACGCATGGAATCGAGCATGCCGTTTCCGCCGTTTATGATATCCCGCATGGCGGAGGTTTGGCGATTTTATTTCCCAACTGGATCCGGTACAATCTGGATGTGACCGAAGCCAAAATGAAGCAATTGGCGATTCGTGTGTTCGGTGTGGATCCGCAAGGAAAATCGGACCGTGAAATCGCGGAAGAAGGAATTGACCGCTTGCGGGAATTCTGGAGTTCCATCGGCGCTCCCAGCCGTTTGGCTGATTACGGAATCGATGATTCCAAACTGGAACTGATGGCAGAAAAGGCAGTGGCTCACGGTTCATTGGGACGGATGAAAAAATTAACCAAAGAAGATGTTTATGAGATTTATAAAATGTCCTTATAAAACAAAGGCCGGGAAAACCGGCTTTTGTCCAGCTGTGTTTTGTAAGCGTTTTAACGAAAATGGCATGATTCCATGTTTTTCCATAAAGTGGTTTGTTGACAGCGGGGAATAAAAGTTTTTATAATGCATTGTACTGTTAAATTATAGTCTGTAAATAATAAATATACTGAAAATGCACAGAAGAAAAAAAGTTCGCCTGTGCATTTCAAAATGCGGCAATGGTTGCAACAGAACAAAAAGGAGACATCTTCAATGCTTAAGAACACCAAATTACTCACAATCGGTTTGATGTTGTTTTCATTATTTTTTGGCGCCGGAAATTTAATTTTTCCGCCGCTGTTGGGGCAAGGGGCCGGAGACCAGTTCTTCACGGCGATGCTTGGTTTTGCGGTCACCGGAATCGGCCTTCCGTTGTTGGCTGTGATTGCAGTCGGTTTGTCTGACGGCGGTTTGCAAGAAATCGGAAGCCGCATCCATCCGGTATTTGGTCTGATTTTAAGTTTGATTGTTTATTTGTCCATTGGTCCTTTCTTTGGAATTCCCCGGACCGGAACGGTTTCTTTTGAAATGGGCTTGTCTTTCCTGCCGGATGCCATCCGGGAAGCGGTATGGGCTTTGCCTGTTTTCACAATTATTTATTTTCTGATTACATTGTTGATCAGTTTGAACCCTTCCAAAGTGATTGACCGTGTCGGAAAGATCCTGACCCCGGTCTTGTTGACGTTGATTGTCGTGCTCTTTCTCCGAAGCTTGTTTCATCCGGTCGGAGATTTGGGAACCCCGACGGATGCCTATGCGCAATTTCCATTTTTCCAGGGATTTCTTGACGGCTATTTGACGTTGGATGCGCTGAGTGCATTGGTGTTTGGGGGAATGGTGGTGGCAGCCATTCGCGATGACGGAATCCGTGACCGGAAAAAAGTGGCCGCCACAACACTGAAAGCCGGTTTGATAGCGGTTACTTGTCTGGCTTTTGTGTATTTTTCACTGGCTTATATGGGAGCCACCAGCCAGCAGTTGGGGATGATGGACAACGGCGGTGAAATTTTAACGGCGATTGCTTTTGAACTTTTTGGCTCATACGGTTCCGTTCTTTTGGGGATCGTTGTTTTGCTTGCTTGTTTGACGACTTCGGTCGGGCTTTCGACATCCTGTGCGCAATTTTTAAACCGGGTTTTCCCGAAACTTTCCTATAAAAAATGGTTGTTGATTGTAACCGTATTCAGTGCCTTTGTTGCCAATGTCGGATTAACCCAGCTGATTGCATTTTCCGTGCCGGTTCTCAGCATGATTTATCCGGCGGTGATTGTCTTGATCTTATTGTCTTTCCTGCACTCATCCTTTCATGGTTATCGTGCGGTGTATGCCGGAGGAATATCAGGCGCCTTTCTGATCAGTGTTTTGGATACGCTTACCGGTATCTTCGGGTTTGATTTTTCATGGCTTGAGGTATTGCCGCTTTATGACCAGGGAATCGGTTGGCTGGTGCCGGCAGTGATCGGAAGCTTGCTGGGATATGTCATTGGAAAAGCATTCGAAAAAAAAGCTGCCCTTACGTAAGGAAAGGGCGGCTTTTTTCCGTTACAGCCTTTTTAATTGCCTGACGAGCTTTTCGAAATGCAGGGAACGGGAGGCTTTGAAATAGATGACTGCATTTTTCGGGGTTCTTGCCAAGTGGTGCAATGCTTGCCGGAAATCATCACAAGCCAGAACCCTTTGGGGGCTCATTCCATTGGCGACAGCGGACCGTGCGATGATTTTTCCGCGTTTCCCCAAAGTGATGAGTTGGGTCAATCCCAAGCGGGCCGCATATTTCCCTGATTGCCGGTGAGCTTGATGTGAATATTCCCCGAGCTCCAGCATATCGCCCAAAACGGCAATCTTGGGGCGGGATCCGCTGACATTTTTCAGGACGTCCAATCCGGCTCTGAGAGCTGTTGGATTGGCGTTCCAAGCATCATTGATCAGGATGCGCCCGGATTTTGTACGGATGAATTCCAAGCGCATTTTCGGCGCTTTAAAGGTGGCGAGCCCTTTTTGAATTTCCGGAATCGTGGTTCCATAAGCCCAGGCAACCCCGATGGCGGTCAGGGCGTTATAAACATTGTGTGTGCCGAAGACAGGGATCCGGACGGGGAACGAACGTCCCTGAAGCACGGTGTCAAAGGCCATCCCGTTTCGGGTATAACGGATGTTTTTTCCCCGGATGTGGGCCGGATTGCGGATGCCGAAGGTAAGGATTTTTCCCTGGAAGCGGTTGGTTTTCAGTTTTCTTGACCGCGGGTCGTCCGCATTTAAGATCAAGGTTCCGTTTTTGCGGACACCATCCACCAGTTCCTGTTTGGCTTTTACGATGAGATGAAGTCCACCCAAGCTGCCCGCATGCGCTTCTCCGACATTGGTGACGGCACCGATCTCGGGCCGGACGATTTGGCATTGTTTGCGGATGTTATTGAGCGATTTCATTCCCATTTCCAAGAGGAGCAATTTTTCTTTGCCGGTCAACCGGGTCAGATACGTTGGCAAAAAAGAAAACGTGTTCAAGTTGCGATGGGTTTTCACCATCGGCGCACGATATTTCAAAATGGAAGCCACCATTTCGGTTGTGGTCGTTTTGCCCGCACTTCCCGTGATGCCGATCACTCTGGCCGGGCATTGTTTCCAGTTCCAAAGACCGGCTTTAAAAAAAGCCTGATAAGCATCTTGCACCCGGATGATCGAAGTGCCCGGCGGGATTCCCCGGGCAGAGAGGTGTGCGGGAAGCACGACGGCGAGCGGGCGGATCCGTTGAATGGCCGGCAGTTGCTTTTCGTGCCACCGGATTTTGCGGGTGTAAAAGTACACTTGGTGCGGTTTCAATTGTTTTGGATTTCCAAAATTGAGGGACTGGACGATTTTTGACGGGGAACCTGCAGTCAATCTTCCGCCCATGATTTGGGCCAGTTTGTTTAATTGGATTGCTTTCATGTATATATCCTCCCATGGCGAGACGATCTCATGGATCCATGTGTGACTATCCTATTCAGAAGGCAATAAACCGGCTTGGATGAAAGCCCATAAAAAGAAACCGGTCATTTTTGCCGCTTATTTTGAGGACAAAAAAAGCAGCGCCTTTTCATGGCACTGCTTTTTGAAACGGGTTATTCATGGGTTGAGACGACAGGCTTTTTGCTAAGCTTCACCCGGGTGTCACCCATGAACAGAATGGCTATGGCTGCCAGCGCGATCGGGATCAAAGCCAGGGCAAAGATATGGGTGATCGATGAAGACATGGCGTCCACGATTTTATCCAGAATGAAATCGGGGATCGCGGCACGGGCACCGGGCTCAAAGAGTCCTTGCGGGTCGTTGAGGTCAAAAGATGGCCCGTGTCCTCTCTGCATCCCGCCAAAATCCAATTGATCCGTAAAAAAGCGGTTTTGCAGGGAGCCGAATAAGGTGATCCCGATGGTCATGCCGAGAGAGCGGAAGAAGGAGTTGGTTGAGTTTGCCGAACCGCGGTGTTTGGCATCCATGTTGTGCACGGATGCGATGGGCAGCAGTGAAAAAGAAAATCCGACTCCAAATCCGGCGATGACCATGTAGATGGTGACCAGCCACCGTGCCGTTTCGGGCGTCATGGTGCTGAGCAAGGTCATTCCGGCGGCATAAGCAATGATCGAGAGGATCATCAGATTACGATAACTGGTCTTGGTTTGGAAGATACCGCCGATCGCGCTTCCGACAACCGACCCGAGCATCATCGGGGTCAGGATCAGTCCCGCATTGGTGGCGGACCCGCCGTACACCGCTTGCACAAAGATCGGGATATATACGGTCAACACGACAAAAGTGGCGCCATATAAGAAAACGGCGATTTGGCTGGCGGCAAATAACCGGCGTTTAAACATCCAGAAGGAAATAATCGGTTCTTTTGCTTTGGTTTCAACGTACAAGAACACAAGAAAAAAGACCGCAAAGATGACAAATAAACTGATGATGGGAAGGGAGTTCCAAGCATACTCTTTACCTCCCAGTTCGAGGGCAAACATGAGGCTGACCACGGCAGTGACCAGGGTGACGGCTCCCCACCAGTCAATGGATTGTTTTTCATGGTTATCCGACTCTTTGTAAGCTGTGAGAATCAGAACAAGGGAAATGATTCCGATGGGTAAATTGACATAAAAAATCCAATGTCAGCTGATGTAATCGGTAATATAAGCACCGAGCAGGGGGCCGGCGACACTGGATGAACCAAAAACCGCCCCGAGCAATCCGGTCATTTTCCCTCTTTGTTCCGGCGGGAAGATGTCAAAAACAATGGTAAAGGCAATGGGCATCAAGGCGCCGCCGCCGATTCCCTGGATGGCCCGGTAAATGCTCAGCTGGACAATGGTTTGTGCGGTTCCGCAAAGTGCTGAACCGATCATGAAGACTGCCAGACCGAAGATAAAAAAACGTTTTCGCCCGTACATGTCCGACAGTTTTCCGAAGATGGGCATTCCGGCCATATATGTGACCATGTAAGCGGAGGTGACCCAAACGAATTGGTCCAATCCCCCCAATTCCCCGACGATCGTCCCCATGGCTGTCGCGACAATGGTATTGTCCATGGCCGACATGAAGATCGCCAGCAGTAAAGATGCGACGACAAGTTGAAAGTTGCTTTTTTTTTGAGTTCATGATGTTCCTCCTTTGTTGTGGCACACAACAACATTATAATCCCAACCGGTTATTTAATATAAGTAATATTTAACATACGAAATAATGATGAAAATTTCTGTGAAAGACAAAGGGTTTTGCATCGGAAAGATTGATTTTGGTTAAAAATAAAAAGGTTACCAACTATTTTTAACAGATGGCAACCTTTTCACAATAATTCTGACAATTATAAATTATGTATTTACACAGCCGGGGGCTCGCCACAACAAAGTTTGTGGAATCGCATGATTTCACCTCGCTTGATCATTTTCTATTACTTTATTTGCGATGTGTGTTTAAAATCCTGCTAATCCGATAAATTTTTTAAACCGATTTCTCCGCGAATTCGCAAAATGGCTTCAGTCAGACCGTGATAGGATGCGGATTTTTCATTGAGCAATTCCGATAATCCGCACTTTTCAGCACATTTTTTGCAAACTTTGACCCCGTCTTCAAAAAGCCCCTCGGGATCTTCAACGATGCGTATATGTAAACGGTGTGTTTTTTTGTAACAAAGAGAGCAGTTGTCCATCACTTCGGTCAGATGAGGTTGAGGAGCATAATTTAATAATTTTTGCAAAATCTTTTCTTCTTTATCCGCAATGGATTGGATTTTTGCTTTCCATTGTGAATTCACGGTCCATCTCCCTTCTCGAATCAGAAATCTTCATTCAAAATTCTATCGCTTTCGTCACTATTATACAACCGATTTTAACCAAATTTTTTTAAAAAACCGGTTCTTTGCCCGGGATAATGTTTGAGGTTTTTAAATTTATTTTTGAGATGTTTTTTCTTTAATGTTTTTTGGCGAACTCCGTAGCCGGAAATCCGTTTCACCGGCGCGCCGGTGCATCGGGATGTTCATTCAAAGATGACAATGACATCATGTCGGAGAAAGTTTTTATAAAGGCGGAAGGATGCATGAGAAAAGAAATCAGAGGGATATTATAGACAGGGTGATTCAGATGAAAAAATTTTTAATTGTGATGTTTTCCGTACTGATTGCGTTGACGGGATGTGCCAAAAACCAAGGAAGTCCGGAGCATGATGCCACTCCCCGGCAAGTGGTGGACCGGAACGGTCAACCCGGGAATGAGCCCATTTCAAGCCGGGGAAGGGTCTTGCCGGATGAAAGAGGAGAAAATGAGCTGAATCTGAAAGGAAAAACCAAACGCATCGAAAGCATCGGCTTTTTGGAAGCCACTTCCCCGGATCGAGCGGTGGAGGATGCATTGGAAGCGGTCCGCGATTTAACATATGTTGCCTTTTTCAGTTACCAGGTCCGGCCGGATGGGAGTTTGATCCCCCTGAAGGATGAAAAACCGCTTCAGGCCATTCAAAACAAGGCCGTTCCGATGCTGGTGCTGACCAATTTTGCAGATGGAAATTTCCAACCCGATTTGGCTCATCAAATTTTTACAAACCGGCAATCCCTCAACCGGCTGATGAATCAAGTCGAACAAGTGATGAAGGAAAAAGGGTACAAGGCGATCAACATTGATTTTGAACACATCTACGAAAAAGATCGTGAGCTGTACCACGGGTTTTTGGAAACCTTTGTGCCCCGGATGAAAAAACACGGATATGTGGTGTCGACTGCCTTGGCTCCCAAAAGCAGCGGCGAACAGGCCGGAGCTTGGCACGGGGCACATGATTATGCGTTTCATGGGAAGATTGCCGACTTTGTCATTTTAATGACGTATGAGTGGGGATGGACCGGCGGACCTCCGATGGCTGTGGCTCCACTTCCCCAAGTTCGGAAAGTGGTGGATTATGCCGTCCAAAAAATTCCCCCGGAAAAAATTGTGATGGGAGCGCCGCTCTACGGTTATGACTGGACGCTTCCCTATAAAAAAGGAGGCCCTCCGGCGAAACGGATTGCTCCGCATGAAGCCGAAACGTTTGCCAAAAAACGAGGGTTGAAGGTGGAGTATAACAACCGGGATGAAGCTCCTTACTTTTACTACCGGGATGAACAAGGGAAAAAGCATGTGATTTGGTATGAAAATGAACAAAGCATGCAGGCGAAGCATAATCTGATCAAAGAATACGGTCTCCGGGGTGTCAGTTATTGGGTTTTGGGTGAGGATTTCCCGGAGAACTGGAAGCTTCTGCGCCAAAATTTCAAGATCAACAAATATTGATGTGAAAGCAGCCTGGATGGGAAATCCGGGCTGCTTGTTGCTTCCCGGGAGTTTAAAAATTTGTCAAAGGGAAGGTTCCTTGAAAGGAATATGATTTGACAAAATGGAAGGAAAATGGAGCCACCGGTTGCATACGGTGGGGGGGTATCCTATAATAAAGATGTAAGAAGATGTAAAAAACTTTGTAACAGCAGGAGGAACAGATAAAATGAAGGAACAAATTCGGGTTGCCGGAATGTCCTGTGAGCATTGCGTCAAATCGGTCGAGGAAGCATTAAAACGAATCGGGGTTGCAGCCAAAGTTAATTTGTCCAAAGGAATGGTCGATGTGGATTTTGATGAACAGACGGCTGATTTGGACAAAATCAAGCAAACCATTGAAGATCAAGGGTTTGATGTCCTTTCATAAATTGCATCACAGCAGGAGGCGTTTTCGTTGTCCAGTGAACTCAGCTCGATTCGGTTGCCGGTGGAAGGGATGTCTTGTGCGGCCTGTGCCAACCGGATCGAAAAACGTCTTTCAAAGTTAAACGGTGTCGATTCGGTCCATGTTCACTTGGGCATGGAAGAAGCCCATATCGTTTATGACCCGAAGCAAGTCCGGTTGCCGGAGATGGAGAAGATCATTCAAGATCTCGGCTACCGCGTTCCCAAAGAAGAAGTGGATATGGAGATTACCGGGATGACCTGTGCCGCCTGTGCCAGCCGGATTGAAAAAGTGTTGAACCGGATCCCGGAAGTTGCCAATGCTTCCGTCAACCTGGCAACTGAATCGGCGCGGGTCGCTTATTACCCGGGGACCTTGGCCGTATCCGACGTGGTGCAACGGGTGGAACGGTTGGGATTCGGGGCAAAGCCGAAAAGTGCGGAGTCAGGGAAGCGGAAAGAGGAAGAATGGAAGAAAAAAAGAGTCCGGTTTTATGCGGCGTTGGCATTTTCCATCCCGCTTCTGTGGACCATGGCCGCCCATTTTTCTTTCTTTCATTGGATCCCGGTTCCGTCTGTTCTCATGAACCCTTGGGTCCAATGGATTTTGGCCACACCGGTGCAATTTGTGATCGGGGCTCCGTTTTACCGCGGAGCATGGAAGGCGTTGCGCAACCGCAGCGCCAATATGGATGTGCTGGTGGCACTCGGCACCTCGGCGGCCTATTTTTACAGTTTGTATGTGATGTTGACTCAACCGGCTTCCCGCATTCATGAGCAGGGATTGTACTTTGAAACCAGCGCCGTTTTAATCACACTCATTTTGCTTGGCAAATTGCTGGAATCCCGGGCCAAAGGAAAAGCCTCGGATGCCATATCCAAGTTGATGCGGTTGAAAGCCAAAAAAGCATTGGTCTTGAAAGACGGCAAGGAGGTAGCCGTCCCGGTGGAAGAAGTCAAGCCGGGGGATCTGATTCTTGTGAAGCCGGGCGAGCAGATCCCGGTGGACGGAGAGGTGGTCAAGGGACGTTCGTCCGTCGATGAATCCATGTTGACCGGTGAAAGCATCCCGGTGGAAAAACAGGCGGGCGACCCGGTGATCGGCGCCACCATCAACCGGCAAGGCCGGCTCCTCTTTAAGGCGACAAAAGTCGGGGAAGAGACGGCGCTGGCACAGATTATACGGGTGGTTCAGGAAGCGCAAGGCTCCAAGGCGCCGATCCAACGGATTGCAGACCGGATTTCGGGGATTTTTGTTCCCGTTGTGTTGGGGATCAGCGTGCTTACGTTTTTGCTTTGGTTTTTCGGTTTGGAGCCTGGTCAATTTCAGGGCGCCTTGGAGAAAGCGATGGCTGTGTTGGTGATTGCCTGTCCTTGTGCCTTGGGGCTGGCCACGCCCGTTTCGATTATGGCCGGTTCCGGCCGGGCTGCGGAATGGGGCATTTTGTTTAAAGGCGGCGAACATTTGGAAAAGGCGCAGCAAATCACGATGGTTTTGTTTGATAAAACCGGAACGATCACCCACGGGAAACCTGAATTGACCGATATCATCATCTTTCATCCGGAAGAGAGAAAAAACGTTTTGCGCCGGGCCGGATCGGCGGAAAAACATTCCGAGCATCCGTTGGCGCAGGCCATTGTGAACGGGATTGTGAAAGAAGGAGTGACATTGCAAGATCCCGACTCCTTTGAAGCAATACCCGGCCACGGGGTCAAAGCCGTGCTGGACGGACGGGAAGTTTTGCTGGGAACCCGCCGGTTGATGGCACAAAACGGAATTGAAACGAATTTGATTGAGGAGGAATTGGTCCGGCTCGAAAAACAAGGGAAAACAGCCGTGATCATCGCAATAGACCAAAAATGCGCCGGGATTTTGGCCGTTGCCGATACGGTGAAAGAAACTTCCCGCGCAGCGATCGAAAAGTTGAAACAAATGGGGCTGAAAGTGAGGATGATCACAGGCGATAATGAACGGACGGCCCGTGCCATTGCCAAACAGGTCGGCATTGAAGATGTTTCGGCCGAAGTGTTGCCGGAAGGAAAAGCGGAAGTGGTTTATCAGTGGCAGAGACAAGGGGAAAAAGTGGCGATGGTCGGGGACGGCATCAACGATGCGCCGGCTCTCGCGGCGGCCGATCTGGGCATTGCGATGGGAACCGGAACCGATGTCGCGATGGAAACCGCAGATGTCACCTTGATGCGCGGGAATCTCGAGCAGGTGGCCGATGCGCTGTGGATGAGCCGGAAAACCATGGCCAATATCAAACAAAATCTGTTCTGGGCTTTGGCGTACAACAGCTTGGGAATTCCCGTCGCCGCGGCCGGATTCCTGGCTCCCTGGCTGGCAGGAGCGGCCATGGCTTTCAGTTCCGTCTCCGTGGTGCTGAATGCCCTCCGGTTGCAGCGGGTCAAAGCTTTGTCGTAAGTTGTTCAGTCCATCGGAAAGATGGGCTGTTTTTTATGAATTAATTTGGCGAATTTTCATTTTTTATATTATGATTGAAATAGATTCTATTAACAAAAAAATAATAACGCAGCCGTTTGGAGGGGTTCAAATGGAAGAAAAAACCGTTGTCCTGACCATACAAGACGGCGTCGGCCTGATCCGGCTGAACCGTCCCCAAGTGTATAATGCCATCAACCGCCAATTGGCCGAAGAATTGACAGCAACTTTGCGAAAGGTAAACGAAGATCCGAAAGTCCGGGCCGTGGTTTTGACCGGGGAAGGAAAAGCGTTTTGCTCGGGACAAGATTTGAATGACCGGTCGGCCATTGTCACCAAGGGGGATGAAATTTCATTGGGCGAGAGTGTGCGCTCCCGTTATAACCCTTTGATTCAAGCTATCATGGATCTGAAAAAACCCATTATTGCCGCGGTAAATGGCGTGGCGGCCGGGGCCGGTTGCAGTTTGGCGCTGGCTTGCGACCTGCGTGTGATCACCCCTCGCACCCGTTTTGTCGAAGCTTTTGTCAGGATCGGATTGGCTCCCGACAGCGGTTCCAGCTACTTTTTGCCCCGGTTGGTCGGGCTGGGAAGGGCATTGGAGATCGCGATGACCGGACGGGATGTGGAAGCGGAAGAAGCCGTCCGGATCGGGCTGGCCAACCAATTGGCGGAGGAAGACAAACTGCTGGATGAGGCGATGGCACTGGCCAAGCAGTTGGCACAAGGGCCCACGGTGGCCATCGGATTAACGAAAAAAGCGATTTACCGCGGGATGGAAACGACGATTGAAGAAGCGCTAGAGTATGAAGCCGTGGTTCAGGAACAAGCGGGGAAAACCAAAGACTTCCTGGAAGGCATTCAAGCTTTTGGCGAAAAAAGAAAGCCGAATTACCGCGGAGAATAGCATCCTTTTCAAACAAAAGCCGGTTTTGTTGATAAATCGGCTTTTGGTGTTTTCCGGCATTTTAAAGAACGGTTAAAGACTTTGGCACCACTTTGACCGTGATGGGGGTTTCATCCAGGATTTCGCCATCCACATGGGCCAGACAAGAACCTTGCGGCGTGATGGTGAATTCTTTGCCGCGGTGGAAAATCACGGATTTGTGCCGGGTGTGCTTGCCGGAATAAGCCGTCGGGAACAGGCGGAGAAACTCAAAGGAGCTGAGGTTTTGAATGCAACAGAGATCCAGCAGGCCGTCGTTTTTTTCTGCCTGGGGGCATATTTTGATTCCGCCGGCAAAGTTCGGAATGTTGGACACCGCAATCAGCCAGACATGTTCGTAATCATAGCGAACGCCATCCACGGTCAGGGTGACGGGCTGCGGAGTGTACGAACGGAAGACTTTCAAGGCTTCCAAGCCGTAAGTCAAGCGCCCGAACCACTGCTTTTCCCATCTTTTCATTCGGACCGCATTGGCCACTTTGGCATCAAATCCCGCACCGCCGAAGCTGATCAGGCAACGGTTGTTCATTTTGGCGGTGTCCACCTGGTAGGTTTGGTGCCGCAAAATTCGTTTTAATGCAAATTCCGGATCCAGGGGAATCTGATGCCCCAAGGCAAAATCATTTCCGGTTCCGGCCGGGATATACCCCATGGGAATATCGGTGCCGATGAGCCCGCTTCCCACTTCGTTCACGGTGCCGTCCCCGCCGACGGCGACCACGGCTTTGACCGGGTGATGTTGTTTGATGTCATTGACAATCCGGGTGGCATCTCCCGCTTCTTGCGTGAAGAATGCCTCATATTCCACGCCCAGTTCTTTTAATCTGCGATGGATATAAGACCAGACCGTTTTTCCCCGCCCATTGCCGGATAATTGATTGACCACGAAAAAATACATGGTGACACTCCCCCTTAAATTTCAGATACGGAATGAGATGGACTTTTGTGCGGGTTTGGGTCCAGTTGCCGGTAAATTCGCCGGGTGGCCCAAAAATAAAGGGAGGGAAACCATTTACGCAATTGAAGCGCCCATTTCAACTTTTTGGGAATCACCACAGTTTTGGGATGCTTGATCATTTTCAAGGCATAACGGGCGACTTCCTCGGCCTTTAACATTTGGCCGGCGATCAGGGGAGGGAAATGGCGGCGGGGATTTTCTCCCCTGAAAAAAGGCGTCATGACGGGTCCCGGGCAAAGAACTCCCACCCGGATCACCGGTGCGTACTCCAAATTCAGAGCTTCCGAAAAGCCGATCAAGGCAAATTTGCTTGCACAATATCCGGCGAGGTTTGGGATGCCGGTCAATCCGGCCAGGGAAGCGATGTTGATGATCCGTCCGTGCCCGGCACGCAGCATGTGCGGCAGGACGTGGCGGACCATACGGACGGCGCCCAAATAATTGGTCTCCATCATCCCCCGGTAGTCCTCCGGCGAAACATCCAAAAACCCGCCAAAACACCCATAGCCGGCATTATTGATCAACACGTCAACCCGGCCGTAAGTTTGGATGATTTCCTCCACGACCGGTTTGACTTCCGCTTCGTTGGTGATGTCACAGGGATAATAAGATCCCCGGTTGAGTTCGCGATGGATTTCTTTTAAACGGGAGGCTCTCCTTCCGAGCAGAACCGGGACATATCCCTGATCCGGCAACTTTCGGGCAATGGCTTCTCCGATCCCGCTGGTTGCGCCGGTTACCAGAACAACAGGGTTGCTCATTCCATTTCATCCTTTTAACTCATCGGAACCTGCGGAATGATTTTGCCTTCAATCCGTTCAAAAATATCGTCAAGGTCTCTTCCGGTAATGGTCAGGCCGTGGTTTTTCAACCCGATCACGGCCCGGGATGGATCTTCGGCTTCGCGGATCAGGCCGGCAACCGCTTCGGCCAGTTGTACGGTTCCGCATGGATAATTGATTTCCGTGGAAGGGACTCCTTCCATCCAAGCGTGGATATGCACAATGGCTCCGACTTCAGGGTGCTCGTTGTAAATCATCCAATGCTCGATGGCATCCACCGAAACGCGGTTGGGCTTGATATTGGAAGGAACGCTCAATTCCATGGCCGACTGGTCTTCATCATACCCTTTCACCAGCAAAATATCCTTTCCGATCCGTCTCAGGTTTCCTTTGTTGACACCGCTGGCGCTCATCCAGAATTCATTTTTATCCCGACGGGCACTCAGGTTGCCGTAACTGAGCCCGCCGATGCCGTATAAACGCTTGATATGGCGGAATTCTCTGGGAGGCAACAATTCCTGGATCGGAAACGGCGCGGGAAGCAGGTTCATTTCATCCAGTTTTTTGCCCGCCCGGGAGATGCTTTCGCTGGTTTCATCCCCCTCCCACAGGTCTTCGGGGAGATCGGGGTGAAAAATATTGTTGATGACCAGACGGGAAGTGGCCAAGGGACGCAAGCGCTCGAAAACTTCTTGGAAATAGCGGTCATCGTCTTCCGGACGGGAGACGGCGTAACATCCCTGTTCCAGCGTGATGAAATGCGTGGACGAAACGGGACGGGAACGATCAATGAAAATCATCAGGTTTCCCAGGGAACGGATCAAGATCGGATAACCGGTTTTCAGGGTATCGGATACGGGCTCATCAACCTCGGTGATGGACACGACAAACGTTCCGTTTCCTTTGCGGCGAAAAGGTTTCGGACGGTTTGGATCCACGAAATTCAGCACCAATTGAAGTTGCGGAAACTCGGTGGATACCCGTTTAAAACCGTGTTCTTCCATCTCTTGTTGGATGCCTTCGGCAAAGCGTTTTAAATCCGGTGTTCTTTCATAATCTCCAAACAATGCGAAGTGAATCATTGTGCTAAACCCCTCCTTTAATACAAGACCTAGTTTCCCGAAGGATTTGGAAAAATATACATCTTGGCGCCGGGACTTTCAGAAGGAGATTCAGAAAATTGAACCGCGGGACCGGAAAAAATGGTATGTTAAATTTCGAGGATTCCTTACTGGGGAGGATTGTTTATGTATACCATCCGAAATATTTATTGCATCGGCAGAAACTACCGGTTGCACGCGAAAGAGTTGGGCAATGAAGTGCCGGAGGCCCCGTTGGTTTTTTTAAAGCCGACCCATTCACTGGCCAAAGCGGACGGAAGGGTTCTTTCGCTTCCGGGAACCAAAGGGGAAGTGCATTATGAAGCGGAGTGGGTTTTAAGGATTTCCCGCCCGGTTGCGTCAGGGACACCCGTGGATGAAGTGGTGAGTCACATGGGGCTCGGCATCGATTTTACCTTGCGGGATGTACAGAGTGGGTTAAAGAAAAAAGGACATCCCTGGCTTCCGGCGAAAGGGTTTCCTAATGCAGCGGTGTTAACGGATTTGAAACCGTTCCCGGGGCTTGCAGCATGCGCATCGAAATCGTTTTCGTTGTTTAAAAATCAAGAAAGAGTGCAAAGGGGAAGCATCGATGACATGGTATTTTCCCCGCAACAACTGGTGGATTTCTGCGCGGAACACTTTGGGCTGGGCGAAGGAGACATTATTTTTACCGGTACGCCGGCCGGTGTGGGAAAAGTGGAGGACAACGATCATTTCAGGCTGTATTGGGAAAACGAACCATGGGGAGAATGCCGAATCCGGTTGAAATAAAAAGGAAACCGCCTTGGAGCAAGGCGGTTTTTCAGTGCGAAAACAAGTCAGTTTCCGTTTTTTTGTAACCACTTTTGTTCAGCCCGTGCAAAGTTGGCGGGGCCGTCATGCTCCAAGGCATCATAAACGAATTCATATGCATGGGAATCAAAGGCGATACCGAGGTGAGCCGCCAGATCAGCCGGCACTTGATCCTGAATCGTAATATTGGACACTTGGTCTTCGGGTCCATCCAAAAAGGCGGAGGTGTAGGGAACGACAATTTCATCGTATTTGGTGCTGATCACGGTGTATGAAACATCTCCCGGGGTTTCATCGCCGGCGTTTAAATCATTCAGGAAGTCAGAGCCGGTTTTTTGCTGATCGCATGCCGTGCATCCCAAAAGACCCGGAAGAATCATAATGGGTTCAATGCCGAGAACCCCGATGGTTCCGTGGTTGGATGGAGCCAGTCCGATCAGGTCTTCCACTTTTTCCGCCCCGCCCAGGTATTTGATATAGTAGCGCGGCATCATGCCTCCCTGGCTGTGCCCGACAATGGAAACTTTCTCCGCGCCGGTTTGCTCCAACACCTGATCGACAAACGCTTTCAATTCTTCGGCAGATTTTTCAATCGGTCCGGTACTGAAGTCGAGATGGGTGATGCCGTAGTTTAAAGCATATACGCAATAACCTTTCTTCGCCAAAAGGGGTGACAGTTTGCTCCAGTTAAATGCCATGCTTTCAAAAGTGCCCGGCACCAGGATGACCGGATAAGGATGTTCCTCGCTCGGCTTGCAATCGGGAAGATTGGCGCCGGGAGGTGACAAAGCGGCTTCTTTCAGGATGTCTTCATCCGTTTGGGCATGGGCGGATGAGACCCCGAAGAGACAAGGAGCCAGTGTCAACACCGAAATCATGAATATTCTGAAAATAAATCGGAAGGCAGACATCGTCTCTCCCCCTTCTTTGGATTTTTAATACTTATCTATATTAAATTTTATCTTACTGAAACAAATCAGGGAAGGGGAGAGGAATAAAAAATCAGATCATTCAATCATTTTTTGCGGCATGGTTCCTTGGAAGATTGGAACCATTTCATTTTCGGGGCGATTCACCGGGAACGGGGACAAAGTCGAAGATTTCTCCGCTTTTAAAGGTGTTTGCCAACTGGCGGAGCCAGGCATAATACCGTTTGGCATTGGCCAGTTTTTCAAGGTCTTGTTCCACTTGTTTTTTCTCTTCATTTTTGACCCCGGAATCATGAAGCAGTTTTGTCAGCTTTTCTTCACTGGCACGAAGCGCTTTCTCATTCAGCTCAATTTCTGTTTCCCACAGGTGGACGAAAAACTCGATAAAAGACCGGAACTGGTCTTGTTCGGCCTGGTACAAATCTTTCCGGACGCCTTTGATCCATTTTTTTTGCACCAGTTTTAAACGGGATAATTCCCGTACCCCCGTACTCATGCTTGTTTTGCTCATGCCGGTGCGCTGGCGCATTTCATCCAGTGTCATCGGTTCCTGATGGAAAAACATGATGCCGAACAGCCGGCCCATGGAGGGACTGAGTCCGTACATCCGCATCGTTTCAGCCAATGATTCGATGTAATCGCGTCTTGCTTCTTCCAATTGATCCATCGCACATTCCTCCAATCGCTTGCGTGTCCTTTTGTTTAATCCAATCATCCGAAGCAGGTGCCCACATCTTAAACATAAGGGAGGATTTTGTCAAACCGAAGGGGAGGTTGCGGAAGAAAAAAATTCATGTTAACGTAATTTATATACAGTTTGTACAGAAAAAACTGCACAAAAGGAAATTGATGGTTAAAGGGGGAGGGGAAATGTTCAAGCGCATGTTCATCGGCGGAAAGTGGATTGAAGCTGTCACGGGGGAAGTGCGGTCCATTTTCAATCCGTTTAACCAGGAAGTGATCGGAGAAGTGCCGGAAGGCGGGCGCGAAGATGCGAAAAGAGCCATCCAAGCCGCCCGTCAGGCGTTTGATAAAGGAAGCTGGCCGGACACGCCGGCTGCTGAACGGGGAGAGAAGTTGTTCCGGCTGGCGGAGGAGATACAAAGGAACAAACAGGAACTGGCCCGGTTGGAAACGTTGAATACCGGAAAGACACTGACGGAAAGTGAGGCAGATATGGACGATATCGCCAACGTGTTCCGGTATTACGCGGGGCTGGCGGATAAGGACGGGGGAGAAATGCTGTTTCCTCCGGCCAAGCATGCCGAAAGCAAAGTGGTTCGTGAACCGGTCGGTGTTTGCGGAATGATCACCCCTTGGAATTATCCGTTGCTGCAGGCGGCTTGGAAGCTGGCTCCGGCTTTGGCTGCCGGTTGCACGATGGTGTTGAAACCGAGTGAACTGACGCCGCTGACCACGTTGAAGTTGGCGGAATTGATCGAAAAGGCGGGCATTCCTGAAGGTGTGGTAAACATCGTGACCGGCCCGGGGGAAACCGTGGGGGCCGAACTGTCCGAATCGCCGGACGTGGACCTGATTTCGTTTACCGGCGGAATCGAAACCGGCAGAGCCATCATGCAAGCTGCCGCAAGCAATATGAAGAAAATCACTTTGGAATTGGGAGGAAAAAACCCGAACATCGTTTTTGCCGACAGCGACTTTGAGGCGGCGGTGGATTATGCGCTGAACGCGGTCTTTTTCCATGCCGGACAGGTGTGCTCGGCCGGGGCCCGGCTGCTGATCGAAGAAACGTGGCATGATGCCTTTGTCGGGGAACTGGTGAAAAGAGCCAAGCAAATCCGGTTGGGCAACGGGTTGGATCCAAATACACAAATGGGACCGCTCATTTCAGCCGAACACCGGGCCAAAGTGGAGAAATATATCGGGATCGGGCAAAAGGAAGGAGCCGTTTTATTAACAGGCGGAAAACGGCCGGTATCAAAGGAACTGGCCGGCGGCTTTTTTGTGGAACCGACGGTGTTTGACCATTGCACAAGTTCCATGCGTATTGTACAGGACGAAGTTTTCGGCCCGGTTTTGACGGTGGAAACTTTCCGTACAGAAGAAGAGGCGGTGGCTTTGGCCAATGACACCCGTTACGGGTTGGCCGGGGCGGTGTGGACCGGCGATATGAACCGGGCGGAAAGAGTGAGCCGGGCGTTAAGGATGGGAACGGTTTGGATCAATGATTTTCATCCGTATTTCCCGCAAGCGCCCTGGGGCGGATATAAACAGTCGGGAATCGGAAGAGAACTGGGGAAAACGGGATTGGAAGAATATACGGAACAAAAGCATATTTACAAAAATTTGCAACCTGCCCCCATGCGTTGGTTCGGATAAAAAAGACAGGAGGGAAGCACCATGATGCGAACAGAACAAATGTTGGAGAAGAAAGAGTTTGTCATGCCCACCAAAGTGATTTCGGGCATCGGCGTCTTAAAGCATGTGGGAGAGGAAGCGAAGGCGTTGGGCATCCGGAAAGCGATGATTGTCACTGACCAAGAGCTTTACCGGAGCGGACTGATCCAACCGGTTGCCGAACAGTTCAAACAAGCCGGCATTGATGTTCATGTGTTTCATGAAATCGCGGGGGAACCGGACACCTGTTTAATCGCATTGGGAGCGAAAACGTTTCAGGAGCAAAAGTGTGACGGATTGGTTGCGGTGGGCGGCGGAAGTTCCATGGATACTGCCAAGGCGATCGGAGTGGAAGCCGTTCACGGAGAACCGGTGATCCGGTTTGAAGCTTCCGAACGGGGCAAGCCACTGGAAAAACGGATCCCGCCGCTGGTGACCATCCCGACCACGGCCGGCACCGGAAGTGAGGTCACGCAATGGGCCGTGATCAAAGACCCCGAACGGCAAATTAAATTTAATGTGGGAGGACCTTTGATCCCCGCGCACCTTGCGGTGATTGATCCGGAACTGCACCTGACGATGCCCAAAACGATTACGGCGGCCACCGGGATTGATGCATTGTCCCATGCGATCGAGTGTTACACCATGAATCAATCACAACCGTTGACTGATGCAGTGGCATTGATGGCCATTGAGTATGTGGCCAAATACATTCGCCGGGCATATGCCAACGGGCACGACATCGAGGCGCGTTATCATATGGCGCAAGCGGCGATGTTGGCAGGCCTTTCGTACGGGAGTGATTCAGCGGGAGCGGCTCATGCGATGGCCCAAACATTGGGGGGAATGGTGCCGGTCATGCATGGACAATGTGTTTCGGCCATCCTTCCGGGCGTAATGGAATATAACTGGATGGGAGCTCCGCAGAAATTTGCCCGGATCGCCCAAGCGATGGGCGTTGATACCCGGGGCATGAGCACCGGGGAGGCGGCAAAGGCCGCGGTGAAAGAAGTGGAGCGGCTTGTCCGTGATTTAAACATCCCGTCTCTTCAAGAACAAGGGGCAGATCCCGGACAAATCGACCGATATGCCGAAGCGGCACTGGAAGACCCGCAAACCTTCGGCAACCCGCGTGATTTGGATCTGGATGCTTACCGCTGGATTTACCGTCGCGCATTCGGGTTGGAAACCTCCATTTTATAAATCAAACACACCCCTGGTGATTTGTTGCCAGGGGTGTTTGTTGTTTTTAAACCGATCTGGAGAGGACATATTCCACAACGGAAATGATCTCCTTTTTTTGATTTTCGTCCAAAACCCGCCCTTTCCAGAGAGCAGTTTCGTTTTCGGAGGACAAGATTTGCCAGATGTCGCATGGGTTGCTGTCCCCGTTTGTGTTTTTCTGCAACAAGTCTTCATACCCGCCGGCCCGCATCAAATCTTCAAAGGGGTATTGGTATGCATCGGCCAATTTTTTCAAGACATGGGCCGAAGGTTTGATCGGTTTGCCTGTGGCGCGGCGGATGCCAAGTTCCAGATCCCGGATGTAGGTGTGGGAAAGTCCGGTTTTTTTCGAAACATCACGCAATGTTCTTTTGCCGCGGAGTTTTTCCAGTAAAATCCCCAATTCGCTGCGCATGGTTGAATCCGTTCCTTTCTGAACAGGGAATATTCCACTTTCATTATAAGGGAAACCGGGCTTGAAGATAAAAACTGATGCCCGCTGAAACCGTGAAGAAGGGATCGGGGAGCGGGAGAGGGAAAGGGCATGATCCTGAAGTGCAGAATGAAAAAAAGGGGCTTAAAGGGCGATAAATCCCTTGCCGGACACCCAAGGTTACAAAAGTTTGGTTTTGTAACGGTATAAATCAGAAGCAAAAAACGCGAAAACCCTTGATTTATCTATGGTTTTGGCGTTTTTTCATTTACGCAGGGCATGGGAGGGGGTCTTTTGTAAACTCGGTACAACAAAACATCGCCTGAAAAAACGGCCTTCTTATTTTGGTTTTAAGGGTGGTTTATTTTCACATCCATCCAATGAGTCGAAAAAGGGGGATGAGCGCTGTATGACCCCTTGGAGTCCGTCTCATGTGTTTGTCAATGATTTCCACGAAAAAACCGGACAAATGCGTCCGGTTTTTTCAGAAAATATTATTCTTTGCTCACGGTTTCCAACGCCATGATGATCATGTCGTTAAAAGTGGTTTGCCGTTCTTCGGCGGTGGTTTCCTCTCCGGTGAAGATGTGGTCGCTGACCGTTAAAATCGAGAGGGCTTGCGCCTGGTGTTTGGCAGCCAGGGTGTAAAGGGCGGTGGTTTCCATCTCGACGGCCAGAACGCCGTGTTCTCCCAGTTTTTTCACCATATCCATGTTGTCCCGGTAGAAGACATCGGACGTCAAAATATTTCCGACGCGAACGGATAACCCTCTTTCCACCCCGGTGTCATACGCTTTTTTGAGCAATTCAAAATCGGCGCACGGGGCGAAATCAAAACCAGGGAAAGTTTGCCGGTTCATGTTGGAATCCGTGCAGGATGTCATGGCGATAATCACATCACGGACCCGGATGTCTTTTTGTATTCCGCCGCAGGTTCCGACGCGGATCAATTGCTTGACGCCGTATTCCCGGATCAGCTCATTGACATAAATGGAAATGGAAGGCACCCCCATGCCGGTTCCTTGTACCGAGACGCGGGTTCCTTTGTATGTACCGGTAAAGCCGAGCATGCCGCGAACCTCGTTGTAACAGGTGACATCTTCCAGGAACGTTTCCGCAATATATTTGGCACGAAGGGGATCGCCGGGCAAAAGGATTTTTTCGGCAATCTCTCCTTGTTTGGCTCCAATGTGAACACTCATGTTGACACCGTTTCCGTCAATTCCGGACCGGTGTTCACCTCCTTTATTCTCGATCTAAATATAACTATAACAGGAGAAAGAGGCATTTGAAAGAAAAAGGACTTGTGAATTGCATACAGATTTAATATATAAACAAGTTTGCTTTGCAAACAAAATAAAACCACAAAAGCGATCCGTGCCCCAGACGAAATCTTTTTTCAATCAAAGGATGGCATCCGGCCGGTTGATATAAAATGATAATATGGGAATGAACCTTTTTTTAGCGATGCAGTTTTTGGAGGGGTACAGATGAACGAAGTGATCAAAACGATAATGAACCATCGCTCCATTCGTCGATATGAAGACCGTCCTTTGACGGAAGAACAAATCCGGACCATTGTGGAAGCGGCCCAATCTGCTTCGACGTCCAGTTATATCCAAGCATACACGATCATTGGCGTTAAAGATCCGGCCAAAAAGAAAAAGCTGGCGGAGTTGGCGGGAAACCAACCTTATGTGGAGAAAAACGGCCATTTGCTGATTTTCTGCGCGGATTTGCACCGGCATGATTTAATCGCGGAGATGGAAGAGGCCGATTTGACCATCAGTCTGGAAAGCACCGAAAAATTCATGGTGGCCGTGGTCGATGCGGCACTGGCGGCCCAAAACGCAGCCATCGCCGCGGAGTCGATGGGCTTGGGCATTTGTTACATCGGAGGGCTTCGCAACAACCTGGAAGAGGTGACGAAGCTGCTCAACACCCCCCGGCGGGTTTTGCCGCTTTTTGGCATGACGATTGGTTATCCTTTGCACGAATCATCGAAAAAACCCCGTTTGCCCTTGGAACACGTTTATCATGAAGAAGAATATGAGCAGGATGAACAGCGCTTGAAAGAACAACTGAAAGAATACAACGAAACGGTCCAATCCTACTATATCGAGCGCACCGGAGGAAAACGGGAGGACACTTGGACGGGACAAATGGCGCAAATGCTCTCCCACCCGCGAAGAATGTACATGAAAGAATTTGTGGAGAAAAAAGGCTTTAACAAACAATAACGGTGAAGACCAAAATGGCTTGAGTGCATGGAGGGTGCTCAAGTCATTTTGGTTTCATCGCTGAACAACAACCGGGCCATGTAATATTCATCCGCATACCGGTCCTGGATAAACAAGGATTTTTTTCGCATCCCCTCGATTTGGAACCCCATTTTTTTATAAAAGTAGACGGCTTTCAGATTGGGACGCAGGATGGAGATTTCCAACCGCTTAATATCTTGTTCCCGGGCCCACTGAATGGCTTTTTCCAGCAACCGGGTGCCCACCCGTTGGTTTTGGTACTTTTTCAAAACCCCTGTCTCCGGACGCGCGGTATGCCGGTTGTGCGGATCATCTCCACGCCGGATGGCAACATGGCCCGTCAACTTTCCGTCCGTTTCCGCTACGAAAACGTGCCGGTTGCCGTCGCTGATCTTGCCCGGGTCCGCATCGCCGCAAGGAAACAAAAGGTACGGACTTTCCTCATTCAATTGGTTCAACAGCCGAAGGTAAGCCTCATGATCCTCCGGGCAAATTTCGCGTATCTGCAAGCGCCTCCCCCCCTCTTAAGCACAGATCCTTGTCTCCCAACCATCATATGATCGTCTTACCCGGTTAATTCGAGTCTGTGGTGAAACCTATTTCCATTTTGAGTTGGTGACTGGTTGGACGATGATCCTTTGTGGCCGGCAGGGGAGCTGTTGCAGGAAAACCAGCCGGAATTGAGTTAATAACGGTTTGAAATTTTTCAGGTGGGTTAAGGCTGATTATCAGGTGGAGGTTTATTCCGATTGTGTCAATGCAGCAATGCATGCTTCCCGTATTTCCCACACTTTTCTCCAGTCCTTAATGGGTACACTCGGGGATGTCACCCAGTGTTTCAAATAATCTTGATGAAACCGGTTTTTTCCTCCCCGATTCCTTCGGGTGTAATCTCTTTTTCAACCAAAAATGATAGGGGGGTCCCATTTGTTTGACCGGTCAGACGCGTGAAATCCAAATACTGTCCCTCAAACCGCAAATAACAATTTGCTTCCGGGAGCTCCTTAAGGCCGTAACGTTCCAACACCTTGCCGACACCGGGGGTGTTGTCCTCATTCATCAAATAAATGCCGATCATCAACCGGACGGGCATGTTGTTTTCCTCCGCCAAGATGGCCAACAGCGCGTGCTTCATACTACAGGTCCCTTTCCCCTCGCGCAAGACCGATCGCGCATCTGCCCGGTTGGCATTTCGCCCGTAAGGCAACGCCTGCAAATAACAGGCGGCTTTTTGGAACGTTTGAACACCCAAAGACTGAAACGCTTGGGACATTTCTCCTGCCGGTTGCAGACAAAAATCCAAACGTTGTTTAGCTATTCATTTCCTCACCCTCACAAATAAGATCCATTTGATTTAATCATACTTTTTCGATATTCATTCTAAAAAGTTCCTTGAATAAAAATATTCTCGTTAACCTGATAGGGATAAATTGGAACAAAGTGATCTAAATCATCGCTTGATCCGGAAATGCGAGGATTGTCCGTTTTCCGTTTGTTGATTTTCTGTGCAGGGGCATTGTCATGAATTGATCAGGGAGATGAGAGGGGGAAGAGATTTGACCGCCAGTCTGGAAAGCACCGGGGAATTTTTGGCAACCGTAGCAAAGAATCCTGAACGTGGTTTTGAATTTAACATACCGTCCGATCTTTAGTCTCTGAGATGGGTCAGTTTCTCTTAAGGTGCAACAATGAGTAAAGCAAATGGACATTAAAAAAGGAGCCGTTTGCGGCTCTTTTTTAGTTAAGAGGTTCCACAATGGATGCAATTAAACAGATTCGTTCGTTCCCGTTCCTAAAAGGGGACGTGGGTTTCAATTCCACAATGGATACAATCAAACCCCTTGCGTAAACACTAGTTATATCAAGCACTTTAAGTGTATCAAAAATCAAGATTTGCAGCAAACCACCGGTTGTGTCCGGCAAAGTTTCATGCGGAGGGCGATTGATGTTTAAAGAAGCTGCCAGACGAACGGACAGCTTCTTTAAAATCAAAGGTTTGATATGTTCTGCTGTCTCAGCCGGATAAAAACTTTCCGCCACACCACCCATGAAGCAGCTCCCAGGATCACTGAGGTGAGAATGCTTCCTTCGATCCCGAAAGGGCCGCCGTGGAACCATTCGGGGCCGTGTGTCGTCGCGTGAAGAAGCGGGAAGGACAGGCTTTGTCCGCTCACAGCCAATCCGAAAACCGAGCCTTGTGCCCAGTTCCAAACAGAGTGAATGGCGCAAATTCCCCACAGGCTTCCTTCGTTTAAAACGTGACCGACGGCAAACAAGCCGAACAGACTGATGTTCAAGAAAGAAATCACGTTGATCCCGTCATTTAACAAATGCATGGCGGCAAAGAACAGAAAGGAGGTGCCCACCGCAATCCAGAATGGTGCGCGCATGGCCATGACAGGGAACAACCAACCGCGGACCACGATTTCTTCCGTTGCGCCCTGGATGATGAAGGTGATCATGGAAAGCAGTAAAATGAGAAGCGCGGGGAGATGGATTTTCGTGATCTCAAAGGTCAGAGAGCCGGTGATCCAAAGGAGGAACACAGGGGCGGAAATGAGCAAAAAACCCCACATCCACCCGGTTATGTACTTTTTAAAAGCCCTCTCTTTCGTAAAGCCGATGCTGGAGACCGGCCGTTTCTCCACCAACCGGACCCAGGCGAAAGTGAACAGTGCGGTTCCGCTGAAGGAAACGATCAGTTCCAAATGAAACCAAACACTTTGCATCAGCGGGGAAACAGGGGGCGGAAACAAAATGAGAAAGAAGATCCCGAGCCCACCGAAAAAAAGGAAAGAAAAGGCGATGACCGGGGCCAAAACCGGATGAATTTTTCTTTCGCCGGTTGCGGCCAGTTTTAACAGGGTAAACGTTTGGAAGTTCATAATCGGTCCTTTCGAAAAGTAAAGTTTTCAATATAATCTATCATATATGAAAACGACAACAAAAACCATCGGTGATCCTTTTTCTGTCTAATCGGTCAAAAAAAGTGTATACTAGTAGGGGATAGAAGAGAAGATTTTTTCTGACAACTGGGGGACTATCAGTGTTTAAAAAACAAAAGACGAGTTTGTATTCCAAAACGTTGATGGATATTACATCCTTGATCGTGGAGGCGGCTGAGCTGTTTCGCGAAAATGTGGAAAACCTTGAACAACGGGAGCAATATGGAGAGAGAATCAAACGCCTCGAGTCCAAAGGGGATGAATTTGTCCAGCTTTTGATTTCCCAATTGAACAAAGAATACTTCCCGCCGATGGACCGGGAAGATATTTTCCAATTGGTGGCCAAATTGGATGACATTTTGGATGGCATTGAGGCTTGTGCCGAACGTTCGTTGTATATCGAGAAGACGACACCGCAGCTGATCCGGTTTGCGGATATTTTGGTGCAAACGGCCAAAATTTTGCAGGAAGCATTCACCTCATTAAACGACCGCCGGTTCGAAGCGCTTCATAAGGCGACCATTGAAGTCAATTCCTTGGAAAGTGAAGCGGATCAATTGTTGCGGGACAGTCTGAGCGAATTGTTTTTTGATCCGAAAGATGTGGTCTTGCTGATCAAAATGAAGGATATCTATGAGCGGCTGGAAAAAACAACCGATGACGCCGAAGACATTGCGGATGTTTTTGAAAGCATGATCATTAAATACGCATAAGGAACGGATAAAAAAACACCGGCTTTACGGCCGGTGTTTTTTATATAAACAGGCGGACGATTTGGGTGATGGTGAAGGTGACGGCAACCGCGATGGCGGTGGGAATGAGTGCGGCCAGGAGAGACCATTTGACGCTTTTGGTTTCTTTATAAATGGTGAACAAAGTGGTCCCGCACGGATAATGAAGCAGGGAAAAAAGCATCATATTGAGTGCCGTCAACCATGTCCATCCGTGGTCGAGCAGGATTTGTTTCAGATCGGTCAACTGATCAACTTCCACCATGGAGCCGGTTGCCAAATAACCCATGAGCAGGATGGGAAGAACCACTTCATTTGCCGGCAATCCGAGGATAAAGGCGAGCAAAATGAAACCATCCAGTCCCAGCGCATGTGCAAACGGGTCCAAAAAGCGGGCGGCATGTTCCAGAATGCTGGCCGAACCCATATCGATATTGGCCAGGATCCAGGTGATCAAGCTGGCCGGTGCGGCGATGATGACGGCACGTTTTAACACAAACAAGGATTTATCCATGGTGGCCCGGTAAATGGTGTTCCAAAATTTCGGCCGCCTGAACGGCGGGAGTTCCAACGTGTAATGTGTGGGAACCCCGCGAAGTGCGGTTTTGGACAAGGCCCATGACACAAATAGCGTGACGACGATGCCGAACAATACCAGTCCCATCACCACGGCGGCGGTGACCATGGTGCCGATGCCGGAGCTGAAACCGGCCGCCATGAACAGTGATGCCAAAAGGATCAGAAGGGGCCACCGGCCATTGCAGGGAACAAAATTGTTGGTCAAAATGGCCAGCAAACGTTCCCTCGGGGATTCAATGATCCGGGTGGAAACGATGGCCGCTGCATTGCATCCAAACCCCATGGCCATGGTGAGGGCTTGCTTGCCGTGGCCGCCGGATTTTTGGAAGACCCGGTCCATATTGAAAGCTACTCTGGGCAGAAATCCGAAGTTCTCCAACAGTGCAAACACAGGAAAGAAAATGGCCATCGGCGGCAACATGACGCTCACCACCCAAGTGGTTCCCCGATAAAGCCCGAACACCAAAAGATCATGAAGCCAAACGGGGGAACCCAAAGCCTGAAGGACTAGGGAAAGAACCGGTTCCCCGGCGCCGAACAGACGGGCCAGGACCTGGGAGGGAAGATTGGCTCCCCAGATGGTCATATAAATAATCAAGCCCAGGATGGCCAGCATGATCGGAAATCCCCAGGTCCGGGAAGTCAAAATCCGGTCCAGCTTGGCGTGGGAGGGGGGGATCCGGTGTGACCGGGTGTAGCGAACGCTTTCCTCGCACAGTTGATGTGAGTTTTGATAAATCCGGCTGACAATCTCGTCGCGGATATTTTCGCTTCGTAAGGATTTGCTTTGTTCCATCAAATGATCCAATTCGCCCAGAGGAAATGCGGATGAATTTGCCATGATCCTTTCCTCCTTCTGTTTAGCCGTGAGCACGGGTGACGCGGGCAGGTGGCTGCTTTCGGGCAAATTTTTGCTTTAACACCCGAAGCAAAGACTCATCGCCCTCCAACAAGCGCAAAGCGAGCCAGCGGGCGGGGAGGGAGTCGCCGAATATTTCTTTGATTTTCGGTTCGATGCGTTGGATATGGTTTTCAATTTTCTCGCTGTACTCAATCCGGTAAGGCCGGGTGATGATTTGTCCGCTTACCATCTTGTGCAAGGTGTCAAGCAACCGGGTGATGCCTTCACCGTTGCGGGCGGACATTTTGACCACCGGAATGCCCAGTTTGGACGCGATTTTTTGATCATCGATCACGATGCCGTGCTTGGAAGCCTCGTCGATCAGGTTGATGCACAAAATGACCCGTTCGGTCATCTCTAAAACTTGCAATGCCAAGTTCATGTTCCGCTCCAATGAAGTGGCGTCCACGACGACTATGGTCACATCCGGTTGTTCGAAAATGATATAATCGCGGGCCACTTCTTCATCGGCGGAGTTTGAGAACAGGGAATATGTTCCGGGCAAATCGATCAAGCGATAATCGTTGCCTTTATAGTGAAAGGTTCCTTCAGCAAGTGACACGGTTTTTCCCGGCCAATTTCCGGTATGTTGGTTGAGTCCGGTCAGGGCATTAAAAAGAGTGCTTTTTCCTGTGTTTGGATTTCCGGCCAGTGCAATCCGGTATTCACTCATTGGTTTCATCCCCCAATTTTTCACCCCATATTTTTTGGCTCTCTTCTTTTCGGAGTGCGATGGTGGATTGGCTCACCCGATAGGCGACCGGATCGCCCAAAGGGCTTTGATACAGCACTTCGACCAACGCCCCCGGAATGAAGCCGAGATCCAGAAGTCTGCGCCGGAGGACGCCTTCCACACGGATTTCCCGAATGCGGAAACGATCCCCCGGCTTTGTATCAAAAAGAGTATGATGATTCATTTTTTCACACCCGCTCTTTTTTCTATTGAGACAAATTTGTTGGCTTAGGGCAAAATTTAATTTAAAGAAAATCAATTATACTATATAAAGTATATATAATCACATATATAAATTCAATATGGTTTCAAAGGATATGTATCGTCTTCCACGCCGTTTGTCAGGGGTTTTGCGTTTGGTCGGATTCGAGTGATACCATTTTATGTGGTATGATGACAATGTGTGTCACATCCCTTTCACTTTTGTGAAGATTATCCATAAGGGATTTCATGGTAAGATAAAATACGGAAACAGGCTCTTGTACAGAATGGAGGGATTTGGTGTCTGCGTCGCAAATTTTATTCCAAATCTTTTCGTATCCCAGCAATTGGAACTATCAATTGAATCTGCTTTTCATCCTGATTGCGGTGGTTTATTTGTTGATCACCGGTCCCTTGCGGCATCGGTTCAAAGATGCGACTGCGGTGAAAGGATCCAAGAAAGCGGTGTTTTTGACCGGCTTGATTGTTTATTATTTTGCCGTGGGAAGCCCGCTGGCCCTTTTGACGCATGAGTTGTTCACCATGCATATGCTGCAAATGGCTTTGATGTTTTTTGTGGTTTCGCCTCTTTTGCTGATCGGGATTCCGGTTTATTTATATCGTGCCGTTTTCCGCATCAAGCTGTTGAAAGCGGTGTTTTCGTTTTTGTCCCGTCCGTTGTTGACGGTGTTCCTTTTTAACGGTTTGTTGTCGTTGTACCATGTGCCAGCCGTTTTTGATGCGATCATGAACAGCGAGGCGTTACACGTGATCTCGCACACGCTCCTGATGGTTGCGTCCCTTTTCATGTGGTGGTCGATTGTATCGCCGGTGCCGGAAATGGATACATTAAGAGACAGGCATTTAATAAAAATTGCGTTGATTCTCGGGGGGACGGTCTTGATCACTCCGGCTTGTGCACTGATCATTTTCACGGATACGGTTTTATTTGAAAGATTCCAAGAGACCTCCCAAATGGTGCCGCTGTTTGCTCCGCTGATCGACCAGCAATTGGGCGGGGTCATCATGAAAATCATCCAGGAGATTTCCTTTATGGCGGCCATCGGTGCCGTTTTGGCCCGCTGGTTTAAAAGCGAGCGGAAAAAAGACCAGGAGGATTTGATGCAAATTGAAAAGGAGCGGCAACTCAGACTTTCCAAAAATCAGGTGTGAAGGTGTGAAACATGAAGAAGATGTGGATTGCGGGTTTGATCGCGGGAAGCGCCGTCTTGCTGGCCGCCTGCGGATCAAACGGGAATGAACCCAATCAAAGCGGACAAGTGACGGAAGGGCCGGAGAAAGTGTATATGCAGCACTGCGCGAATTGTCACGGTGAACAATTGCAAGGAGGGTACGGCCCGGCACTCAAAGAAGCGGGAAAAAAATATTCCGAAGCCGAAATCTTGACCATTATTCAAAAGGGAAAAGGAAACATGCCTTCGCAAGGCTTTATCAATGAAGAAGACCAAAAACAGCTGGCCAAGTGGCTGTCGGAGCAATAGGGACAACTTGTCTTTCATCAACCTGTCAGGGGTTGATGTTTTTTTATGCGCAGACGGGAAACCGATGAATATAATGGTACGGAATTCCATGAAAGAGAAAAGGTCGATCGCGATGGAAGAAAAAAAGAATTCCTTGTTGATCCGGTTTCCCTCTTCGATTCCTTCCGCATACATGGCGCAATTTCCGGCCAGACAAGGCATTCCGGTGGCCGACAGTCAGGAAGCAAGGTCCTTGATCAGCCGGGAGCCGGAGCAGACGAAGGTGGAATTGGTGAATCCCCCGGCGGCGGTGTTAAAGCAGTTGCTGGAGGAAGGCCGGAATCCGAAAAACATCGTTTTGTATTATGATCATTTGCCCCAAGCGGAAGAGGGAACATTTCTCCGTTCTTTCCGCGTCCGGGTTCCGTCGCTTTGTTTTTATTATTTTTTCCGGCAACGGGAAGTGGACGTGGAGCTGGTTCATCCGCTGCCGGTTGAACCGTTAAAAGGCTCCGGGGCCGGGGAAGAGGCCCCAAAAGACTTGAGGCGGAAAAACAAAGTTTGCTTGTGGATCGATGACCGGTTGGTGGCCCCGCGTTATCGCAAAGGATTGGCACTGATGGTTTTGAAAGTGCTCAAGCAGTCGGATGATCTTGAAGTGATTTGGGCCGGGCAGCAAAGGGAGGACCTTGATCAACGGATCCGGGTGGTTCCTCCGGAAGAAGCAGACCGGAAACATCTTTGGCTGGCGGGGGATATCGTGGTGACATTGAGCCCGGTGTCCCAGTCGATGGCCCCGCTTCATGTCCGGTGTTTGGTGAATCAAAAGGCGGTGATCACGGATGACCGGGGGGATCACGGGGAGTGGGTGAATCATGCATTGACCGGCTTCTTATTGAGCCAAAAAGGAATGTTTCCGGAGTTGCGCAGGTATTTGTTGAGGCTGTTGCATCACCGGGATTTGCTGATCCGCTTTCAGCAAAACGGACCTCTCATGGTTGAAAAGGTGCTGAAGAAAGGATGAAACCTGAAGTCAGCTTGATCATTCCCCACCAAAACGATTGGAAATGCATGCGGGTTTGTCTGGAAGGGATTTTGGCGTATACGCACGGAGAATATGAAGTGATCATCGTGGATCATGCCCCGGGGAAGATCCCGGAAACATTCCTGCAACGCTCCCGGTTAACGGTCATTCGGCATCCACCCGGTTTGGGGCGGGCCGCTTCACTCAACTTGGGAATGAAGAGGGCGAGGGGAGAGTATATTCTCTGGCTGAGCCCTTATGCCGTTCCTTCACACCGCTGGTTGGCACAGTTGCTTGCTGTTTTCAAAGCACGGGATCGGGCGGGGATGGCCGGACCGGTCACCAACCGCGGAAATGCCAAGCAAAAATTAAGCATTCCCTTTAAAACCATCTCCAAAATTCACCGGTTTTCCAACCAATTTAACCACAGCAATCCCGCAAGGTGGAAAGAGACCGAAGTGTTGTCGGGATTTTGTGTGTTGTTTCCGCGAAGGCTGGTGGATGAAATCGGATGGCTGGATGAACGGTTTGGAGACGGCATCCATGCGGAGATGGATTATTGCCGGCGAGTGCGAATGGCAGGGTATTCTTTGATCATCGCTGCCGATACGTATGTTCACCAACTGGCCAAAAAACCGTTGAGCAAAGAAGAAGTGCGGGATCAAATCAAAATCCGCAAACAAAACCAGAAATATTTTGAGTACAAGTGGTTTTATTTACAAGATCACAATGGAGGCCAATCAACACTTCATCCGTAAAATACAAACCTTGGCTGGTTTGTATTTTTTTTATCGGGTTATATAAATACAGGGCTGGCAATCAGCCGGAAAATGGCTGCTGGACAGGCAGTGTCGGGAAAGGGGGATCGGGGGATGCTTGGTGTTTTCATGGTCGTGATCGTGTTATTGGGCGGAATTCTTTATCTTTTCCTGAGTCCGAAGGTTCCGTCCATCAGTCCGGATGATTTGAAGAAGGTCATGGAAAATAACCAAAACATATTAATCATTGATGTCCGCGAAAAACGGGAATATGAGTCCGGACACATCCCCGGAGCAGTCCATGTTCCGTTGCGCCAGCTGGAACGTCTCAAAAAAGAGGCAGATCAACAAGAAAACGGCGGGGGAGTGTATATCTACTGCCGCAGCGGTTCCCGCAGTGCGATTGCCGTGCGTGAATTACGGAAGCTCGGGTGCCGGAATGTGTACCTGCTGCGGGGCGGGCTCATGAATTGGAATGGCCCGGTGCAAAAAGCGGAGGAAAAAACAGAGGAATGAAGAGGCTCACATGACAAAAGAGAGATCCGATTGAAAAAGTCATTGCACCCCGTCCATTTACCAATGCTCCTTGCCATTAAAGCACAGTTCCCGGCTGAGGAAGGAAGTGCGGCTGGCTTTCCGGGTACTTTTTGGTTCCGGCAGGCCCGACTTTTTGATATCGGCATGATGATTTGATGTGGATGTGCGAAGGAATGCATTTCAGTTATTTAAAACTTGTTTGTATTACAAACCACCGGTTGAAACCGAATATTTTAATAGAAACATGACCGGCCGCTTTGAGCGATTTTAAAATGATGGGTTTGAAATTAAAAAACCTCTGGTTGTGAAAACCAGAGGTTGATTTTCTAAAGAATCGTTTACCACCAGGAGCTGCATTGATACGTACCACCACCGGAGATACAAACGCGGAAGCGGCGGTTCGGATCGCTGGATGCCGGATATGCCCAAGTGGAAATGGTGGATGTTCCGGAGGTGATATAATCATACGTGCCAATGGTTTGTCCGCCATCAAAGCTGACATCAAAGAAAAGGGTATAGCCGGAGCTGGAAGTCGTGAGCCTTCCCCAACCATATTGTTGTCCGTTGTAGTAGCCCACTCTTAATTCCGCATTACTGATAGTGCGGACGGTTGACCGGTTTGTGGTGCAATCAGCGTCCGTAAGCCAGGCATTGTAGATTTCACAAGCTTGCGTTCCAACGTCTGCCGCATGCGATACTGCCGGCACTCCCAAAAAGCCCATCACCGCCACCATGGCAATCGCAAACAGTCGTTTCAATCCAAACGCCTCCCGTTGAATCATGCTGGAAATTCAAAACAAACTTATAATTATAATCTTTATCGAATGGATTGTATAGAATAATTTTCAAATTTCTGAAAAAACGTCAGGAAAGGTTGTATCAGCCGCGGTATTAAAAGAGCGTCTGTTTACTTCAACGCGGTCGGATTTTCCGGACCATGTCATTGAACCGGAAGCGAAATCGATTATACTATACAAAGATGTAAAGATTTTCTAAGGAGGATATGATCATGAATCATTTAATGACCGGCAAGAATGTTGTCATCATGGGGGTGGCGAACCAAAGGAGTTTGGCGTGGGGGGTGACCAAATCCCTGCAAGCCGCGGGGGCCAATTTGATCTTTACATACCGGAAAGAACGTTCTTATCAAAAGCTGACTTCTCTGTTGTCAGAGGCTGGAATCGATCCTTTGCTCATTGTTCCGTGTGATGTTTCCGACGATGCCAGTATTGAAAACGCCTTTTCCGAGATCAAACAAAAAGTCGGGACAATCCACGGCTTGGTTCACTCGATTGCATTTGCCGACAAGGATGAGTTGTGCGGGGAGTATGTGGAAACTTCCCGTGACGGGTACCTGATGGCGCAAGAGATGAGCGCATATTCACTGGTTGCAGTGGCCCGGGAAGCAAAAAAACTCATGCGTGACGGTGGGAGCATTGTGACGCAGTCCTATCTCGGGGCCGAGCGGGTCGTGAAAAACTATAACGTGATGGGCGTAGCCAAAGCGGCATTGGAAGCCAGCGTAAGGTATTTGGCAGAGGATCTGGGGAAATATAACATCCGGGTGAATGCCGTTTCCTCCGGGCCGATCCGGACCCTTTCCGCAAAAGGCGTTTCCGGTTTCAACGACCTGATGGGAATCATTGCCGAAAAAGCGCCGCTGAGAAGAAACGTGGATCAAAGCGAAGTCGGGGACGCCACATTATTTTTCTTAAGCCCCTTGTCCAGAGGGATTACCGGGGAAGTGCTCCATGTCGATGCGGGTTATCATATCATCGGGGTGTAAACAACTCTACGGTTCATAAGCAATCGTTTCATATCAATTAAAACCAGTTTGCGATGCAAACAATATGAAAATACCCAAATCACTCAAAGTGGAGACCAAGGGACCGGAATCGCTCACGGGAAAACCTTATCTCCAACCATGTTGATATGAAAATAAAGCAATGAACAGGTTTTTTATCACAATTTCTTCTAATCTTTTATAAGGAGAAAACCAACAAACCGGCTGTCCATCGGCACAGGGAAGCCGGTTTGTTTTTTGGAAAAAAGATTAACCGGCAGAGACTCCTCCGTCGACGATCAGGATATGTCCAGTTACATAGCCGGCTTCGTCGGAGCACAACCAAGTTACGGATCGGGCGATGTCATCCGGGTCACCGATCCGGTGGAGGGGGATTTTGGATTCATATTGGCTTGGGGTGAATCCTGTTTGCTTGAAGACCTGTTCCAGCATCGGGGTGCGAATGGCCCCCGGGCAGATGGCGTTGATCCGGATGTTGGATTGGGCATATTCCAAGGCGGCAGATTTGGTTAAACTGATCACTCCGCTTTTGCTTGCCGAATAAACGGATGCGTTTGGATGGCCATCCAAGCCGTTAATGGAAGAGATGTTTACAATGGTGCCGGATCCTTGTTTTAACATCTGGCAAATCTGATGTTTCATACAAAGCCAGATCCCCTTCAGGTTAATTGCCATGGTGAGATCAAAATCTTCTTCCGTGATGTCGGCCAGAGGGGCCAATTTCCCCCCGGTGCCCGCCGCATTGCATGCGAAATCCAAGCGTCCGAAGCGGTCCATGGTTGTTTGGATCATTTTCCGGACTTGCTTGTCTTGCGAAACGTCGGCTTGAACCGCAAGGGATTCTCCGCCCAAACCCCTGATCATTTCTTGTGTTTCCTCAATGTTCTCTTTCGTGCGCCCGACGACCACGACTTTTGCGCCTTTTTTGGCAAAAGCCAGGGAAGTTGCTCTTCCGATTCCGGAACCCCCGCCGGTCACCATGGCCACTTTTCCGGCAAATGGCTTCATCTGTTCATCCCCTTTGCTTTTTTTGTCCGGTGTGAATCATAAATTTGCAAATAAAACAAATGATTAGCAATCATAAAAATCGTTATACTGATTGTATCTTATCATGTATGAAAAAACCTGAATGAAAAAAGTACCCTTTTTGGATCCAGGAAAAAGAGCGAAACTGCCTCGTATTTATCTCACGGGAAAGAGAGGGAACGGATTTGGTGAAAGACGATTGGCATAATCCGGAGTTTGCGCTTCACTGGGATCAAACCGCTTTGGCAGGAAACCCGACCCGGAAGGAACAGAAGGACCTGCTCATTTTTCTGCTTGAGCAAAAACTTTTTTCAAACGCAACCCTTCTGGATCTGGGGATCGGTTCGGGGCAGATCGAGGAGAAATTGTTGGCCCGAAGGGCGGATATCACGGTTATCGGAGTCGATGCTTCCAAAGCGATGCTGGACTTGGCCCGGACATGGTTGGATCCGGCGCGTTGCCAATTGATTCAGCATGATATCGGCGACACCGATACACTTGCCGTTCCAATGGTGCAAGCAGTCATAATCGTTCAGACGCTTCACCACCCGCCGCATGACAAACAAAAGGCAGTGTACCGCTTCGTCCATCAACATCTTGAGCCAGGGGGCCTGTTCCTGATCATGGACCGCATCCAATTGCCGGATGAGGCTTTACATCCCGTCTGCGCGGACATGTGGGACTGGCTTGAACGGAAAACGGATCATCCCGACGGAACAACGGGGGAGGAATTTCTTAATAAATTCCAACACAAACATGATCACCCGGCAGGATTGGAAGAGCATCTTCATTGGCTGCGGGAGTCCGGATTCACCACCACATGTTTGCATTTAGCTTTAAATCGCGCCTTGTGGGTCGGGGTGAAAGTGTGAGAAAAGCATTGGAGAAGGAAGAACGAAGTACCGCATGGATTGCAGAGAAGGCATCACAGACGAACACGATGGACGAATCGATTGCCGTCGGACAGAATATCATGAATAAATTATTTGATTAAATTCAAACAAGTTTGTATTGCAAACAAACAAAACGCTTTTTTCTTTCTGCAGATTGGGTACTCATGCAACAATCGAGCCGGACGTCATCTGGAACAAGATCTGGATGTTGTTTTATTTCACAGAACGTCTGCCGGCATTGAACTGACGGAAGCCGGGGAACGTTTTTATAATCGGATTGTGCCCGTACTTGATGAGCTGAATGCGGTTCGTCAAGAGTTAAGACGATTTTGTCAAACCACGCCTGTGGCCATTGGGAGTCTGCCCAGTCTCGCGATCTATTATTTGCCGCCGAGGATCAGGGGAAACCGGTTTTCAGGCCGGTCCATGACCTTGATGATTCAAAACACCTTTTGGGAGCTGATACAATCCTTGCAGGAAGGAAGGCTGGATGCAGTCTTTGTGGATACATCCTATGTGGGGGATTCTTTGTGGAGTTGCGAATTGTTTATGGAGTCTTATTATGCGGTGTTTCCTTTGCATCATCGTTTCCGTGAGCGAAAAACGGTGCATCTTTCGGAACTTTGCGATGAACCCCTCATCGTTCATCAAGCCCCTTGTGATACAAGGAAGCATATTATCGAACAAATGGAATTGCTGGGTCGCAAGCCAAACATTATCAGTGAAGTGACCTTTGGCGACTTTATCCTTGGAGCAGTAGCGGCAGGAATGGGAATCACGATTATTCCCGAATTGATGGCGAAAAATATTGGCCATCTCCAGCTGTTTGCTCTGCCTGTAACGGATTTCGGCAGGGAAAGGTCCATTTCGATCGCTGCCCGTCATCGTAAACTAGGAAGGCAATTATATCAATTGATATCGACTGCAAAGTGACACCGGACTGCGGGTGGGAATCTCAACATGATCAACAGGACCCATGTGAATGGGTGCTTACTTCTGGGATATGAACATTAACAAAAGAAACATGTGTGGGTTACAACAAGAAAATCAACATATATACCTCGATGATCCGAAAAGCGCTGCGGGGAAAGTGTGACTTATCATGAAGCGAAAAACGTTATCCAGAAATATATCCGCCAGTAAACTCCAATATTATATGTGGAAAGAGTTTTTAAGGTGGTGGGAGGAGAGGGGCGCCCATGGATTCTGGATGAGGGAGTAGAAGCGATGATTGAAAAAGTATCACGGACCGGAGTGTGCGAAATCGTGTTGTCAGGATTGATGAGATAGAGCTTTTTGGAAAGATAATGGCCAAGGGCCAATTCCAAAGGATGTTTGATCGTGTTCAACAATGGATTTTGTTTGAATAAGAAAAGGCCCGTGTGGGCCTTTTTTATTTATTCTCCTTTTTCCTACATGCTCCAAAGTCTTTCAAATCTTCGCGAACCCACGACCCGCCATAAGCCCCAAGCCATGGTATTGTTGGGCTATCTGTATGGCCGCTTTGGGACTTATCTCGAACTTTCCCCTTTGTTTATTTTCTGCCATTTTTCCAGTTCCATATTGGGGAATTCATCTGCAGTATCGATTTGAAGCGGAGAAATTAGTTCTAAAAGGTTTCCATCAGGATCTTTAAAATAGATAGCTGCATGTGCGTGAGGAACGTTTGACAATACAAGAGGTTGTCTGTCGGGTGAAAATCCAAAGAAAGGACTCACTTCAACCCCAATCGACTGTAACCATTCTTTTGCTTTTTTAATATCCTCTACATAAAAGGCAATATGACGTAAAGAAACATGATAAGGCGTATGAACTTGTTCACATTGCCATAACCCTAACCAACTCTTGCCTTTTTGAATCCAAAAAAAAGCTAAATTTTCACTCCGGTGAGCCAATTCAAGACCTAAGTTTTCATAAAACTCAATTGAACGATCTAAATCACTGACAGGCAAATGGGCTTCATATAATCCTTGAATCATTTTGTCCCCTCCCTCAATATCCGGCATAGCCGAAGGTAATAAAAATCAGAAAAATGAGGTTACTCAATCGATAACATATTTACACACCCAGTCTTATACCCCTTTAATTATATTTTTTAAACATATTTGTTTATTAAGTGTGAAAAAGAAAAGAGAGCAACGCCATCTCTCACCCAAACATTCAAACACTCCCCGGGGAATGCCACATTCACGATCCACGTGACCATGAAGTCATCACCAGATCCTCGTTAATGAACGTCCTTAGAAGGAACAAAAAAAGCTGCCTTATTCAGGCGGAGGGGGATTTACATGATATGTTTCAGCCCATTCATGATGATCTTCAAAAAACTCCCGTACTCTTTTTTTAAACAATTCAACCACTTTATCTCTTTCATAACGAGGCTTAGGCACACCTCGCCCACTAAAAGGATCATACCAAAAATGTTCACCTAAACCCATATTTACTGACCGGTCATAGTCATCCTCCAAAAATGACTGATCATGAATACCGACTTTTCGAATAAATAATTGCTTTGCCTCTGGTGAGCTATTCGCTTCTACAATAAAGCATTGATTATGTATTGTGTCTTGATTAACTTGTTCCCCTTCTATAACCAGATAAGAAGCCATCAAAGTTTTAAACAGGATACCCTCAGTGATTAGATATCACTAAGGTGGATGACGCATATTTGAAGTATGTTGAACGATTCATTATCGAAAACGAATTGTATGATTAGCCTTCCGTAATGGAGAGATTTTTTCTTTTATAGTCGAATAAGGTGAGTGGGGGGATGAAAAAAGATGAAGAGATAAAAAAGAAGAGATATGGTTTGGTCGCCTAGGGACCGCATATGAGCAAGCAGAAGCTAAGATCGAAAATATCACGGCCCGGAATGTGCAGGTGTCGTTTAACCAAGTTGTCCAGGTGAAAGGAATACGACTGCTTGGTGAAGTGTTGTCAAAAGGGAAATTCCGTCAGATGTTTGATCATGTTCAACAATTGAATTTGTTCAAATGAAAAAAGGCCCATCACAGGCCTTTTCTTATTTGTACAGAGGATAACCGGTTATGCAAATGTCTTCACCGAAACGCTCAACAGTCACATTTTCAAGTTCTACCGCCAAAGCCATTCGTTCAAATCCTTTTCCTGAAATAGGAGTAATACTCTCTTTCCCACCGAGCAATTTGGGAGCAATGAAGGATACCACTTTCCCAACAAGTTTGGCTTCAACCATTGACCAGTTGAGTCCACCGCCCCCCTCAAGTAAAACTGATAAAATTCCGTTTTCAGCTAAGTATTTCATGGCTTTTACCAAATCAACTTGCGGGCCGCTACCGGTACGTATAACTTTTACTCCACGATCCACAAGTTGTTTTTCTTTCTCTTCATCTGCGGCATCAGTACAAAATACCCAGGTTGGCGCTTCTTCTGTGGTCGTCACTAGTGGAGTATCCAGGGGAATACGTAAATGGCTGTCAGCAACAATACGGGTTGGATTTTTGCCTCCACCTTCGGGTAAACGCGTTGTCAGTCTCGGGCGGTCTTTTAAAACAGTTCCGATCCCGACCATGATTCCGTCATTCCAATGACGCATGTAATGAACGTCTTTTCTCGAAAGTTCATTGGTTACCCATTTACTGTCGCCGTCAGCAGTGGCGATTTTCCCATCTAAAGTCATCGCCGTTTTGAGTGTTACCAAAGGAAAACCGGTTTTTTTGTAATATTCCAAGGCTTCCTGTTTGGTTTGTTCATGTCTCATATTTAGACCCCCAATATCTACAAAGTAAATTTATATACAAACTTATAAAGATCCGTCCGACTAGTGAGTTGGCAGTATTCAACGAGCTTGCTGGAAGCATCAAATGTTTTCCGGGTGATTCTCGCAACAGGAACGCCTTCAGGCATTTCTAAAAGTTCACGTTCTTTTTCTGAAGGGTAATCAATGACAATTGTTTCTTCACAGGAAATCGGCTTTCTTCCAAAGGATTCCAGAGTTTTATATAAACTCAAGGTGGGATTCTGCTTTACTTCTTTCAGAATGCTTGCTAATTCCTCAAGCGGAAAGGAGTGGGGGATATACGATTTTGAGATCGAGACAGGGGTCCCGTCTCGTAGTTGCAAAACGTGGTATAACAGCACGGGTGGTTGCAACTCCCCACTCAATTCTTCCGGCATTGCATCTAATTGCCGGAGATCAATGTATTTTTTTGTTGCTTTGCTGTGATCTCTTCCAAATCCTCTGCGTGACGACTCAAACCGACCAAGAAGCGAGTCGGTGGATACCCCAAAGAATTCAGCGATTTTTTTAATGTTCTCAATGCTTGGTTCATAAATTCCCTTTTCCCATTTCGATACTGTGGTGTTATCAATACCAAGGTGACTCGCTAATTCTGCTTGGGTCACTTTTTTTCTTTTTCTAAGCTCCTTGAGCCTGTTCGCAAAAGCCATGCATTTCCCTCCTTCCTGTTTCCATCTCCGAGTACATCTTAATATAAAGTTGATCAAATAGCAATTTAAATTATTGACATTTGAGTAAGTATCGAATATTCTTAAATCAAGAACTTGAGCAAACATCAATTTATTGAGTCGTGACCTTCGTAAAAGCTGGATACTGAACTTTTAGTATTGAGCAAAACGCCAATCGGAGGTGGGAAGGGATGAACAAATTATTGCCTTCAAAGGCAGTGAAAATTGTGAAGATTGAAACTGGGGAGAAAACAATTTATTTTCCGCTGTCGCATTTGATTCATGCAGAAATTGAGCCAGGAAAAGTGATTTTTTCCGGATTCAGTTACGATATTTTTTCTTCTGCTAATTCAGAAAAGTATGAATGGGGGGTCGGATTTGTCGACTCCCCCCAAAAAACAAAGGAGTGATCTAGTTTAAAACTGAAAAAACTTTTAGGAGATCTGATCCCCATGTATCTGGTCCAGTTGAAGCGCGGTGACAGATGGAGTTTGAGAAAAAACCAGAAAAAGGACGTGAATTCATTAAAGGCTTATTTTTTCCCAGAGCTTGGGCAAACCCAGAATCTCACCCGAAAATTGGATATTTTTTCTCGGAGAATATCCCGGAAAAGCAAGGTGATTGTATCTATTTATTCGAGGACCGTTGTCGACTCGGAAATAACAGCATTGGACTAGAAAATCAAGAAAAAGAAACCGAAGTCGTGTCATTTATCTATAAGAATGGCCAGTTAGCCCGATCGTGCACAACCGATGAAAATGGGAGAGTGATTAGTGAGTGTTTCTGTGATGACGACCAGCTCACTTACAAATTTGATTACGATGAGCAAGGCTGGATTCGGAAAACTTTCTATGACGAAAAACAACAGGAGCGAGGCTTTTTACAATGGATAAGGTACTTTATACATTCGCTTTGCTACTTTTTTTAACGATATATGTCGCGCCTGTCGTAGTAGTGGCAAGTGTTGTTTATGATTTCATTAGACGGAAGTTATTCAAGAAATAAGAGGGAGAGAAGAGAATGGGAGCACCTGATCTCAAGGGGACGATTGCGTTTATCTCGAGCTTCGCTGATCTGTTCATGCTGTTTGCTGCTGTTGCGATTGTCATCCTAACATTTATAGCTATCTGGCAGATTGGCTTTAAAGGAAAAAAGCCTGTTAAAGTCTTTACCCAATATTTTGTTCGTATTCTCGCATTGTGGATCATCTCTTCATGCCTGATCATCATGGTTGCAGCCCAATTGATGTCCTCGTTGTGGGACAGCGTTTTATTGGTGATCGATATGGTCGGGGGCAAACTTGCAGAGGCTGCGAAAGGAGATATGTGATGGAATTAATCCAAGGACTGATGTTTTTGAGCGGTCAGTTTGCAGTGACGGTTTTTTCAGTAATCTTCGCACCGCTAGTCATACTTATCGGTTTTCGGACCAATTGGAATATATCCAGGATGTTGAAAAAAATTGCTTCAATGCTTTTAGCCTTTATCATTGTGTCTGGCTTCTTTATATCGGTTGGAAGCTATGGTCATGAGGAAGAGGCTGAACAGTGGGAAAAAGAAGTGAAGGCGTCGAAAAAATGATTTGGTATTTAATCTTCACTATTTTCGTGGCGGTGCTCGGAGCTTTCACTTTTTGGTTTAGGAAGAGAGAAAGAGTGGAAAACCAAGCGCTAACCACCAAACCGAACACAGAAGATGTTGATGAAATAGAGGACTAGCGAGGCAGGCTAGTCCTTTCTACTGAAAGGAGTGATCCTGATGAAAAACCACTCATCCCGGTTTCATTCGTCCCGAACTCAAAAAATTCCTACTTGGTTGAAAAAAGCTGGGGAGATATTGAAAACGGACGTTTTACCGGAGGTATTAGATGCTTTGTTTGAACCAAAAGAACGGAAGAAGATCGAGGAATGGTTTAAAACAGAACCACTAGATGAGAAAAAAGAGGAAAAGAAAGAGCAACCGAAGCGCGGTCGGATCGCCGGGAAAATGGTGACGGATTCCCCGAAGCATATCGCATTTGCTCGTCACAGGTCTGGAAAAATCCTCTCCTTGGTCCGGGAGGAAAATGAAGAATCGAAAGACAGTCTTTCCACTCCGATGATGGTGGTGGGAAAACAAGGAGCCGGAAAGAGCACTTTGTTCATCAACATGGCCTTGGAGTTTTTCGGGGTTCGTGCAAAGAACCGAAAAGAGTGGGAACAAATTGCCCGATCTGTCTTCTTGTTTGATGTCGCAGATGGCGTGATGTTACCGGAAATTCTGGCTTGCGTGCCAGAGTGGATCAGGGACCGGGTGGTCATCCTGAACCATGCCAATGTGGAGCGTGTTGTTCCTATTGATTGGCACGATCTCATGAAACTGTACCAGGATGACGAATCCATTGCTGCTGAGGTGGCCGAGATTGAAACCGAGCTATTGCGGAAGTTTCTCAAAGATGACACTCAAACGGTATCTATTGAAAGATTTTTCAAAAGCGCTCTTCAAGCATCATATCGTGTCGGTGAAGGAAACTTGCTTGACGCCATGAGGATTCTGAAGGATGGAGAGTATCGGGACGAACTCATGGAAAGACTCAGTGAGACTGATTTTGAGTTGGAGATTGCGATGAATCAGATTGACGAAGAGAGCGAAAAAGAAAACAGCCGAGTGCTAGAAACCATCGAAAACCGAATTGCACAATTGAGATCATACAAGCGCCTTTTCTACTCGCTCAGTCAGACAAAAGATGAAAACATCGACTTTTGGGAATGGATGAATGAACCGTATCTAGTACTAATCCACATTCCAAACTCTAAAGAGACTTTCCAAGATTTTGCTTTTACCCACTATATTATCAAGATTTGGCGTATGATGATGGCCCGTGAGATGATCCCGAATTCATGCCGCAAGGAATGTGCGGTGATCGTAGATGAAATTGATCTGATCATCAAAAACAAACCGGTTCAAAACATATTCCTACAAATGACTAAGAAACCGCGGAAGTATCGGACCAAGTTCATTTTCTCATTTCACGATTGGTCATCATTCGCGAAAGCTGGCCAACGCAAGAGTGATATTCTGAGGTCATTCAAAACAGGAATGGATATGGTTCTGTTAAAGGGAAGCGATGAAGTGTTTCAGGATTTTGAAGTAGAACTGGATCCGTTCACTGTTGAGGATTTTCACAACTTGGAGAAATACCAAGGGATCATGCGGATTACTTGCAATAAAAAGGAGTATGTATTCCGCGCGAAGCTACTTGAACCAGCTTTAATGCGGTTGTCATCGTTCTCTGTCCCTGATCTGGAGAATCAATTCGGTATGACGAAAACATCAATTATAAAAAAAGCAAGGGAAGTTCTCTTGCCTCTGTATGCCAGAAAAGAGGCAAAATCCAAAAGAGAAAACGTGACTACAAAGGATAAAGTATTGGTATTGTTGCGTGAGACACCCGGTTTAACAACAAAGGAAATTTGCGAGGAACTTAATATTTCCCGAATGACATTCCAGCGTATAAAAAAAGAGTTGAAACTTCAAGAACAAAGAAACGGAAAAAAACTAGTGTATTTTGTCTAACTGTAACATGTAACATGGATTTCCTTTCCCGGATTTTTGCTAAGAGAAAATATCGAAGTTATATGGGTTTTCGGCTACGATGTGTAACATCATTTCACTTCGATGTTACACATCATGTTACAAGAAAGGAGAGGGAAAATGATTGAAAGTGGAGCAAAAATTATTGAGTGGATTATGATAATTTCAAATTCTATATTGATATTTTTGCTAACATATAAACTGTACCAAATTTTTTTGATTTGGATTGGTCTGGAAGTACAAAGAAATCCGGTCATTGACCGGTGGGCATGGAGACTAATTCTCATTGGATATATGTTATTGTTTTTGTGTTTTGGGTTACTGATTCTGGTTTATTATTGGGTGTTTCTTGTGCTTTTTTTGGTGATTGGATTTTTGGGGAGAAAAACATTCGCTCCTTTCGTCAATCCATTTGTTTGGATTGGGAAATATCCGTGGAAAGTGGCTACTATTCTATTAAAGGGAAAAAGAGGAATAAAAGATTAAAACTAAAGTTAATGTCTGTCTGTTCGACCGCCGCTGTAATGCTTTTATGAAGCGCAAAGGATGGAAGGTTATGCGTTTTACTTATAATGATATAAAGAAGAAAAGAACACAATCTATTGATAAAATCATAAACTACACTCATAAGAAATAAGCTGCCCTATAAAGAGAAAGGATGGCTTATTTTATTGAAAAAGCTTCTGATAGAAAATAAATTAATCATGGTATTGTATAAAGATCGTTTTATTATGAATGTTCGGATATAATTGTGTTGGAAATAATAACTAAGGAGGAGTTCTATGAAATCTATTTTGACAGTTTGGCTTGCCATAATCCTGGCGCTATCTGGTGTTACCTTTGATATGCCAACAGCCTCGGCGCTTCCTGATACTCCATCGCTGGCAGAGGCTCAAGCTGAACTTAACGCACTGACCGTTGCTCCCGAAGGATCGATGACAGGGTACTCGAGGGACAAGTTCCCACATTGGATCAATCAAGGAGACGGTTGTAACACTAGACAAGTTGTTTTAAAGCGCGATGCTGACTATTATGAGGGTGAATGCCCTGTAACCTCCGGAAAATGGTATTCCTACTACGATGGGGTTACCGCCTATTCACCATCCGAGATCGACATCGATCATGTAGTTCCCCTCGCAGAAGCATGGCGAAGCGGTGCCAATGCATGGACCCAAGAAAAGCGCCAAGCATTTGCAAATGATCTTGACAACCCCCAACTCATCGCAGTGTCTGCCAGTAGCAACCGAAGCAAGGGAGACCAGGACCCATCAACGTGGAAGCCATCAAGGGCTGGCGCACATTGTGCGTACGCTAAGTGGTGGATCCGAGTGAAATATAAATGGGGTTTGACTTTGCAATCGTCGGAAAAGACTGCACTACAAAGCATGCTCAATACTTGCTCTTATTAATTTGCAACCCGAGAAAGGAGTTACTCGGATGCAAGAAATAACATCAACATTTACTGCAACTCATGGTGTGATGACAAACGAAGTCGGTGTGATTAGTGGCGACCTCATGTTACGAACTACATGCGATGACGCCGGAACTCTTAAAATGTCTATTACATACGTCGGCGCCGAGGAGTGGTACACACTGCCAGGTAAGAACTATCGCCTGCACGATCCGCGCGACCACGAGGTTATCCACCGTATTCTCGTCAATGTTTTGGAACGTCCTTAAAAGAAAAAAAGCTGCCTTATTCAGGCAGCTTTTTTTGTGCGCAAAAACAAAAAAATTAATACTTTGACCCTAAAAATGACCCCCTGATAGGTATATTACTTATGAAGGGGGGAGATTTGGAGATTTGCAAAAAAATTTCATCCCAAATGTCTAATTTAGAACTGTGGCTTCCCATTATGTTTTAGTGAAAAGAGTTAAGGAGAGAAAAAATCATTTCCTGTTCTTCCATATTGCTTGTGAAATCATTACTAATTCAAAAAAGACGCCATAATGGGCGTCTTTTTTGAAAGGAGGAATTTAAATGAATGCAAATTTGGTGACCTGGGAGCAACTAGCAGTCATTGTCAGTATTATTTTAATGGTAATATCTATAATGAATCAGAACGGACGTAAAAGATAATGATTCCATTGACGATTCAGCAATTCATAAGATGAAATCTTGTTGTTTTTCAAAATTTGCTAACACTAATGTGGTTAGCGTTAGTGCTAGCATAAATGCTAGCATCATGGACGTTGTGCATGATGTCCAAGTGAAAATGAAAAGCGAATAATGAATGGCAAAATAGAATCTCTTAGGCGTATGTTAGTGAGCTTCTATTTTTCCTTCTGAGACGTTTTGAATCCCTATCGAGTTTAAAGAAAGGGTTTTAATTTTTGAGTTTATTTTACAACACCAAAAATGTTGCGCCGAGGGATTTGGAAAACACATGAGCTGTTTAATCAAGGTGTAGCCTATTACATGAATTTTCTGTTGCTGATACGTCAGGAAGCAGTGGGAAGTCAGAGTAAAGAAGAGATTCAGCGACAGCTGATGGACCACATCCGCCAGCGACAAAGTCGGACGGGTGAAGTCGGAGAACCCGAAGACATTTTGTCTGCACTTCGAAAAATGTATGAATGTATTATAACCGGAAATGCATCTCAATCAGCAAGTACCTGGTTGGGGCGTCTTGTGGATCCCAACACTGTATCAGGAAAAGGAATATCCAAAGCAGGGAGAAAACCTCGATGGATGAAACTGAAAATGCAAGGAGACCCACGATGGGAGGAAGAGTATCAAAAGGACAAAGAAAGAAGCAATCTGATCCTTGGTTGGACATCTTAAATACTTTGGAAACCTACAGGTTACAACCAATTCTTCATTTATACACGGATACCCGCGAAGATATTCAGTGGAACCCAAAGCGACAGACCCAAGTTGTACGAAAATGGGATAAAGAAATGTTCCAACAAGCAATGACTTTTATTGGAGTTCTAAAAAACTGTCAGCTCAAACAACAACCGAAAAAAAGATTTTTTGCCGCATATGAGCGGCGAATGCATGATACTGTGACCCACCCTCTTTTTCAATACAAAATTAATTACCGAAGGACTCTTGATTTGGAAGTTCGTCTACTGGCCAGATTTCTCGAGGGGGAAGAAAAGTTACTAAAAGACATTTCTTCATAGTAAAAGATGGTAAACAATATAAATATGAGTGATATGGGGGGCTTTAATTATGAAGTGGTACAAAAATATAAATGAAGATGCCAAAGTTGCTTTTGTATTAACTTTGACAGAAAAACTTTCAGATCAAACGAAAAACTACGATTGGTATGATCGGATCAAAAGAGTGGTGGATATGTGCTGGGATTGGGTTAAAAATAGAAAATATAGTGCTGTGGACATTTATGACGTGTTTGCTGATGAAGATGAAGCACTGGTTTTCATTGAGCACTATCCGGGAGTGGTTGATAATCCTGCATTACTATCTCTATTCTTCTGCATATTTGATGGCATCTGTTATGCTATATGGAAAGCCTATCAATTAGAGAAAGATTATTTCCCACAATTGCTTGAAAGCGAAAGTGATCAATCCATCGAGATCTTTATGGAAAAAATCGTAAAAGTAAACGGCTACCAAGAAGAATGGGCAGATCGTTTAAAACAATACCTATTGGAAAATTATCCGGCAGGCAGTGATAGGAAAATTAAGAGAGAAGAATTGTTGAGGTTGATTGCATAAAAAAATGATTAAGTGGAAACATTTCCGCTATATTTGGCGTAATATATGAAGGGGATTTTCCCCTTTTAATCGTCCCAATTGTTCAGAAGCAATTGAGTAAAAGACTTTTTGATGATTTCCAAAGCCGATACACTGAAGTCTTTCACGACTTCCAAAGCTGATATTCTGAAATCATCAAACCCTTTCCCATGGCCATTTTTGGCTGTGGGATTTCTTTATTTTGTTAAAGCACAGTTCATTTCACAGTTCAACCCACAGTTACACAGACAACATTTTAAATAAATAAATAACTAGAAAAAGAAAAATAATATAAAAAGAAAAATATAAATAATCAAGGTTTATTTAACAAGTCTTTTTACAAGAAATCAATCACAGAGAGAAAAGAGTTAAAATAAAAATTCTTCATTCATTCAACTTTTCTGCTGTGAAAATCTTCAATTCAAAAAATATATAAGTCGAAGTTTCGCCAGCAAAGAGGTGGCGGCCACCTGCACGAACTTGACACAGTGGTATATTCGTTCACTGTGTAAGTGGCGTGCCGGGAGATTGACTAAAGAAAAAGGAGGTTATCGTATGAAAAAATTAGACGAGAGACATTTTAAAGCAATGGAATTGCTGATGAAAAAACGAACCCAAAAAGAAATTGCGGAAGAAATTGGAGTTAGCAGAATGACCATTCATAGATGGATGAAAGATCCGCTTTTTGAGAGCGAATTTAAGCATGTACTGAGAAACCACTGCAAAAACCACATGAAGGATGTACTGGATGCCATGGTAGCTGCGGCAGTTGAAGACAGAAATGCAGCGGCCGCAAAATTGATCTTCCAAGTTAACAACTTAACGGATGCTGATGAGCCGAACGTACAAGTAAACAATCAAATTGACCTCGCAACGATCAGGGAAGAGCTAAAAAATTTATAAAAGTAACATAGGAGAATTTCGGGGAAGGAATTGCCTGGATTGTGCTTGTTTTTGTGCGAATTTTCGTTTAAAAACCAGGTGGAAATTTTGGGCAGGTTTTTAGTATAATTGGTGTTACAATTAGCTCAAAAACACTTCGTGCAACCTGGAAATGGACGGTCACCCTGAAAATTTTCGGGACCAGCAATTTTGACTGTGAAATGGTCCAGGGAAATGCCAGATCGCAATTTAATGTAATAAAAATTGCGGACATCAAACCTTAAAACCCTTGATTCTGTGCGGGTTTTGTTAGCATTGAATATGCAAGGTTACAAAACACGGATTTTGTAACCTTATAAATGACTTTTAATGCTTGCATACTTGACCCAAAAAAGGCAAAATAAAAGGGAAGGGATTTAGATTTCCCTTCCCATAGGCGTATAATTTACTCGTTTTCAAGCAGAAGTGGCTCATTTCGTTTCACGGCGAATGAGCCATATTTCTTTCTAATCTGGTCCATTGGCGTATTAATCCGTTGTTTCTTTCCGAGTTCATAAGGGCACCAGTACCATTTTTTCTTTGGACGGGACCACTTAAAGCCTTTCTCTTTCAAATCCTCTTTAACTGGGTAGGTATTCCCTGAAACCCAAATCCAAACCCCACAAAGTTCAATTTCTACATCCTGCGGGTATCTTGCCAAGTGCTCCAGCATGGCACGTAATGCAACGTCCTGCATTTGCTCCGCTTTAGTTTCCTTTTCCCTACTTGTTCGTGTAGGAGTTTCTTTAGGTATTCATATTCGGCGTTAACTTGTTTCATTATTTCGTTTGATCCGCCTTGAACATCAGGATGATATTTCTTTGCAAGTTTCTTGAACTGCTGTTTCAAGTCATCCAGAGATTGCACGTTAGAAAAGTACTTCATGCAAAGATCCTCCTTTAGATATTTGGTTTTCAAGGTTCAGCAAACCTTACAAATTATATTATATAGAAATTCTACAAGTTCTACAATCTATACATAAACATCAATACTAGAAAAAATTTTCCGAAAACAAAACACAAAAACCCCCCAGGCGGGGGTAGTTGTGGTCAGCGGCTTGCGGAAAATAAATCTACATACCAAAAATAACTTTTGGAAAATGTGACTCCAAAAAGGAGGGAGTAAGATTAAGCGTCTGTAGAAATTCCGTTGTCTTTATCTTTGTTTTGTGATCTTGTGAAAAATTGCTTTATTTTCCCGTATCTTTGTTTCCATCTCTTCTGCCTAGTAATCATCTGCCTTCTTCTGTGTATTAACTCATTCATTCCTTTTTGCCATTCTTTGTCTAGATACTCCGTGTATTCTTTTATCCTAAAAATGATTAACCCAATTAGGTTTATGTGGAGTGCCAATGTTTCTTTAGAGCCTAAGGCGATCCAAGTTTCCTTTATTACCCTTTCTGAGTACAAAAGGTCAAGTACTAAATGTTGAGGAAGTATGTTCTGATAGGAATTTAAAAAATTTCTGATTTCTTTTTCGGCATAGTTTTGAAAATAATCTTTGTACTCATATTCATATGAGTTGCTCTTACGTTGGTCAGATCTAAATAAATTCCATCTGATTTCTTTAGGTTTTTCGAAAAACTCTTCAGATAACCTCATTTCTGAAAAACTCATTAATGATGTATCAAAAAGACTTATATATCTTGATTCAAGTTTTTTTAAGAGTGAATCCAAGGGGTCCTTTAAAATGAACTGATAAAGCCTTTTTTCCTTTTCTCTCTCTTCTCTTTTTCTTTCATTTTCTAAACTAGCATCAATAAAAAAGTATATTAAACCCACTTCTAGACACATACCGATTAACTCAGAATGCATGTCATCTAAAAAATCATTTAAACTTTGATATGTACCAAAGCTATATAAGATACCTAATCCGAAAAATAAACATACAACTTCAAACCTTCTCCTTAGTAGCTTTTCGCTTTTGAAAAACATACGAATAATTAGGATCACCATAAATATTCCCACGGTTTTTCCTATAATAACCCCTAAGTGTTCAGGCGTAATTAGTCCCCCAATATAATAATGATTACGATCAAAACTTAAAGCAAGATAAGCTGAACCCCCAAGCTAGGGGTTATTTTTCTTGCGGCTTGTAGAAAATAAATCTACATACCAAAAATAACTTTTGGGAAATGCGATCTCAAGACAAGGAAGAACCGTGACATGCTTAATCATGCGTTTGTTGGTGTGTCGTTGTCTTTGGTGATATGCTTTCGTTTTCTTAACCTTCGGATACGACCACGAAGAGTTTTCGATATTTTCAAATAGCGTAACCAAATTTTCACCCGTTTACTTTCAATACTCCTTCTGAGTTTCTCTTCTTTTGAAAATAAACTTTCCATTTTTATTTTATTTAAATACTCACGGAGTCCTATAATTATTGCTGCAATTCGTTTTAACCTCTTTTTTAGCAGAGAAATGCTTTCCTCTTTATTTTCTACCAACCATTCTTCAAAATACATACTGACTGATAGTTCTTTATTTAAATTAATCAGTAATGTATATAATGTATCTGGTATTATTCGTTGGTACATAATAATAAATTTTTCGATTTGTTTTTGTACTGGAATCCTAAATAATAAATCAAATGTTGAAACAGTTACTGCATATGCATCAAGATCAATTCTAACATCACTAATAGATTCAACTTTATACAAATGAAGATCATCTACTGATACTTTTGTAATGAATGAACTGAATTTATTCTCATTGAAATAAAAATCAATATCTGTAAAGATTTCTACCAAATCCTCATCAGATACTGATGAGGTAGTTCTTCCAGTTACACAATAGTAAAATCTGATGGAGATAAATTTAATAAATTGCTCTAACTGAGTATGAAGATGGCCTGATATTGCCGATCTTTCTTTTCTTTCTTTTTCTTTTTGTTCATCCTTTCGCCTAAAAAACTCCAAGAGTATATAAATCAAGCCAATATCAAAGGTTAAGCCGATCAGTTCCGGACGCAAGTCATCCCAAAATTCGCTTACAGAATCATACAGAGTAAAACTAATGAAGATCCCCAAAACTACAATAGTGAATGCGAAAAATGAAACAATGGAGTATCCAAATTTTCTATATACATAAAAAAGTCCCAGCAAAAGGATTGCTGTAATCACGGGCAGGACATAGTTATTCAAGTAAGGTCACCTTCCAAATGTGAATTAACTGATCCAATTGAAATTTAAAGCTATAATCTACCGAATTGCAAGATGATTTTTTCAAAAACACCCCATTTCCGCTATATAATGCGTATATAGTGAGAAGGAAAGACCTTCTTAAAAATAAAAATGAGTAAAACTGATTAAAGAAAAAATTTCGAAAAGTGGCCATAAAAATTGCCGAACCCTCCGAATTAATCAATGTTCCAAATATTACTAAATAATTGGTTGATGGAGGGTTTGCTTTATGGCCGGAAAGAAAAGTGTTGGAGGCTTGGGCACATTTATTGGTGCCATTGTTCTTCTGGCGATTATTATGATTCTTCTGTCCATTGTTCTCACCGTTGGAGGAGCAATTTTTTGTCTAGTCGGTTTAGCATTAATAGTCAAACCTGAGACTTACAAGGAGATTTTGCAGCAATTGAAAGTCAAGAAAGAAATTGATTTGAAGCCTTGGGCGGTTCGGCTAATTGGGACTGGAATTGCTGGTGTTAGCTTTGGTGCTGTTATTCTTGGCATAGCCATGCTTTCAAGCTTTTTTGGTGATTCCACCACGGAAGCAACACAACCACAAAAACCAACAGCCCAAGAAGCACAGCAAAAAACTGACCAGGCAACAAGCCGGATCAAAGCACAAGTTATCGAAGTTGTTGATGGAGACACATTCAAGGCCAAAATTGGGGACAAAGAGGAGACAGTACGCTTGATCCTCGTGGATACTCCAGAAACTAAACACCCAAATAAGCCAAAACAACCTTTTGGAGAGGAAGCAAGCAACTTTACAGGTGAGTTGCTTACACACGGGACCACAGTTGAACTGGAATATGATGCAGAACAAAGGGACAAATACAACAGGGTTTTGGCTTATGTGTATGTGAATGGAGAATCCCTTCAGGAAAAATTGCTGAGTGAGGGATTGGCAAGGGTTGCAGTATACCCACCGAATACAAAATACCAAGAAAAATTTGAATCAATTCAAGAAGAAGCCAAAAATAAAAAGGTGGGGATCTGGTCCATAGACGGTTATGTGACATCCAATGGTTTTGATGAATCTGTGGTCCAGGCAGCTAAAAAGGAAGAACAAAACCAAGAAACAAAACCAAAAGTGACACCAGTTTATAGTGGTGGGGACAAAGACTGCAGCGATTTTTCAAGCCAAGCAGAAGCTCAGCGATATTTTGAAGCTAAGGGCGGGAGTCCATCCAATAATGTAGATGGTCTTGACAGAGACCATGACGGAATTGCATGCGAATCCTTGCCGTAGGGGAAACCCTTTTTAAACAATCAACTAGGACAAAACAAAGCTGATGCTCAATTTTGAGTGTCAGCTTTTTCTTTTCTACAAGGATGTGTAAGTTTCAAATTTATCCTAGTTTGAGCTTAGCAGAGTTGAGCAGAGCTAGTAAAAGTAGACCGTAGGTGATGAACTTGCGGTCTTTTCTATTTTGCAGCTTTCAAACTAGGAGATGATGCAGCATGAAAGATAACACGATTAAAAAACATAATGGAACTGAAGTTGAGGTTGTTTCTGAAGTTGATTTTGAATTTAAAGGTTTAAAACTTCCTGCAATGGTTGATGAAAATGATGAATTTTGGTTTATAGGAAGCACAGTTGCTGATTTAATGGGAGTCACTAAAAAGAATAGATCTGCTACTTTTAAGTCTTTAGACGATGATGAAAAGAGCCTTAATAATATTAAGACCCTTGGAGGAAAACAGAAAGTCTTGGTTATATCTGAAGCCGGGTTGTATGACCTTGTTTTGAGAAGTAGAAAAAAAGGAGCTATATGACTTTAAAAGATGGGTAAAGCATGAAGTTTTGCCGTCAATCCGTAAGTATGGAATTGCTATTTATAAAGAACAACTTGATAAACTCAAACCAAAAGATCTTATTGAAGTATTAAAACAACTTGAACCTAATGCAGAAGTTAGATATGAAGGCGAAACTGCATATATTTGTGCTAAAGATATTAAAGATAAATTGGGTTTAAAAAGCACAAACGCTATAACTTATAGATTGCGGGAAGGATATCATTTTAAGAAGTTCAATCGTATTATTTTTGTAAATAGCGAGGGTTTAAAAATCGTAATTGAGCGTTCTCGAAAACCAGAAGCAAGTTTGATCGCACAATTTGTCAATATGGATGTTGTAAAAGAAGTTCCAGAAGCAACTGTTCTTGGTGAAATTATGAAAGCATTTGGGGATAAGTTTAAAATTAGTGATCAAACTAGCTTTGAGTTTGAGGATAAAACTTGCAAGGTGGATCTATTTTTTCCTGAATTAAATCTAGGGGTTGAAGTTGACGAAGACGATCACAAAGACCGAGACGCTGATTATGAGAGAAGAAGAAATGAACACATGGAAAAGGTTCTGGGTTGGTCAACTGTGCGAGTAAATCCTCATGATCCGACATTTACGCCTGGGGAGGCTATCCGTCAGATTTTTAATTTCATATACGATAAACTTATGCAATAATTCCCGATACTCAGATATTAGGAGGAATAAATAATGAATGATAAAGAAAAGCTTGAACTCGAGAAAGAGAAGAACAAAATGTTGAGAAGGGAAATTGAGTCGTTGAAAAGAGAAAATGAAGAATTGAAAAAGGGTAAATAATCATAAAAAGGAGAGAGGATAAATTGTAACTTGACAAAAACTTTCTGGCAGGATCGAATAATATAAAAGATTCTGCTAGGAGGTTGTTTAATTGGATTGGGTTTTACTAAAAAGGGTTCTTAGGAGACGATGTAAAAAATGGAAAAAGCAAATTATAATACTTCTTTCTTTTATCGTGTTGCTTCTTTTTATGTGGTTTACAGGTATTTTCCTATACACAACTTCCCAAATTCAAAAATGGAGTCCTGAAGTTAATGCTGCGATTGTAAATTTGGTAGCTAGCGTAATTACTTCCGTCATGATGATTTCCGTGACAATTTATTTCAACACAAAGACTCAGAAAATGACTGTGGAAATTCAGAAAATGAATTATGATGCTATGAAGTTCCAAGCACGGGCAACAATCAGGGACAAAATCCTTGAAAAGAGAATGGAAATTTACCCACAAATTATGAAAGAATTATCAAACTTAGAATTCGATCCAATAATATATTATAAAGACTATAAAAAGTCTTATTATCTTACTGTAGATCCTTCTGAAAAGGATGAAGAATTTGATAGTTTTCATGATTATGTAGAGAAAATGCATGAAAGAATTGATGGTTTATGGAAATATTATGATAATCCCTTTGTGTCTAGGAAATTAAAGGATTTATTAGACGAGTATCTTGCAGCAAAATGGAGTAATTTCCGAATTGGGAAATATGATAATTCAAAGTCAAAACCACTAGGTAAAATAATAAGCGTAGATTCATATCTAAGTAAGGAGTATAAATATTTTGATTTAATAATGGAGCAAATAGTAAAAGAATTGCAATTAAAAGAGGTTGAAAGGGATATTGAAAACCTGATACAGGATAAAGATTTTGTTAATTACAGGTTAGACCGCATGATTTAAAATGCGGTTTTTATTTTGTCTTTAGAATAGGGGGTGGAAAGCTTTGGCTTGGCTTGCAGATGAAAAACGATTTGTCAAACGTGAAGAACGTGCAGAAATCATCGAAACTTACGAAAAGTATATTGAAAAGGTTAAATCTGATTACAATATTACTAAGCTTGAACAACTTGTTGACATTGATCCGGAAAAGGCAATTGAAATGTCGCAAGTTGCTAAAGAAGTGAGAAGATTAAAGAGGGTACATAGGTCAGAAGTGGATTTGGCCTATTTCACTTGGGAATATTTTAGCGAAGCTGGAAACCCCGACAACAAAGCTGGAAACCTTGACGGGTTTGACTTAAAATCACCAGATGAATTTGCAGACTTTCACTTGGAAATCTGCGATATCATGAACCATGTTTCCTTGGTGGAAAAGAATGCAAAAATTTGTGTGGCTGCACCACGTGGCCATGCAAAGTCAACATACCTTTCAAAGTCTTTTCCTTGTCGTGAAGTAGTTTTCAGAAACAGAAAGTACATTATTGCAATTTCTGAAACTCCAAACGTATCAACGAAAAACCTTGATTGGTTAAAAACACAACTTAAATATAATGAAAAGTTAAGAAACGATTTTGGTCCACTTTTACATCCGAAAGAGCAGAAGAACAAACAAGACAATTCCACAAGCTTTATTGCTCGGGAAGATACAGGTGATACTCCGAATTTGTTAACCTTGGTTGAAGCATATTCAACAGGTCAGGCAATTCGTGGGGCAAACTGGAACGGGCACCGTCCCGATTTGATCATTTGTGATGACCTGGAGGATGAAGATTCTAATGCAGGAACACCCGAACAAAGGGAAAAGTTGAAAAACTGGTTTGCTGGTAAGGTTGAATATTTAGGAGATACTTCAGGGAAAAAGACGGCCATGGTATACATGGGAACCACTGTTCACCCAGAATGTTTATTGATGGATATTCTTTATAAAAGACCTGATTTTAAAACAAAAATATACAGGGCACTCATCAACCCACCTGAAAGGCAAGACTTATGGGCAGAATGCGAAAGCATTTATAAGGACCAGGAGTTGACCATTGAACTTCCTGAATACCCAGTAGATTCAATCGGAATTGCTGAAAATTCAATTCTAGAATGGGTGGAGGTTGAAAGACCTCTTGAAACAAGCGTTGTCTTTGAATCAAGTTTGGATCAAACAAATTGGACCACAGTTGAAAATGGTGGCCAATTAATTCCTGCAGGAACTGATTTGTCAGGAAAATCCCTGTATTTGCGGTATACCTTGTCCACTTCAGACACTGGTCAAACACCAATTCTTGAACCAACATTGATATGGTATATACAACAGCAAGGCTATAAAATCCGTCCAGCAACTTCCGCAATCCGAGTAACTCCTGACAATGTTTCTAGGTGGCAGTTAGAACAAAAATCTTATGCAACAGGATGGCATACCACTGGGACAAGGGAAGGTGAAAGCCTGAAAATTCATGTCCAAGATTTGATAGATCCGTCAGATGGAGAGACAGACGGAGCAGTAGACCTTTACGTTTATGAGGATGGTAAAAGCTCGGTTCGTTATTTGCTTGATACTGATGGCACTTATCGGACTCAGATATTTAGAAACGAAAACATATATGAATTTTGGTATGATGGTCAGAAATTAGCTGAAACTGAAGCACCTGAAATAGGATGGCATCATTTGGGGCTGACATGGGACGCTACAACTTTCTGGTTATATTTAGACGGTTCATTGGTCGAATCAGTATCTGTGGAATCTGTAGATTTGATTGGCACCGTTTATTTATATATTGGCTGTGACAAGGAAGGAAACAATCAATGGAGTAGTCTAATTGATGATTTGGTTGTATCTAATGAATTTAAGGATGCAAGTTATTTTGCTGCACGTGCTAATTCTACAGATCCTTCTGGACCAAGTTTAACAGCCAATGTTTACCCGTTTGATAACACTTTATCAGCTATAGGGGATTCCAACATTGTCTATCAAGGAACCGCCGAAGCATACCCTGTGTTCACCATCACATTTGCAGCAAGTGTTGATAATTTCCGAATCACTGACGGTGACGAATATATACAAGTGATCCACAATTTCCAACCCAATGATGTGCTTGTTGTTGACTGTGAAAATCAAGTGGTCCGCTTAAATGGTGCTTCCATCATGGAAAGCATTGATTTAGATTCGGATTTCTTTTCCGTAGAAAATGGTGACGTGATAGGAATTGATCCGGCAGGGGTTGCAACTGTGGATGTTGCTTTCACAGAAAGGTGGTTGTGATATGGAGAATTTGAAACTGTGGATTTTAGATAAAGATGAGAAGGTTAAGGCAGTTCTCCAAAACCGGGGAACTGCTTCTGTTTTATTAGAAGCAATTCACAGAGAAATCATTAATGGTGAAAACTATCTTGAATTTGTGATTCCTTCTGACCATGACAAAGCAGAGTATTTGATTGAGGAAAACATTGTCTTGTATAAAGATCCGGATGGAAATTGGAATGAATTTGTTATCCGGGAGATTGAGGATGAACATTCAGATGGTCTTTTTAAACGGGTTGTTTGTGATTCTTCGAGCTTGGAATTAAATGATTATGTTATTAGAGACATCAGACCGGAAAATCGTGATGCTGAGTATATGTTAAATCAAATACTTCAAGACACAAGATGGAGTGTCGGGAATGTTAATGTACCAGGAATAAGCACCCGTGTTTTTTATAACAAAACTGCACTTGAATGCATTCATGAACTGGCTGAACTGTTTGGGGGAGAATTACAGTTCAGGACTGAGTTTGTGGGAAACAAAATTATTGCACGATATGTTGACCTGGTCCAGAAAAGAGGAACCAACAGAGGAAAACGGTTTGTTTATGGCAAGGATATAAAAACTGTAAAAAGAAGGGTTGATACTTCCAACTTGGCAACAGCTTTGGTTGGTCGGGGAAAGGGTGTTGAAAACGAGGAAGGGACAGGATATGGCCGTAAACTTGACTTCCGGGAAGTAGAGTGATCTGTTGATAAAGGTGATCCGGTGGATAAACCTTTAGGTCAAGATTGGGTGGGCGATGAAGAAGCCCTCCAGCAATTTGGCAGACCTTCTCCAAATGGCTTAGTCCACAGGACTAGAATTGTTGAATTTGAAGATGAAGAAGATCCTGAAGTTCTACTTCAAAAAACATGGGAAACGTTGAAAGTGATGAAATTTCCTGTGATCAGTTACGAACTTGAAGTAATTGATTTGGAATCTGTGAAAGGGCATGAACACGAGGCCGTGAGGTTAGGGGATACGGTAACTTGTATAGATAAAACATTCAAACCTGAACTTAGATTGGATGCACGAATTGTTGAGCTTGAACGTGATTTGTTAAATCCGGAGAATACAAAAATTGTTATGGGGAACGTGCAAAATGCTTTCAAAGATGCTGAGCGGAACTATGATACGGAAAAACGTCAGCAAGATAGAACTATTCCTACCTCTTGGCTTGAGGGTTATATTGATACCCTCAGGAATGAAATTATTGGGGGATCAGGAACTGTAAGACATACTGATGATGGTATTTTGCTTTTAGACAAAAGACCTGACAATAATCCATCTAGGGCAATTTTACTGAACAATGGGATTATTGCACTATCCAACAAAAGAAATCCTGCAAATGATCCTGCAACTGCAGCAGGGTGGGACTTCTCAGAAGGCACCTTCATAACCGGAGACGGTGCATATGCAGACAAAATTGTGGCCGGAACCATGTTGGCGGACCGGGTTCGTGGAGGTTCTTTATACCTCGGAGGGGTTGTAGACGGTATTGGGAAAAATGGTCGGATGCTACTATTAGATGATCAAAATGAAATTGTGTGTCAATTGGATGCTGAAACACGTGGATTTGATGAACTGTTTGTTGGAAAAATTTCTGGAAACAATGTCGTAACCAAGAATTTTGATCGTGTTGAATATTTTGTAGATCCTGTAAACGGATCAGACAATAATGACGGGAAATCCTGGTCCACAGCTTTTCAGTCATTGCAACATGCGATTTCTCAGATTCCTGAAATCAATGAGGGCTACATTTCAATTGATGTTGCTGAAAATTCAACACTCAATGAAGTCATTGAACTGACAGGTAAGAGTGGAAGCGGGATAGTCCAAATTGATTTGGGCGGTTCAACGTTAAATGGGTTCATTCGGGTTGCTTCCTGCACACAAAGGATCAGGTTAAGAAATGGAACGGTCATTCATACAGGTGAAACTCATCCTGAAGATAGTGGACCCTATGCCTGCATTAGAGCGTTAGTATCAAACTGGGTAACTGTTGAAAACATGACGCTCCAGGCATCTCAAAAAGCCCTCTTCTGTGCAGCATCTGAAGGAGCAAATATTCAACTGATAAATGTTAGCTGTTATGGTGCAACTGATTCTCTGATTTATGGTGTTTTTGGTGCAATGATTAAGGTTGTGAATTGTTCCGGTAATGGTCCGATTGGTATGAAGGCATCGGATACAACAATTATTGCAGGATACGGAACACAACCTGCCGGAGCGAATCCAGAAAGACATACTGCACCAATTAACGGAGGAATTATTCAAGGATCTTGGTCATTGGATAGTGGAGGTTCTGCTCCAGAAACTTCAGTACCCGGAAAGAAAACGTGGAATGCGACATTGACCAAGTCTTGGGATACGGTGTATGGCTGGAATGCCGATGATCCAAAGCAAGGAAATGGTGGTTCATGGTCACCAGCAGGGACACATAGAGGTTTGTGGTTTTTCAATTCCAGTGATATCCGGCAAACATTGGCTGGAACAAATCCTAAATCCATTCGAATCTATCTGAAACGAAAATCTAAAGGTGGTTATTATAAACCAGTTCCCTTGTATTTCTGGACCCATAACTTAACGGGAGTACAAGGCGAAATGCCAACATTATCAAACAGTGCAGGGAATTTGGCCAACTTCAACATTGGAGAAGGAAAATGGGTTGAACTGCCAATTTCCTATGCACGTGCATTACGGGATGGAAGTGCTAAGGGAATTGCAATTTATACCTCAAACACATCGCAAAATTACTATTGTGTAATGGAACCCACTGCAACTTTAGAAATCACATGGTAGGAAGGGGAAATTACTATGAAAAAACTGATTTTTCACAATGGAGATGTAATTGAATCTTATTCTTTGTTGAATGACAGGGTGGAAGTGGAATTTCGAGAAAACGGGGTTCACATCTTTTCAGATTATCGGGTGAATAGTGTAGGGGGTATTGTTACCCCTTTTATTATTATTCCTGACAACATCCCCAATACGATTCCCACTGAAGTGGGTGATCCAGTGGAACCACTCAAAAGGTACGATATGACAGAGCAATTAACCGTGTACAAATACTTCTGGGATTAATTCTGTGGAAGGGGTTGTGTCGATGGAATATGTTCTTAAACTCATAACTTCTGTTTTGGGTGGTGTTCTTATTTTTATCTTTGGTTCTTGGCATGATCTATTTGTGATTTTTATAGCTTTGTGGTTTTTAGATGTTATTACCGGGATGATGGCCGCCGGAAAAAAGGGCAGAATTTCCTCAATCAAAGGAACTGTTGGTCTTGCAAAGAAAATTGGGGTTTTCTGTTTGATTTCTACTGCCCACATAGCTGATTTACTATTAAACACTGGCGAAGTCATCCGGGATTCAACTTTGATGTGGTTTGTTGTAAACGAATTGATCAGCATTATTAAAAATGCTGGTCGTGCCGGATTACCGATCCCGCCAAAACTTCAAAAAGCAATTGAAGTTCTGAAAGAAGAGTCAACCAAAACTGAAAAAGAACAGAAGTAAAGGAGTTGATTCTAATGGCCATGACTTATGCAAGCACCAACCAAAAACGAATTTCAGAATTGCAACCACAAGTAAAATCTGCAGCAGAAAAGGCATTAACTGAAGCAGAAAAAGCTGGTTTGGATATTTTGATTACAGATGGCTTGCGAACTTTTGCGGAACAAAATGAGCTTTACGCTCAAGGAAGAACAAAACCGGGTAAGATTGTCACTAATGCAAAAGCCGGGCAGTCTTATCACAACTTCGGCTTA